>DFBC01000041.1:5433-72972 GCA_002367235.1 Cellvibrionales bacterium UBA3090
GGTAGATGTAATTGAAGCTGGTTTTGCTGTTTCCAGCCAAGGTGATTTTGAGTCAGTAAAGGCGATTGCTGAGACTGTAAAAGATAGCACAGTGTGCAGTCTTGCCCGGACGACTCATATGGATATTGAGCGTGCTGCAGAGGCGTTGAAAAATGCCAATGCCGGGCGTATTCATACCTTCATTGCTACGTCGCCGATCCACATGAAATATAAACTGCAGATGTCACCAGACCAGGTGGTGGAGCAAGCGGTGTCGGCTGTCAAATTAGCTCGCAATCTTATCGGTGATGTAGAGTTTTCTTTGGAAGATGCCAGTCGTTCGGAATTTGACTATATGTGTCGAATTATTGAACAGGTCATTGATGCTGGGGCGGGAACCATCAACTTACCCGATACGGTTGGTTACGGATTCCCTGAAGAGTATGCAGAGACCATTGGTCGCCTGATTGAAAATATCCCTAATTCAGATAAGGCGATTTTCTCGGTGCATTGTCATAACGACCTGGGCTTAGCCGTATCCAATTCATTGGCCGCGGTGATGAAGGGTGCTCGCCAAGTGGAGTGCACCATCAATGGCTTAGGTGAGAGAGCAGGTAATGCCTCCCTTGAAGAAGTTGTGATGGCAGTGCGTACTCGCAAAGATATTTTCCCTGTGGAAACCCGCATTGATACCACTCAGATTGTTTCTACCTCGAGGCTGGTATCCAGCATCACAGGCTTTCCTGTGCAGCCTAACAAAGCCATTGTGGGGGCCAATGCTTTTGCCCACGAATCGGGCATACATCAGGATGGCGTACTTAAGTTCCGCGAGACCTATGAGATTATGAAGGCCGAGGATGTGGGCTGGAGTACCAATAAAATTGTATTGGGAAAATTATCCGGCAGAGCTGCATTTGCGGCGCGTCTTGAAGAGCTGGGAACGCAGTTTGAAAATAAAGCCGATCTTAATGAAGCGTTTGTTCGCTTCAAGGCGCTGGCAGATAAAAAGCGTGAAATTTACGATGAAGATCTTCAGGCTTTGGTGTCTGAGGTTCAGCTAAGTGGATTGAATGGTGATCAGATCACACTTGAAAACCTGGAAGTGATTTCTAAAACGGGTCAACTTCCCCATGCCAAGCTCACGCTGAATTACAAAGGTGAGACATACAGTTCATCATCGGATGGTGATGGGCCTGTAGACGCTGTATTTAAGGCGATTGAGCAGCTGGCTAAAAGTGACACTGAGTTAAAACTTTATTCGGTCAATGCCGTAACTGCTGGTACAGACTCTCAGGGTGAAGTGACGGTGAGACTTGAGAAAGGTGGTCGCATTGTTAATGGTCAAGGGGCTGATACCGATATTCTGGTCGCCAGCGTCAAGGCTTATCTGAATGCGTTGAATCTGTTAGAAAATCCGGATCGATTGCATCCACAAATGGATGGTGTCTAGAGTAACGGCCATGGATACTGAGCTGCGGAACTGGTATCTAAGCAATCTGGGTATTGTGCAATATTTACCCAGAAGTGAGGATCTTGTCGCGCTGCCTTTTCATGTTCCCGTTGATGATGAACGAGCAAAACCTGCCACCTCCTCAGTCAAAGAGGAGGTGGCCAGTGTTCTGGAGCTGGTTAGAGAAACAACAGATGATACAGCCCAACCAGCAGAACACCTGTCAGGAAAAGAGACTGAACCTGAGGGTATGCCCGTCCCTGCCATCGAAGTGCCAAGCTTTCGGCTTGCCTGCTGGCAACCATGTGATGATTTATTGGTGTTTAATCAATTGGAGCCAGATGTCGGTCCTGAACCCGAGCAGATCCAATTGTTGAGTAATATCTTGAGAGCAATTGGGCGCTTGCCTGTTAGCTTGCCAGCCCCTGAATTAATTGATTGGCCGATGGCCCATGGTGGTGATGTGAGCGAAGCGGCTGCACGTAGTCTGCTATCCGTATTTCTCGATGCGCGAATCAAAAAGCGGGGAGTTCTATGGGTTTTGCTTATGGGCGAAGTGGCGGCCGAACTCCTGTGTCCTTCTGAATCTAGCTATCCAGATGCGCTTGGACGAAGGGACGAAATCGCTGGTGGGGCAAAAACCATTGTAGTGAGAAGTCTGCAAGAGATGCTAAAGGACCCTAGTATGAAAGCTCAAACCTGGGAATCGATCAAGTGCTTGGTAAACCAACCTTGACGGGCCTCGCCAATATCCGGGCAATGACTAATAACGATGTGCCTTCTGTCTCCGCGATAGAGCTGCAAGTAACACCGCATCCCTGGCGTGCCAATCAATTTATAGACAGTGTCCTAAAGCACCAATGTATTGTGCTAACGCTCGAGACCGAAGTGATCGGTTATGCGATTTATACCATTGTTGCTGGCGAGGCAGAAATTCTGAATATTGCTATTCATCAAGCGTATCAGGGAAAAGGCTTTGGTCGACAACTGCTTGATTACCTAATGGATGTTGTTTCAGAAAATGCTGAGCGATTTTATTTGGAAGTCCGTGTTTCCAATGAAGCGGCTATTCATCTCTATCAAGAAGTTGGCTTTGTGGAAATATGTCTACGTCGGAACTACTATAAAACCTCTGCCGGGCTGGAGGATGCGATAGTGATGGCGAAAGATTTACAATTTGGATTGTGAATAAACTGAGCTCAGTTTTTGCTGCGAGTTAAATATGCGGGCTTGGTCTCGGCTTAATTGTGACGAAGTTCACAAAATAAAAATCAATCATGGTTAATTTAGTCCGTTTATCGGGATATTTGACCGCAGTACCGCTCCTGTCTTAGAGCTTATCTAAAATGGTTACCGTGTCCCATTAACCGTCTTTCAGGAAGATCACTATGGAAAGTATTGAGCACTGTCCTGGCGAATCAACAAGATTTGAAATGGCCGATTTGATGTTGAAGCGTCTTCCGCTTTGTTTGGGGGTGACGGCCGGCTTCTGTTTAATCATGGCGTATGCATGGCAGCAGATTTTTTCAACTTGGCAGATGGTTGTGTGGTGCCTTTATGTCACATCTATCCTGATGGGTGGCTGGTGGTTAATTCGACGTTTGTCATCGGGTTTGCAAGTGAAGGGAATGACCGTCAAGTTAGTTGAGGATATCAATAACTTAACGCTGGTTCTTGCTGTTGCAACTGGGTTGATTTGGGTGCTTGCCAGTGCGCTTCAGTATACCCATCAGGGGGCTGAGCAGTGGCTTTATCTTTCCATCCTGATTGGTGCCGCAGCCAGTAGTGGCATGCTGTTCAGTTATCATTTTAAGGCGGCATTGACCAAAGTGGCGATGGTGCTATTGCCCTGTACGTTAGAAGTTTATTTCACTGCCCAGGGTAACAGCGCTTATTTTGTGGCACTGAGCTTAATTTTTTTGGCAACGTTGTACTTGGTGCTCTTCCAATTTCATCAGCTCTTGGAAAAGAACGTTTCGTTACGTATTGAATCTGAGCAGGCAGCAAAAAAGCGTGCTGAAGTAAGTTACCTGTTTGAGCAGCACTGGTTGAATGCACCTTTGGCGGCCATTCAATGGGATCGCCACAAATGTGTTATTGACTGGAATCCAAGTGCAGAGCGTTTGCTGGGATATTCGAAAGCTGAAGCCATGGGTAAGAGCGCTGATTTTTTTGTGACAGAGGATTCCCGAGAACACGCTAGTCAAATGTGGACTGCATTATTTCGTCAGAAAAAAGAGGGCTATCATAGCACTCACGAATTTAGGCACAAAAACGGAGATATACTGGTTTCCGAGTGGCACAACACGCCGCTATTGAAAAATGGTCGGCTGATTGGCGCTGCTTCATTTGTCGAAGATATTACCTCCCAAATGAAGGCCAAAGATACCATTCAAAGGCAGGCGACCTACGACAACCTTACGGCGTTACCCAATCGCCGCCGCATGATGGATGAACTAGAGAAAGCGTTATCTCGTGCTCAGCGTACTAAACAATACGCCGCGGTACTCTTTCTTGACCTTGATCACTTTAAGGATATCAACGATACACAGGGGCACCATGTAGGTGATCTCGTGTTGCAGTTCTTTGCTCACACCTTAAGAAAAGCAGTTCGTAATCAGGATGTCGTGGCCCGCTTTGGCGGTGATGAGTTCGTGATACTAATTGAAGACCTGGGTAAAAAAGAGGACGAGGCTAGGATCAAGCTGCTGGCTATTGCCGATAAAATTATGGAAATGGGCAAAGAAATTGGCAAACATGAAAACCTAGAATATGAGATTGAGGTGAGCGGTGGCATTGTGTTGTTTAACAATGACAGGAATAGCCCGCACGACATTTTAAAGCAGGCAGACCTGGCCATGTACCGTGTTAAAGATGACGGGCGAAAGGGTTTCTGTTTCTATGATGAATCGATGACAGTTGAGGCTGAATATCGTGTAACGCTGATTCATGAATTGCGTCAGGGCATGGAGAATAAGCAGTTTGATCTGCATTTCCAATCGATTGTGGAACCCTCTGGAAAGACAGTTTTTGCCGAATCCTTATTGCGTTGGAAGCGCCCATCACAGCGCATTGTTCCCGCGGGTGAGTTCATCGACTTCATGGCGACCCTCCCTATGATGAATGAGGTTGGATTTTGGGTTTTTGAAACGGTTTGTGAAAATATTGTCAGCTGGCGGGAGCAAGGCCAGTGGAATGAAGATATGTCGATATTTGTTAATATCAGTCCAAAACAATTCCATAACGACAAGTTCTCCCAAGAAGTTAAAAAGATCATCGAAAAGCATGGCATTAATCCTCAACAGTTAGTTTTTGAAATCACTGAAGAGAGCTTGATCCATAATCTTGATAAGGTTCGTGGGCAGCTTATGGATCTTATTGATTACGGCATACGCATTGCCTTAGATGACTTTGGTACCGGTTATTCTTCTTTGGCCATGCTGCAAAACTTACCCGTCCAGTTTGTCAAACTGGATCGGGAGTTTATAAACAATCTGGCTGATTGTGATGAAACCCATTCAATTGTGAAGGCTGTTATTAAACTTTGTGAAATTTTGTCACTTAAAGTTATTGCTGAAGGTGTTGAAACAGAAGAGCAATATCATGCTCTAAGGGAGATGGGCTGTGATTATTTCCAGGGTTACTATTTCAATAAGCCCATGGCGGCCTTGGACTTCACCGATGAGCTGAACTCCAAAAAGGACAAGGATAAGGAAAAATCTCTTAAGCTGGTTGTTAGCTAAGTTTGCGAATAACGGGCAAGGTACAGCATTCTTTAGCCATGTAGTGATCGAATAGCGATATGGTGTATAACTGTCATATGGATAATCGTTCTTGGTGTGGAGAAGTTCTGCGTGGATAAAATTCCAATCGGTATCAGTGCTTGCTTGCTAGGTGAGGAGGTTCGTCATAATGGCGGACATAAGCGAGATGCCTATATCACCGGCACCTTGGCACAGTACTTTAGTTTTCTATCTTTTTGCCCTGAAGTAGGCATAGGTCTTGGGACGCCAAGACCCGCTATTCGTCTCATTAGTTCCGATCGCGGCATTCGCGCCGTGGGCAGCAAAGACTCGAGCTTAGATGTTACTGAACAATTAGGTACCTTTAGCCAGGCGGCCTTTGACAAAATTGCGGGCTTATCCGGTTTTATCTTAAAACGAGCATCACCCAGCTGCGGGATGGAGCGTGTAAAAGTCTATAACGAAAAAAATATGCCCGACCCTGTAGGTAGTGGTATTTTTGCTGCAGAGGTAATGGGACGTTTTCCTCTATTACCTATAGAAGAAGAGGGGCGTTTAGGCGACCCAAATCTGCGAGAAAATTTTATCAAGCGAGTGTTTATATATCACCGCTGGCGTACGGAGTACCTTGAGACACTGACGGTTCAAAAGCTGACAGAATTTCATGCCCAACATAAGTTAATCTTTATGAGCCATGACCAAAATCAGAGTAGGGCGCTAGGTAAAATTGCCGCTTTAGCAAATAAAGATAACCTGGCATCCGTGGCCGAAGAATACATATCTCTGGCGATGAAAACGCTAAAAGTGATTGCCACGAGAAAAAACCATGTGAATGTTTTACAGCACATACAGGGCTATTTGAAAAAGCAACTGGATGGGGACGACAAGCAAGAATTGGTCGAGGTTATAAGTCGGTATCATCGAGGGGAACTACCGTTAATTGTGCCACTAACTCTGCTGCTGCATCACTTTCGCAAGTCACCCAATGAGTATATTCAGCAATCTTGGTACATTAACCCCTATCCGGAAGAGCTGAAACTCAGAAATCTTGTGTAATCGGGTTTAGGGATAACAAGGTAACGAATCGAGCATCATGAAAAACACCAGGCAGTGGCCAATATTTCTTCTTGTGCTGGATTTTCTAGGCGCGATAATAGTGGCTGTTGGGCTTATTGAGTTTTTAGATACGGCCAGCTTAAACGCAGCCTTATTACTTGTTGCCGGGTTATTTCTAATGCTGCCGCTGATACTACACATTCTAAAATTGTTGCCACGTAGTGGCACTGATAAAGATAAACCCTAGGGAGACCCTTGATGGAATTCGAGTTGGCCTACTGGCATTGGCTGGTACTGGGCATAGGTTTGGTTATCGTCGAAATTTTTCTGCCAAGCTTCACCATTTTCTGGTTTGGGTTAGGTGCCATGGTTGTGGGTGTTGCTTTATGGCTATTCCCATCAATGGATCTTGCCATACAGCTATCGATATGGATCGTGGCGTCCTGTGGCTTCGCCTTGTTCTGGTTTAAAGCACTTAAGCCAAAGATGATTGATAAGACCACGACGGGTATCGCCCGTGAGTCAGCCATCGGTGAAGCGGGACAGGTGATTAAAGCGCCTGTTGCTGAAGGGCACGGCATGGTTCGTTTCACTACAGCGGTATTGGGTTCGGATGAGTGGGAATTTATCTGTGAGCAGCCTGTATCTGTGGGTGATAGAGTGTTTATCAAAGAGTTTTCAGGTAACACCCTTATTGTTGTAAAACTTGATTAAAAATTCATTTATTGGAGTCGTAGCAAATGGAAAGCACAGTCGTCATTTTTGCCATCTTTGTCTTGGTGGTTATTACCATCGGCTTGGGTGTGCGTCTGGTACCCCAAGGCAGCAAACATGTGGTTCAGCGTTTTGGTAAATACCATAAAACCCTGCCGCCTGGTTTGAATATCATCGTCCCTTATATGGACTCCGTAGCCTACAAAGTCACCACCAAAGACATTGTGTTGGATATCCCCTCCCAGGAAGTGATTACTCTGGATAACGTCGTCATTATTGCCAATGCCGTGGCCTATATAAATATCGTGCTACCGGAAAAAGCCGTTTATGGCGTAGAAGATTATGAATTGGCCATTCGCACACTAGTGCAAACTTCACTACGTTCCATTGTGGGTGAAATGGCCCTCGATGACGCATTGTCTTCCCGCGACCAGATCAAAGCCAAACTAAAAACCTCCATTTCCGCTGACATCTCTGATTGGGGTATCACCCTTAAAACTGTGGAAATTCAGGATATTAACCCTTCCGGGACTATGCAAACTGCAATGGAAGAGCAAGCTGCTGCGGAAAGGCAGCGCCGGGCAACGGTTACTCGTGCCGATGGTGAGAAAACGGCTGCTATTCTTGAGGCAGATGGTCGTCTGGAAGCTTCGCGACGAGATGCGGAAGCCAAGGTGGTGCTTGCCACAGCTACCAAGGAGGCCATTGAAAAAGTCACCGAAGGTATTCAGGACAAAGAATTACCCGCGGTGTTCCTATTGGGTGAAAGGTATGTAGAGGCGGTGCGTGAAATGTCTAAGTCAGAAAATTCGAAACTGGTCTTCCTGCCTGCGGATATTCCTGCAGCTGTACGTGGTTTGATGAGTGGAATGAAGTAACTAAGACATTTCGTCTAGCCGCTATAATCTAATCCTGTCATGGGGCTAACGTCATGGCAGGATTACTTCTTGAAGCCTTGTCAACGGACTTGTTTCCCATACGTTAACTACCATTGGGGCATAATGTTTTAATCTGATATTTAGCCATAATGGCCGGTGCGTGATTTGTATGAAGGGATCCAGAGGACGTGTTAAACGTAATGGCCTGCTGCTATTGGTATTGATGGTCAGCCTCTCTGGCTGTATCAATCAGCGTTCTCAGCAAGCAGGAAACTATTCGGGAAGTGGTGTCATCATTGATACCCAAGGCGTGGATATGCAGCAGTATCAACGTGATATGGACGATTGTCGTGTCTTTGCCGCACAGGTTCCCGTTGCAGAAACAGCCACTAAAACAGCCGTGGGCGGTGCTGTGCTAGGTGGGGTTGTTGGCGCTATTGTCGGTGATAGCGGTACCGCAAAAAAAGGTGCAGGCGTGGGTGCCGTAACAGGGGCTGTTAAGGGTACGAGTTCTGGCTATCGAGAGCGCGACCGCGTGGTAAAAAACTGCCTTCGGGGACGGGGTTACCGAGTACTAAATTAACCTTGTTCTTGTGTCTTAGGGACAGACTCAGTTAGTTTCATCGTTGCATTGATTCTAATACCGGGCCTCATTCGCAAGGTTCAACGACTTCTTTTTATTGATTCATTAATAAATTTATTTTTTAGTAACATAGATAGAAAATATTCTTGTGCGCGTTGTATCGTCCGCTTGTTTGGCAATTTGCCATGCCTAGTCGATAAGCAGCAGGGAGCAGGCCATTTTGGTCATTAAGTCCGTGAGCTCTTCAGCAGAGAGGTCTCGGGCTTTACTTTTAGGTGACACAACGAGTGTTGCTGGGGGTAGGTTTAGTGAAGAAATCAGTAAAGGTCCGCCGACACTAAGACACTGAAAATTGATGTGATTAATGGTTGATAATGCCTGCCGGATGTCAGCGGGAAGTTCTGTTTCGCTAAGCACAGTGAGTTCATAGCAAATGTGCTTGCCTACAAGTGTTTTAATTAGGTTAATCGCTCGGTCAAATTGTGGTGACGCATCGTAGAGTAGTATGACCCGTTGGTAGATCAGTGGCTTTTTCAGATTAGCTGGAGGTTGGAAAGTGGTTTTATTTCTTGCCGGAAAAAACACATCAAAACCTTCGTAGGATAAGGCTTTAGATACAAGTTCTCCTGTTTCTATTGAGTATGCCCAAGAGACCTTGTTTTCTTCAGATAGCGCCATCATCAAGTTTTGAATCTCTAAGGCTACTTTCTTAGTTCCACGTATTAATCTGTCAGCATGTAGATTACGTTCTTCAGCAGAAAATCGATTGATCTCTGTTGTAAAGGGCAGATTAGCCACCTCTAAAAGACGGCTGTCTTCAACGAACAATCCGGTTAACGAGGCATTTAAGAGTTTTGCCATAGTGACCAGTGACGCGAGGCTGTCCTTATTTGAATACTGGGCATTCAATGCAATGAGGATCCGTTGCTCTTGTTTACTGATCATCAGCGTGGTCATGGTTAGGTGGGCTAGAGAACGTCTTGTTTAACTGGATCCACTCTTCAATTTGTAATGAAACCCTACCGTTAATTGAATCGTCTGGATATTTACCCTGTTGATTCATTGTTCCGATGGGTATTCCTGTCAAGAGTGATAGGGCTTCATCAACATTGGTGACGGCGTAAATATTAAACAAACCTGATTCCACCGCATCGACCACTCGCTTCGCCAGCATCAGGTGCTGAACATTGGATTGGGGGATAATAACGCCTTGAATGCCGGTTAAAGTACGGGCATTACATATATCAAAAAAGCCTTCTATTTTTTGGTTAACGCCACCAATTGCCTGAACGACACCGTGTTGGTTAATTGACCCCGTGACAGCCAGTGATTGTTTAATTGAGATGCCAGAAATAGCGGAGATAAGTACACAGAGCTCAGCGATAGATGCGCTATCGCCTTCGATGCCACCATAGGATTGTTCGAAGACCAGGCTTGCCGATATAGGTAGCGGACGATTTCTTGCGTATCGATTGGCCATAAAAGAGGCTAAGATCATTACGGCTTTAGAGTGAAGATTGCCCCCTAGTTTTACTTCTCGCTCAATATCTAAAACCTTGCCATGTCCTAGTCGTGCCTGTGCGGTGATTTTTGTGGGTCTACCAAAGCTTGACTCTCCAATCTGGTAGACAGATAAGCCATTAATTTGCGCAATTTTTTCATCGTCAGTTTCGATCAGTTGAATTTCACGAAGAATACTTTCGTGTACACGCTGCTTAAATTGATCCAATCTTTTTTCTTCTGCATCTATGGCCTGCTGAACATGCTCTCTGGAGATAATGTTGGCATCTGAGGCCTTGGCAAAATGATCGCTTTCATAAAGTAAATCAGTTAACCCCATAAGGTGTAACGGTAATTTTTGCGTGTCTTCGATAAGGCGTGAACCTTGTTCGATCACTTTGGAAACGGCACCTTGGTCGAGAGGCCTTACCCCGTTTTTGTGTTGTAATGCCGCGATCAGTCGCGCATAACACAGGAGGTTGTCATCCGTAATATCTATTTCTTCGGTGATGTCGGCCGGGACCTTGAACAGCAGGTTGAAATCTGGATCGTAGGCTTGGAGTAGATAATAAATTAGTCGGTCTCCGAGAAGGATTATTTTCACATCCAATGGCACGGGTTCTGGCTCCAGAGACTTGGTGCTGACGAGACTCAACATTTGGTCAATGGATTCGATGGAGAGCTTTCGTGATTGCAGTGCCCGCTTCAACGCCTCCCAGGCAAAGGGGTTCGTCAGTACTTTATTGGCATCAAGTATGAGATAGCCATGATTGGCTTTGTGTAGAGAACCTGGTTTGATCAGCGTGAAATTAGTGGTGAGTGTCCCAAATTGAGACTCATGTTCAACCCGTCCCAATAGATTGACGAGAGAGGGATTGTCTTCGTAAACAACGGGAGCGCCTGTTGTTTTGCTGTTGTCCACCAGTACATTGACCATGTACATGGGGAAGGCTTGAACCTCGGCCGTGAGGTTGTCAGGAACAACGGCATTATCTTCCAACTTGAAATTATCAATATTTTCTATGACATCCTGTTTGACTGCGCTGAGAAAACTAATGATCTCCGAGAACTTTGTATACTTTTCTTCCAATGCATTAAAAATTTGATTCACAGCGTGCCGTACTATTTCCTGATTTAATTTTTTAAATTGTTCCCGCCCTTCTTTTACCCATACAGGCATTTTGGTAATGATGCTTTTCAGCTCTTCCTTTAGTTGATTAATTGCTTCCTGTATTTGTTTCTGTTCTTTTTCGGGTAGTGCTTTGAATTCTTTGGTCGTCAGAATTTTCCCGTCGACCTGTGGTGCCAGCGTGTAACCGGTGGGTGTTTGTAAAAGTGCGATATTTTTTTGTTTGGCTTTTTCAGCCAGCTTATGGAATGACTGTTGTTCCTTTTCACTGTATTCGTCACTTAATTCGCTGACTCTGGTCTTATATTCGGTACTTTGAAAAACACTGGGAATTGTAACCAGTAAGTCTTCTATACATTGCGTCATATCCTTTTGCAGTTGGCAGGCCATGCCGTTGGGGAGTTCCATAACTATCGGCTGATCTGGGGAATTAAAATTATTTATGTAGCACCAATCACTGGGGTTCGGGAATTGATCAGAATATTTTTGTATAAATTCAGTGACCATCTGGTGCTTGCCGATGCCAGAAGGACCGAGCACAAATATATTGTAGCCTTGATGTTCTATGCTCAGCCCGAACTTGAGAGCCTCTATAGCCCTGTCCTGACCAAAATAATTATCCAGGTGTTCCAGGTCTGATGTGTTTGAAAAAGGTAACAGCGATAGATCGCAATGCCTGTAGAGCGAAATTGCAGCTAAGGGAGACGGCAGTGATTTATCGTCTATAGTCATGACCGCTATAGGTGTTTCGGTAAATAATTGCGGATAGTGGAGAGTCTCTCTTTAACTAAGTCGATATCTTTTTCAGCCGCTATTATTTCTTGTGTCTCATGGTTTAGTTCCTGTCTTAAGAGCCCCAACAGTTGTGGTGAAGCCATCAGATACAGACGGTAAAAATGATTTTTTTTCCGATGATGTTCGAGTAATTGGCCAATTTCACGGGCGAAGTTCTGTAGTTCATGCTTTTTAATAGCCTTTTCATGGCCCATCGAATGAGAGCCCGTATGCTGTATGTCGGTATCACGACCAGAGCGATCAGAGGTGAGTGAAGATGATGGCGCACGGCTTGCCGTGTGCAGCATATCTTTCTGTTCAGTTAGTTCTGCGGAGGGGTCGGAGGCACTGAATATTCTTGCACAAGTTGCATCCGCAACCACTACCCATATATCTCCTTTCATAGACGTCACCTATAGATGCAAATCAACGGGAAGCGCGAAAGTACTTAAAATGTTTTGTGTATTTTAAATAGTAGTTAGGCTGTGGAAATTTTCCACTTGCCAGCATGGGATAGATATCGTTGAGGTGTATTAGTAGCCGGTGAGATGGGTTTATTCTTTTACTGGGCGCTTTAGCAGCTTTCTCTGTAGTGTCCGACGATGCATTCCGAGACTTCTTGCCGTTGCAGAAATATTACCGTTATTTTCTGCCAGTACCTTTTGAATATGTTCCCATTCCAAACGATCTACAGACGGGGGAGTTTCTTTGATGCTCATAGCCGGGTTGGGTTTGGTGTTGCCAAAGGCCGCCAGAATGTCGTCTACTCCGGCGGGTTTGCACAGGTAATTTATCGCGCCCATTTTGATGGCTTCTACGGCAGTGGAAATACTTGAGTAGCCGGTGAGTATCAGCATTTGTATATCGGGGTTAATCTCTTTTAGCTGAGGCAGTATATTCAACCCTGATTCAGTCTCGAGCTTGAGGTCAACTACTGCTTGATGGGGCTGGTGTTGTTTGCAGAGATCAACGGCAGCTGCGGCTGTTTCGGCGGTTACTACCTGATATCCGCGACGGGTCAGAGCACGGCTGAGAATACTCGAAAAAGTGGTATCGTCATCGACAATTAATAGGGTTTTCTGGCTCACATTACTTTACTCGCGAAACCTCGTTGATGACGCTGTCTTCATGGCGGTGTGTTTACCCTCTCGATGTCGATTCATACGCTAAAGGTAGAGTTACTCGGGTCAGTGTCCCCTTTCCTGCTGCGGGCCTGATGGTGACTTCTCCGCCGTAGCGGTTGATGGAAGCTTGGGTTAGAAATAGCCCCAGTCCCATGCCGTCAGTTTTCTCCGAATAAAAGGGCTTTCCCAGTGATTCCTGTTGTTTGGCGGTAATGCCTTTACCGTAATCTCGAATATTGAGTTCTACTACGTTTGCATCCCAGAATAATGTCACGTCGACCTGTCTTGGACTCGCATCGGCAGCGTTGTTTAGCAGGTTCATGAGTGCCTGCGCTATAGTGGGATGAAATCGAGTTTCATATTCAGGCAGATTATCTGCATATGCAATAACAGCCTGAATTTTAGGGTGTATGACTTGCCATCGTTCCAGTAGTTTATTGAAGTATTCCCTTATGGGTTTGATCTCAAGTCCATCGGTGGATGTTTCTGCGGTGAGCACCAGTTGTTTAAGGGTAGTGCGACATTGTTCAAGTTGTTGTTGCAGAATGGAAAGGTCTGCTTCTAACTCCGGTTTTTCGTCCTTCATTTCATCGACTAGAATTTTCATGGTATTCAGTGGGGTGCCCAGTTCATGAGCGGTTCCAGCTGCCAGGGTGCCAATGCCAATCACCTGCTCATCGCGGAGCTGATCTTCTCGCTGCTGCGCCAGTTTTATTTCCTGCTGTTTGAGCGTGCTGGCCATCCGAGTAACGAAGTAGGTTATCAACAGCGCACTGACCACAAAATTGCACCACATGCCGAGAATGTGCAAATTGTTACTGCTTCCGTGGTGATGTCCTTGTTCCTGTGCAGGTGACAGGGCCGGGATCGGGAGATAGTTCACCAAGAGCCAGCTGTAAGCCCCCAATGATAGCAGTGCAATACTCCATGTGTAGCGCAGTGGAAGCGTGGTTGCCGCGATGCTAATGGGAACCAGATAGTATGAGACAAAGGGATTGGAGGCGCCGCCACTAAAGTAAAGCAGGGCGGTAAAGAACAGGATATCGATCAATAAGTGGCAGAAGAATTCGAGTTCAGTAATAGTCGGGCTTTGAAAGGTGCGCCACCAAGTGGCCGCAATGACGATACCGTAAAAGGCCAGCACAACACTCAGAGTGATAACCGGTAAACCGATATCCTGAATTTGGCTAAAAAAAAGGAGGGCCAATAATTGGCCCCCAAGAGCGATGTTCCTGATGATGCTCAGCTGGCGAAGGTTTTGCCTTGCCGCTGAGATCGTTAATGTGTCATTTCTAGCCATGAGGTCATGGTATCAGATCAATCTGTTATCAGTGGAATTACCAATTGTAGGCAAGGGACAGATAAATATTTCTTCCAGCCCCTGGCAGACGATCTCCCACCGAAACATCACTGTCGCTGTTGCGATTGTAGCCTGCCAGATGATCTAGATAGAGATGATCGAACAGGTTTTCTACACCACCAGAGATGGTCAGTTGATGGGTCAGTTGATAATTAGCCGACAAGTTGATAATTCCGTAGCCCGAGGTCTTTTCTTCGTTATTGAATGAGGAAACCTTGGACTGTTTGGCGTACAAAATAGACTCGGCTTTAAGCTCCATGCCGTGTTCTTGGTATATCACTGCCAGGCGGTTGTTCAGAGGCGCTACACGGTAGAGGTTATCGTCTTCGTCGTCACGTTCTCCTCGTACATAGCTCAAGGTACCCTCCAGACGGAAGTGGTCGGACAACTGGTAGCCATAACCGAGATCGACGCCATACATTTTCGCATCGATGTTGTCGAACATCAGTGCCGAGTTGCCGCTCATCATGGTGCTAAGCATATTGGCCGTCATATTGGTGCTGGGAACACCTTGAATGTAATCATCAATATAGCGGTAGAACACCTGTGGGTTTGCCCATGCCGATTCAGTTACCCAGTCTATGCCGAGAGTTACTTCGTAGGCCGTTTCTTTATCTATACCGAGGTTGCCCGTATAGCTGCGACCGTCTGCCAAACCGCCAGCAGAGGGCAGTGGTAACCACAAGTAGCGTTCTTGGTAGGAGGGCGCGCGGTTTTTCCGGCCGAGACCGAGGTTAAGAGTAGTCTCGCTATTGAGTTCTCGCTGGGCATTAAACGCTAAATCAACGTTGTGGTAGTCCTTATCGAGGTCAGCACCATTAAAGCTGGTTGCCAGAACGCCGGCATTCAAAGCCATCATCCCCATCATTCCGGAGACAGAAACATCGCCGCTGTCCATGCTGACGCGGGTATAGCGAATGCCGGTTTCAATTTGCCAGTTAGCGAAATTGCCTTCCCATTCGGTGAATACGCCATAGCTGTCACGTTCGACGTCTTCGAAATTCTTGATTTCAAACATCGCATTATTGGGATTGGTAATGGTGGAGTCATGGATGGTTTCGTTACCATCGGTACCCAGGGTAAGGAACCCATCCGATGCGCCTATGGATAGTGGCCACTTGGCCTGCAATAACCACGCGGTGTTGTGAGCTGTGGCATTGTTTTGTCGAAACATTGAGGGCATGGGGTCTGGACGCTGGGAGAAGTTATCCATGCCATGATCCACATGGTTGTAGGATATATGCCCCGAGATCACCACATCACCATAAGAATGGCTCAGGTTTGCTCCTACCATATCGCTGTCTATATGGCTGATATCCATAGGTAGGGCCGGTGTGCCGGTGTCGCGAGTATCCAGTTTTCCTGCGAAGATCTCGATTATTGTGTTGTCGTTTTTCCAGCCATAGCTGATGTCATAGCGACTACGACGGTATTGAGTACCGCCGATTTCATCGTTGCCGTCATAGCGCACCTCGTCACCTTCATCGTGGCTGGCCAGTGCAGATAGCTTATGGTTCTGATTGGCTAGCACTGATTTCATACCATTGCTGAAGCCATCGCTGGTGCTGTTAAAACGACTGAAGAATTCACCTGAGAACTTTGCTTCTTTGCCATGGTTAAATTCGCCACGATCGAGTTTTGCCGTCATATGACCACCCAGGCTTTCCTGGGCCACGCTTACCGGGGCGATGCCACGGTGAACCTCAAGGGATTTAAGCAGCATGGGTGGAGTATAGGAAAGGGGCGTATCCATGGCATTGGGGCCGCCGGTCAATGATGGTGCATGATCAATGTTGATACTGACTCGATCACCATAGAGCCCTCTGTATTGTGCAATGCCGGTTACAACCCCATTACTGTTGAGGTTGGCACCAGGAACCTTGGTTAATAGTGATGCTGTATCAATGGCGGGTTCGCCTTTCGGGGTGACCTCCAAAGATAAAGAAGACTTGGGTTGGTAGCCGGTGATATTGACTTCCTCAACGTCACCATGGCCCGCGTGGACGTTGGCTATGGCGGACGTGAGTAATGCAGAGGTAAAGATGGTGATTTTGGTTTTCACTAAATGAAAGTCCCTGTAGAAATAGAATCGAGGGGTGCAATTCTACTTTTCTACAGAGACTTTGGGGTGTGACAAAATGTCGCACCCCGCGCGTTCAGATGTTCACGTATTGATTTAGCTTGCTGAGCTGGCAGCGGTGAGAATTGTTTCTTCACCCGCTAGAACTTGCAATATATTTGTGGTTGAAATGACCCCGGAAATACAATTATCGCGAGTGACAAATACCCGGTGAATACCATGTTCGAGCATCAGTGCTGCTATCTCTGGTAACGCTGCAGTTTCTGCAACACTAATGACGTGGGGAGCCATAATTTGATGCACTGTACAGTGGTACTGAGCATTTTTACTCCAGCTTTCAAGGTCAACCACATTGGGTTCAGTGTTGGCCACATCGCGGTAACAGGTTTGAAGTGCGGACTTCTTCTGCTCGTCATCCATATTTTCAAAATGGAAGATGTCTGAAACGCTGACGACACCTACCAACTCATGGTCGGAAGCAATAACCGGAGCCCCAGAAATTTTGTGTTTCATAAAAAAGTCAGCCAGTCGTTGTATGGACCAGCCTTCATACACGCTGAGTACCTCTGCGTGCATGATGTCTTTTGCTTGGATAGTACTTGGGTTGTTCATTGGTACTGAGTCTCCAAAATTTATGTTGTCTGTTTGCGCAGTTCGTTATGGCTATCTTGGTTAAAATTTCTTTCGTTTAACATACTCTATAAAGCAGCCTGAAGAACAACAATGATCAAGAGCAAGGCCGAGACCATTTTCCATAGGCGAACGGGGTCTCTTTCAATGAGCGGCGCATGTTCACGTTTATTCACCATGGTTTGGTTGGGTGTGCAAAGGTCTGCGTAGAACTCTGACAGAGCGGAATATCGTCCTGCTGGATTGGGGTTAGTCGCTTTCTCAAGAGAAAGGTCCAGCCACAGAGGAAGATCGGGACGATGTTCCAGTGCAGAGTGATATTGCCACTCACTGTAATGTTTGGGCGTTCTTCGATGCGTATTTGCTAGGTCAAATGGTTTTTCCCCAGTCACCATTTCGTAGATGATGACGCCTAGCGAGAAGAGGTCGGAACGATAGGTTCCCTTCTGGTTCATCAGGTATTCCGGTGCAATATAATCCACTGACCCAACAGGGCATTCTTCATGGAGCGGGCTACTTATTTCATTCAGTCCACTAACCTGTACGGTGCCAAAGTCGATGAGTTTTATCTGTTCGTTCTCATCGATGAGCACATTTTCGGGCTTGAGATCCCGGTGAACCATGCCGAGCCGTTGAAAAGCACGCAGTGACTGGATGATACTTTGGGTGATCGATCTGATTTTTTCCAGTGAAGGCTGTGGATTGTCATACATCCACTGCCTTAGGGTTTGACCTTCTATATATTCGCAGACATGGTAGAGAAATTGGCTTTTCTCGTCCTTGGCCAGAATTTTCATCACACCCTTGTTGTCGATGCGTCGCCCAACCCATTCTTCTCGCATGAATCCTTCGAGGTATTGGGCATCTTCGGCAAAATTGGCAGAAGGGGCTTTTAGGACAAATCGACCCTCATGATTCGGATGGGTGACCAGGTAGAGATGGCTGCGGGTGCCACTGTAAATAACCTTCTGGACGGTAAAGCCATCTATTGTCATTCCCGATTTCATCACCGGTGGAATAACTTGGTGGGTCAATTTTCGATGGAGATCATTAATGTCCTCCATGGGTAACTGTTCAATGCGAACCAGCAGGCAACTCAAATTGTCTTCGCTACCCTTGGCGAGCGCCTGGTCGACAATTGTTGCCGCAATTTCTTCCAGAGTATTTTCGGAGGGCTGGATTCCAGGGGCTGGGTTTGTGGCAGGTTGCGCTAGTGAGATCAATTCACTGCGTGTTAGCACATCGTGCACGCCATCTGTACTCAGCAGGAACAGGTCGCCCTGTTCCAGTTCGGTTTGGATGTAATCGACTTCCAGATGGCTATCCATACCCAGTGCCCGGCTGAGGTAGGTCTGACCACCCGGAGCATTGGTACTGTGGTCGGTGGTGAGTTGTTCCAGCCCTCCATCGCGAAGCCGATAGATTCGGCTGTCGCCAGCATGAAACAGGTGACCTGTTCTGGATTTGAAAATAGCGGCACTAAAAGTGGTTACTGCCCCGTTTTGGGGTTGGAGGTCTTGCCGTCCGTGGTGATAAAGCCACGAGTTTAGAGAGGATAGTACTCGGGCAGCCGATGTTTTAACCGTCCAGCTCTCAGGTGTGCTGTAGTAATCATCGATGAAAAGCGTCACTGCCGTTTGGCTGGCCAATTGGGCATTCTCACTACAGCTAACACCATCGGCAATACAGGTGGCGATGCCTTTAAGCTGATTTGTTCCCTCTGCCGAGGGAAGATAGGCAGCAAAAGCATCTTCATTTCGGTCTTTAACGCCAGCAATAGAGTGACCGCCAAATGTCACACTAAGTTTAGCGTGTGACATTTGGTGTTGAGAATCAACCGTTGTTGATTCGGCAGCATTTATGGCGGCAGTCACAGTCAAAAGATCTCCGGCAGTCGTTTATGCTTCAATGCGCTGGAATCAGGTTACGCTGATTAGTTCAACAGAGCCATCATCATGGATTTCAGCCATGTTACCTTTGGGCTCTTCCATTAGCAGTAGCGTGACAAAGCCTAATACCGCTGTTCCGGCGATGACCATGAAGAAGGTTTGATATTCCACCATGGACAGAACGGTCAGGTAGACCACCGCACCCACGTTACCGTAGGCGCCGGTCATACCGGCAATTTGTCCTGTCAGACGACGCTTGATCAGCGGTACTGTCGCGAACACGGCGCCTTCACCCGACTGGACAAAGAAAGAGCAGGCCATGGCGGCAATAACGGCCAGCCAAATAGGCCACTGGCTATCAACCATAGCCATCAGGAAGTAACCCACAGCCAAACCTGCCGTCAGAATCAACAAGGTGGGCTTCCGTCCAAAGCGGTCCGATAGCCAGCCACCGCCAGGACGGGACATCAGGTTCATGAATGCATAGGCAGAAGCCACCATGCCGGCAACTACGGGAGAGAGTTCAAAGGTGTCGGCAAAGAATAGTGGCAGCATCGAAACCACGGCGAGTTCTGAACCAAAGGTAGCGAAATAAAGAACATTCAATACAGCAACTTGCTTGAATTTATATTGGTGGAGTTCCGGTACAGGTTTGACAAAAACATCCTTGTTGACCTTCCATGCCATGGCTACTTCATAGATATAAAGCAACACTAAACCCACATAAATGGAGATACAAACTGTCTCGGAGATTAAGCTAACGCCCGCTGGAGAGAGTTTCCAGCTTAATAGCGCAAGTGCTGCATACATCGGGATTTTCATGGCGAGCAGGAAAAAGAAGTCTCCTTTGCTCGTGACTTCCATAGAACCCATATTTTTGGGTTTAAAGTAGGTCGATCCCTTGGGCGTGTCAGAGACATTTTTGTAGAAAATGACACTGAATATCAGGCTGATCAGACCGGTCAAGCCAACGGCATAACGCCAGCCATCATCACCACCAAAGAACAAGGCGAGAGCGGGTAAACAAAATGCCGCTGCGGCGGAACCGAAGTTGCCCCAGCCACCATAAATACCTTCAGCGGTACCCAGCTCATTGGCGGGGAACCATTCACTGACCAGGCGGATACCAATCACAAAGCCAGCACCGATAAAGCCGAGCAAAAAACGAGCCAGTGCAGCTTGAGTGAAGGTGTCGGCCATGGCAAACATAAAGCAGGGAATAGAGCAGAGGGCCAATAGGCCAGAATAAACTATTTTGGGTCCAAACCGGTCTGTTAGCATGCCGATAAGGACTCTGGCAGGAATTGTCAGCGCCACATTGAGAATCAGCAGTGTTTTTATCTCGGCACCCGACAAACCCAGAGAGTGGGCAATGGCCTGTAACATGGGGGCATGGTTAAACCACACAAAAAAGGTAATAAAAAAAGCGATCCAGCTCATGTGGAGCGTTTTCATTTTTCCCTTGAAGGAAAAAATATTGAAGGATTCAGTGGTCATGATAACTCCGGTTTTTACTCGGTCGTCTTACGTTGATATTCAGTGTTCAGGTTGTTCGACACAATTTGTAATGGGCCCGATTTTCTCTAGACCGTTTTCTTCAATTGAATTTCGTCATTGAACCGCCTTACTTCGTAGGTCTTTACTCGCTGTTCTGGATCTTCCAGGCACTCGCCAGATATCAGGTCAAAATGCTGTTTATAGAGCGGAGAGGCAACGACTAGGTGATCGCCAATATTGCCTAAAATTCCCCGGGACAGCACATTGGCTTTGCCAATGGGGTCATAGTTGGAAATGGCATACAAATCCTGGCTGTACGCCGGATTTGGATTGATTTTGTATATAGCGACTTGCTCGCCATCGAGCAGGGCACAAAGCCCCGTGTTGGCCAGAAGGTCCTGATCCGGGCAAATGCTGACCCATTCAGTGCTGATTGTAGTACTCATCAATTACTCCACAATTTCTATAGCAGTGATTTTTTCTTCGTCGGTCGCCGGACGGCGCTGGCCTCGCACTTCAACAAAGGCGAGATTACTGTCTGGCTCATCGGCATTAATAAAGTGGCTGAATCGCTTCAGCTTTTCAGGATCTTCGATGGTGGTTTTCCATTCGCACTGATAGGTACCGACCACCTTCGTCATTTCACTTTCGAGTTCTTCGCAGATACCCAGCTTGTCGTCGATAATGACTTCGCGCAGGTAATCCAGGCCACCCTCGAGGTTTTCCAGCCACACAGAGGTTCGCTGTAGTCGATCCGCTGTGCGGATGTAGAACATAAAGAAGCGATCCACGTACTTGATCAGGGTTTCGTCATCGAGGTCGGTGGCAAACAGGTCTGCATGACGGGGACGCATGCCGCCATTGCCGCAAACATAGAGGTTCCAACCGTTTTCTGTGGCAATGATGCCGACATCTTTACTCTGGGCTTCTGCACATTCTCGAGTACAGCCGGAAACGGCCATCTTGAGTTTGTGGGGGGAGCGTAATCCCTTGTAGCGGTCTTCGACGGCTACTGCCATTGAAACACTATCCTGAACACCGTAACGACACCAAGTACTGCCGACACAGGATTTTACGGTCCGGAGGGATTTGCCATAGGCATGTCCGGTTTCAAAGCCAGCATCAATTAGCTTACGCCAGATCTCGGGTAACTCGTGGAGTTGTGCACCAAACAGGTCGATGCGCTGGCCGCCAGTGACTTTGGTATAAAGGTCGTACTCCTTGGCCACTTCACCGAGTACGATCAATTTCTCTGGGGTGATTTCACCACCGGGGACACGTGGAACGACGGAGTAGGTGCCATCTTTCTGCATATTCCCCAAATAGACATCGTTGGTGTCTTGCAGGCCGATGTGCTCCTTCTTCAGAATATATTCGTTGCTGTAGGACGCCAGAATAGAGCCTATGGCTGGTTTACAAATTTCACACCCCAGGCCAGAGCCGTGTTCAGACAACAGTTCATCGAAGGTGTTGATGCCTTTAATTCGGATAATGTCGGCGAGTTCCTGACGAGAATAGGCAAAGTGCTCACAAATATCGTTGCAAACTTCAACCCCGAGATTTTCCAGTTCGCTGTCCATCACCTGTTTAACCATGGCGGCACAGCCGCCACAGCCTGTACTTGCAAGGGTCTCTGACTTGATTGCGCCCATATCGGTGCAACCATTTTGGACAGCACCGCAAATGGCACCTTTGGATACATCGAAGCAAGAGCAGATCTGGGCGGTGTCAGGCAGCGCGTCTACACCCATCGCAGGTGCATCGCCAATAGCGGGGGCAATCAGTGTTTCTGGACTGTCTGGCAATGCCATATCATTGAGCTTGAGTTGCAATAAATTGCCATAAGCTTCGACATCGCCCACCAGAACAGCACCGAGTAACCGGGTGTTATCTTCGGATACCACCAGTCGCTTGTAGATTTCGTTTACTTCATCGTTGTATACATAGCTTTGTGCGCCAGGCGTATTGCCATGGGCATCACCGATACTGGCTACATCGACACCCAGCAGCTTTAGCTTGGTGCTCATGTCGGCACCGGTGAATTCTTCTGTGCCTCCGGTGATATGTGAAACCGCTACTTTGGCCATGGTGTAGCCAGGTGCGACCAAGCCGAAAATTCGTCCCTCCCAGAGCGCACATTCGCCGATGGCGTAGATGTCTTCGTCAGAGGTTTGGCACTGATTGTTAATGACAATGCCGCCGCGCTCACCCATTTCCAGATCGAACTCTCTAGCGAGTTCATCCTGTGGACGAATCCCTGCGGAGAACAGCACCATGTCTGTTTCCAAAATGGAGCCATCGGCAAAGTTCATGCGATAGCGACAGGTTTCCCCGGGAACAATCTCCTGAGTGTTTTTCTCGGTATGCACAGTAACGTCAAGATCTTCGATCTTGCGTCGCAACAATTTGCCGCCACCTTCATCCAGCTGAACTGCCATCAAGCGAGGGGCAAATTCGACCACATGGGTTTTCAGGCCAAGGTTTTTCAGGGCGCTGGCAGCCTCAAGTCCCAACAGTCCACCACCGACAACAACGCCGACTTTACTGGTTTTGGCTGAGTCAGTGATCGCTTCCAAATCTTCAATGGTTCGGTAGACCAGACAGTGGTCTTGATCTTTTCCGGGGACGGGTGGTACAAACGGATAAGAACCCGTTGCCAGAACCAGCTTATCGTATGGCTCTTCACGACCACTGGCGGTGACAACGTATTTTTCCGACTTGTTAATACTGACGACCTTGTCGTTAAGAACAAAGTTTACACCGCGTTCCTGGTAGTAGCCTTCGCTGGTCAATGACAAATCTTCAGCAGTAGAACCTGAGAAATAGGCACTTAACTGCACCCTATCGTAGGCAAGCCTGGGTTCTTCGGAAAAGGTGATGACTTCCAGATTGTCTGCAGAGGGGGAGTCCATCAGGTTTTCAATGAACCTGTGGCCAACCATTCCGTTACCTACAACAATAATGCGTTGTTTACTCATACAATTAATACCTCTATGCGTTCTATCTGCTCAGGCGGATAATTTTTGAATTTCGTTGTGTTTTGCGTTGGCAAGCCAGGCCAACTGGTCAGCCAGATTGACAACCTCGCCGACAATAATCAGAGCGGGTGACTGGACGCTTTCCCGTTCGGCCAACAGGGGTAATTCATGAAGAAGTCCCCGGATGACGCGTTGATTTGGGCAGCAGCCATTTTCAATAAGAGCCACTGGCGTGCTGGGTGACATGCCATGCTGTTGAAGTTGGGTATTGATGAGCTGAGCTTTGCTCAGGCCCATATAAAAAACGAGTGTGTGGCCGACTTTTGCAAGCTGTTCCCAGTTTAGGTTTAACTCCTTTTCTCCATGTGCTGTGACCATGGTGCAACCCTGTGAAATGCCACGGTGGGTAAGTGGAATTCCTGCATAGCTCGTGCAGCCGGAGGCAGCGGTGATACCCGGTACTATTTCCACGTCAATGCCGGCACTTTTCAGTTTCAGCATTTCTTCCCCGCCGCGCCCAAAAATAAATGAATCACCGCCTTTCAGACGACAGATGTTCAATCCTTGCTTGGCTTTAGTTACTAATAAATCATTTAATTTATCTTGGGGAATACTGTGATGGCTTTTTTCTTTTCCCACATACATCGTCGGTGTTTTTGTCGGGAATAATGCCAATATTTCTTTACTGACAAGGCGGTCATAAAGAATAAAATCTGAATGCTGAATAATTTTTAATGCCTTAATAGTTAACAACTCAGGATCCCCTGGCCCGGCACCGACCAGTGCTACGCGTCCAGGTTTTGGTGCTTTGGGATGGTTGGTTAGTTGTTTTACTGTCATGGCAATTCACTTGATAAATAGGGGGTTGCAGTGTGATTTGTGTATCTGGTGCAAGGGTATTAAGCAAATATGGTGCCAGTTTTTTTTGCACAAAAATTAACCTTGTAATACATGGGGTTAAGTGTTTCTTCTGGGGTTGTCATCGATCCTAAGCATTGCTTAAAAGCACTATTTGAGAGCAGGCCCCAAAATAGTGCGCCCGAAAAAAGTGCACAAATAGTTAAGTTGGTGCAGGCATTCTTGCTAATAGAGGGTTTGTAATAATAAAAAGAACGACTTTTTATTATTAACCATCTGTTTTTTATAAATAAAAACTTTATTTTTGGATTAAATTAAAAATATGGCTTGGTTTTTGCTCATATCTTGATATTGATCATTGTTTTGAAGTTTTTTTAAAACGAGCAAAATTAGGTATGAGTTAGTCTGATGTTATTTGGTAGAAAAAAGCGAAAACCGATTGTTATCCCTAAAAAAGAGGTTGCCGAGTGGAAATATTCCACGTGTAACTATTGCTCTACGGGTTGCTCCATTGAGCTTGGTTTGAATGATCAGGGCAAGGTGGTCACTAGTCGAGGCCATGCCGGTGCCGACGTGAACCGAGGTAAGCTCTGCATTAAGGGTTTGCTCGAACATGACCTATTTGATTCGGCAGGACGGGGTACTGAACCTCTGGTTCGAGGCAAGCCCTATGAAGATTTTGAGGTGGCCAGCTGGGATCAGGCACTTGATGTCACGGCACAACGAATTAAAGACATTCAAAACAAATATGGCCGTGATTCATTTGCCATAGTGTCTACCGGCCAGTTAATGACGGAAGAGTTTTATACTCTGGGGAAGCTGGCCCGAGGTTGTATCGGCACCAACAATTACGATGGCAATACCACGCTTTGTATGGCCTCTGCGGTATCCGGTTACAAGCGCTCTTTCGGTTCTGATGGCCCACCGGGTTGTTATGATGACTTTGAGCATACCGAGTGCTTCATGGCCTTTGGCTCCAATCTGCCGGAGCAACACCCCATCATTTACTGGCGTCTTAAAGAGGCGCTAGAGAAGAGGAAATTTCCTCTTATCGTCGTCGATCCTCGGGTGACGATGCTGGCCCAATTTGCCGATATTCATCTACCGATTACTCCCGGTACAGATTGCGTTCTGATTAACTCGATGCTGCATGTCATTTTTTCTGAGGGTTTGCAGGATCAGGAATATATTAATGCCCACACTAATGGGGCAGAAGAACTGATTAAGCTGGTTTTATCCGAAACCTATGATCCAGTGGTGGCGCAGCATGTTTGTGGTATCGATGAAGACCGAATTCGTACCGTTGCGAGGTTGTATGCCCGAGCGGGGAGTGCCATGTCGATCTGGACCATGGGTATTAACCAGAGTACTCACGGATCAGATGGCGTCGCCAATATTAATAATCTTAATTTAGTGACGGGCAATATTGGAAAACCCGGAGGAACCAGTCTTTCCATTACCGGGCAATGTGATGCCATGGGTACTCGAGAGTGGTCATCCTGTTCTGGGTTGCCCGGTTACCGTTATCTTGAAAATGAGAAGGACCGCCAATATATCGCAGATTTTTGGGGGATTGATCCCGAGTTTTTCCCCAAACAACGCGGCTTGTCTGAAACCGATATTTTTCCAGCAATTGAGACCGGTGAGATCAAAGGGCTTTGGCTGGTGGCGACCAACCCTATGACGTCTATGGCCGATACTGCACGTATTAGAAAGATGATGGAAAAACTTGAGTTTTTGGTGGTTCAGGATTGCTACGAAGACGTTGAGACCAATGAATATGCCCACGTTTATCTGCCCGCTGGTGTTTGGGCCGAGAAGGAAGGGTGTCACACGAATACCGAGCGCCGTGTCAATCTGACTCGCAAGGCGCTGCCTGATTACGCTAACTCAAAATCCGATTTATGGATCTTTAACCAACTTTCAAAACGCTTCGATAATGGTCGTGTAATCAAATTCCCGGAATCAGCAGAGGCAGTTTTTGAGGAAATGAAGGTGTTGTCAGTTGGGTCGGGGCGCACCCTGGATATCTCTGGCATGAGTTACGACAAAATTGAGCAGGCTAGAGGGATCCAGTGGCCCTATACGCAGGCTGATGCGCTTCGGGATGATGTGCATGCAGACGATGGGGGGAAACCAAAAGGTGCCCCCAGGTTGTACACCGATGGTCAATTTCAAACTGCCGATGGCAGAGCTAACTTGATCAGCGTTGATTTTATCAATAACAACGAACAGCCCTGTCAGGAATTTCCATTTTGGTTGAACAGTGGCCGAGTGGTTGAACATTTTCATACCCGAACTCGCACGGGGAAAGTGGGGAACTGTAACAAATTTAGCCCCACACCTTATATGGAAATGAACCCGGATGCCGCCGCTGATCAGGGTATTGAACACCAACAATATGTGAGACTGGTGTCGCGCCGCAGTGATGCGGTGGTGATGGTTCAGCTCACCCATCGCGTACCGCGAAACATGGTGTTTATTCCATTCCACTACCACGATTGTGTCAATCGACTAACCCTGGGGTTGTTGGATCCTTATTCCAGGCAGCCGGCGTTTAAGCAGTGTTCTGTTCGCATTGAACCCGTGGATCAGCAAGAAGCGGCTGAACTGAATGTTCAGCGACGCGCTTTTTAGTGAACAGCGACTGGTGAGACAATTATGAATGAGTTATCTGATCTACGAGATCACAAGAAAAGTGCTGTTGAAACACCGCGTGAAGATGGCAGTACTCTGTGGGAAATCCGCACAGAAGAACAACCCTATGCATTTTTATCCGATAAAAAGGTTGATGATGAAAACCGTTACGGACAAAAAATTGATTTGCTGGATTTGACCGGGTTGCCGGAGAACCGGCCCCTATATATTAATGAAAACCCCGAAGTCGGTTGTAACCCCAACCGCAATAAACAACACGGATTCTTTTTTACTGCGGACAACTGTATTGGTTGTCATGCCTGTGAGGCGGCTTGCAGTGAAAAAAATGAAAACCCTGCCCATATCGCATTTCGCTCGGTGGGTTATGTGGAGGGCGGTAGTTACCCTGATTACAAACGCATGAATATCTCTATGGCCTGTAATCACTGTGATGATCCGGTCTGCTTGAAAGGCTGCCCTACCGCTGCCTATACCAAGCACGCAGAGTTTGGTGCTGTGTTACAAGATCCCGATACCTGTTTTGGCTGTGGCTATTGCACTTGGGTCTGCCCCTACAATGCGCCTCAACTGGACCCGGTTCAAGGGCAGGTGTCGAAATGTAATATGTGTGTGGATCGGCTGGAGGTGGGCTTAAAACCAGCCTGTGTTTCAGCTTGTGTGGGTAATGCGCTTGATTTCGGGGTGATTGAGAATATTCCGGAAAATAGAGACCAGGCGAAAACCTCGATTCCCGGTTTCCCCGATCCAGACATTACTCACCCCAATATTCGTTTCCAGCAACTCACTGAAATGCCGGAGGAAATGAAGCGTACAGATTCTATGCCGGTAAAGTATCAGAAGGATGAAAAAGGCAGCTATAAAACGGTAGTGGATCAGAAGAAAGGGAAAACTCGTTATTGGAACCTCGGTCGATTGAGTTCACGAGAAAACCCACTGGTACTGTTTACCTTGTTAGCTCAGGCATCTATTGGTGCATTTGCATTGCCGTTTATCGGTAGCCAATTCGGTGTGGAGAGCTTGACCGCATTTCGTGCCACCGTGGCCTATGCTCCGCTGGCCATTTTAAGTTTCTTGATGGTGGGTTTTGGACTGTTTATGTCCAGTATGCACTTGGGCAAGCCCCAGCGTTTTTATCGTGGTTTTAATAACTGGAGACATTCTCCGGTTTGTCGTGAAGGGTTGGGTATCGCTGCCTTTATGGGCACGCTCGGGCTGCATGTACTATTTTCCCTACCGGAAAACAGCCTGTTTCAATCGCTGGACGCGGCGTTGTTCGGAGGGGCTATTGGTGAGCAGCTCTCACTCGGTTTGATGGCGGGTGTTGCCAATGTCTTCGGCTGGTTAGCCCTGCCGTCGGCGCTGACCGGATTGTATTACATGAATCGCTGCTATCGGATCAAAGCGCGTCCATTCTGGAATCATTGGCAAGTGGTCACCAGCTTCTTTGGCAATATGCTAAGCCTGGGCGCCCTGGTAAGCGGTGTCGTGATGGTGACTACGCTGGTATTGATGAAAGCGGATTACGGCTCTGCTTTGATGCTATCGGGTTTGCTGATGTTACTTGGTGTGGCCGGCGAGAGTATTGGTTTGGTCGCCCATTCTCGAGCTATGAATAGTGCAACCCACGAAGGTGCTGCCTCGCATTTTGTTCAGTGTACTACCTTTGGTAAAACCTACTATTGTCGCAATGTGCTGTTGGGGTTGAACCTGTTGTTGATGATAGGCTTGTTGGTGTTTGCGGGTGACGGGGTGATGCCTTTGATTGGCTGGTCTGTTGCCGGAGTGCTATTGCTGGCGACTAGTATTGTCGGTCGAGCGCTGTTTTACGTCTTGGTCATTCCCACCACGATGCCCGGTGCATTCTTCTGGAAGAACAAGGGCTTCGAGCAGCATGCAAGGGATATTGGCTTGGCAGAAATGCCACAAGTCGGTGTTATCCCCAACGCTCATTAACTATTTATCCGCGTTACGGGGTGAGTTTGTAGCGCGGATAGCCTCCATGGGTGAGAATGCCTTGGCTGTGGGGGCGATAAGAAACCTTGGTTGGTTTTAATGGACGGGGAGCACCGCTTCCTGTTTTAGATCAAATAACAAGGCTTCACAAAAATTTAATATCGCGCACTCAAAATAGTCAGCATATACAATCCATACGGAAATGATTGAGGCACGGTTATGACAGTAGTTTGTTCCACGGCTCAAGAGGTCGTTGCTCATATCAAATCGGGTGATCGAATTTGGTGCCACTCTATGGCTGCGACACCTTATCGAATGCTGGAAGTATTGGCTGAACATGCTATTGAGCTAGAAAATGTTGAGCTTTTACAGCTCCATCTGGAGCATGCCGAGGCGGTTTGCCATCCTTTTCTGGAAGGGCACCTTCGTAATCGTTGTTATTTTGTTAGCCACAGTACCCGGAAGTTGGTTAATGAAGGTAAGGCGGACTACGTGCCTATTTTTCTCTCCGAAATACCCAAGCTATTTCGCAGCGGTCGGCAGCCTATTGACGTTGCGTTGATTCAGGTTTCACCCCCCGATCAGCATGGCAACTGTTCACTGGGTGTTTCTGTGGAAGCGACATTGGCTGCATGTAGTGTGGCAAAAATGGTTATTGCTCAAATTAACCCGAGTATGCCCAGAACCCATGGCGATGCAGGTATTCCATTAAAACTGATAGATTACGCCGTTGAAATTGACAGTGAAATACCCAGCTTTGAGCTTGTTGAGCCCTCGGGAACCTACGGCGATATAGGCCGTCATGTCGCTGAATTGATACGGGATGGAGATTGTTTGCAAATGGGTATTGGGAGTATTCCCGATGCTGTTCTTATGAACCTGACAGGGCATCAGCACCTTGGCATTCACACCGAGATGTTTTCCAGTGGTGTGCTACCGCTGGTCGAGGCTGGCGTCATCGATAACAGCCGGAAAGTGATTCATCAGGGTAAAATAGTTACCGGTTTTGTTATGGGGTCAAAGAAGCTCTATCAGTTTGTGGACGACAATTCTGAAGTGGCGTTTCTCGATATTGAATACGTGAACAATCCCGCAGTGATTCGTAAGAACCCGCAGGCCGTTTCTATTAACAGTGCAATTCAAATCGATCTTACCGGACAAGTCTGTGCCGATTCCATTGGTGACAAGGTTTATTCTGGCTTTGGTGGGCAGGTGGATTTTGTCACGGGCTCGCAGCTATCAGAAGGCGGTCGTTCCATTATTGCCCTTCCATCGACAGCGCTGTCGGGTCAACAGTCACGAATCGTTCCGCATTTATCACCGGGCGCTGGTGTCGTTACATCTCGGGCGCAGGTAGATTATGTGGTGACAGAATACGGCGTGGCCTATCTGCATGGTTTAAGTCTCGGTGAGCGAAGGAAGCAGTTGATCTCCATCGCACATCCGGGTTTCAGATCGGAACTTGAAGCCGCCGTTGGGGCTTGATGGCTTGAGGGGTTCTCCCTAAAAGGTACGAAGTTTCTGGTGCACTGGCGTTCATATTTTTATCGGCCTGTGACTGCAAATACTCTGTGGGGCGTTGTTTTCCTGGGATTCTGTGACGTTCCTCTTCGTTACTATCTACTGGCCAATATTAAGTCTGCTGAAATAGATCGACTCCTGACTGTATAATGGCGTCCTTTTTTCCATGCCCTTATGGGGAATCGTCTCTGGTCGGTACACTTGGCCAGCACAAATAGCGTTACATATCAGGAACCAGAAGCAATGGCTGATGCCAATTTTACCAATGAAGTCAATAAGCGGCGCACGTTCGCTATTATCTCCCACCCGGATGCCGGTAAAACCACAATTACCGAAAAGCTGTTGTTATTCGGCAATCTGATTCAGGTGGCGGGAACGGTAAAAGGTAAAAAAAGTGACCGCCATGCCACCTCTGACTGGATGCAGATGGAGAAGGAGCGGGGTATTTCGGTCACCTCATCTGTCATGCAGTTTCCCTATAAAGATCGCATGGTTAACCTGCTGGACACTCCCGGGCACGAGGATTTTTCGGAAGATACTTACCGCACTTTAACTGCGGTGGATTCAGCGTTAATGGTGATTGATGGTGCGAAGGGGGTGGAAGCACGTACCGTTAAATTAATGGATGTATGTCGTTTGAGGGATACGCCCATCCTGTCATTTGTTAACAAAATGGATCGGGATATCCGTGATCCTATCGAGCTACTGGATGAAGTTGAGGCGGTACTGAAAATCTCTGCTGCCCCCATTAACTGGCCACTGGGTATGGGCAAGGATTTCAAGGGGGTGTACAACCTCTATACCGATACTATTCATGTGTTTCAGCCCGGTAAAGGGCACACCATTCCTGAAGATGTTCAGATCAAAGGGTTGGACTCTGATGAGGCAACCGAGCTGTTGGGTTACTACGCTGAGGATATCAGGGAAGAGATTGAACTGGTTCGAGGGGCAACGAATGAGTTTGATATGGAGCTGTTTCTTGCCGGTCAGTTGACTCCGGTCTTTTTTGGTACGGCACTGTCCAACTTCGGCATACGAGAGATGTTGGATCATTTTGTCCAATGGGCTCCAGAGCCACAGCCAAGGCCCTCTGCAGGACGTGAGGTGCTGGCGACTGAAGAGCAGTTTTCCGGCTTCGTGTTCAAAATTCAGGCGAACATGGACCCCAAGCATCGGGATCGCATCGCTTTTCTGCGCGTCTGTTCTGGTAAGTACAGCAAGGGCATGAAAATGCACCATGTGCGTCAGGGCAAGGATATAAGAATTGCCGATGCGGTGGGATTCAAAGCCGGTGAGCGGGTGACCGTAGAGGAGGCTATTGCTGGCGATATCATTGGATTACACAACCACGGCACGATCCAAATTGGCGATACGTTTACAAGTGGTGAAGACTTGAAGTTTACCGGCATCCCACATTTTGCACCGGAAATGTTCAGGCGAATTCGGTTGCGAGACCCGATGAAAATGAAACAGTTGCAGAAGGGCATCCAGCAGCTTTCTGAAGAGGGAAGTACGCAAGTCTTTTTCCCCCTCAACAATAACGACATCATTGTTGGCGCAGTAGGACAGCTACAGTTTGACGTAGTGACGTATCGGCTCAAGGATGAATATGGCGTCGAAGCCATTTACGAACCTATTAATGTTTATACCGCGAGATGGATTGAGTCGGACGATCATAAGAAAGTCGAAGAACTCAAACGCAAAGTGCCCGATGGCGTTGCCGTGGATGGTGGTGGTCATTTAACCTACCTGGCCTCCACGAGGGTCAACCTGTCGCTGACCGAGGAGCGATACCCAGAGATTGAATTCAGGGCGACGAAGGAACTTTAATAATATTCCACCGAAAGAAAGTTGGTGATGGGGTGATCTCTTCTGGGACTTCCATCGCCAACTGATACATGGACACAGCTCGACTATACTTTCCTGTAGAAATTTGGATGAGTTCATGCCTTGCTACACCCTAGATTGACCCATTTGGCCCTCCACGTTGCTGATATTGATGCCTGTATCGAGTTTTACCAATACTATTGCCACTTGAATATTAGCCATGAACGAAGTTCTGGCCACCAGCGGATTGTCTGGATGAGCGAGCCTGGTAGAGAAACAGAATTTGTTTTCGTCATCATGAGTGGAGGATGTAACCTGTCACTTCCCGAGCATGACTATCGGCATTTTGGTTTTGCTGTGGCGAGTAAGGCGTTAGTGGATGACATTGCACATCGTGCCAAAATTCGAGGTGAACTCGTCTGGCCTCCACGTGATGAGCCTTATCCCGTGGGCTATTATTGCGGTCTTAGAGACCCGAACGGAAATTATGTCGAGTTCAGTTATGGTCAGCCACTTGGGCTCGGTGTTTGAGATAACTGCTCCCAGGAATAATCATTGCCCGATAGAAAGGGTTGTAATAGTCTGATGGGCATTTAACGACTGAAAATTTAATGTGTTATGTCGTAGGTTGTTGNNCCCTCTTGCGTCATTTAATCATTTTTTTGAATGTGAACATCACCCGAGTGCGAAATCATCTGTGAGGAACAGGCCGTGAATAACCGCCGAAGCAGGGTTGTTATCAACCGTAAATTTCAATACCAATATTCCTTGGTTACAGTATCGCTCACGGTGCTATTGGTTAATTTATTTGTGATTATCAATGCCTTGATACCTGATTCGATGGGGCTTTCTCTCACTACAGCGCAGACACTGCTTCTCGCTTTTATCGAAGTGATATTAATTGGTGGTGTCTGGTGGGGTAGCTTGATAGCTAGCCATAAGATTGCAGGCCCGCTCTTTGTGATTGTCAAACAGATGGAAAACCTTGCCGATGGCGATATGACGGCAAGGGTCAGATTGCGGAAAAAGGATGTGTTTCAGAATGAGGCGGTCACAATCAACAACTGTATTGAAGAACTCCAAGAGCGCTTACACGATGTAAAAAGTATCGTGAGGAGTTTAGAGCAGCTAGAAGATGCCGATAGCAAACAGCGAGCTGAGCTTATGGCCCAGTTAAATCAGAAACTCTCACTCATCAATACTCAGTAAGCGCGATTTTTAATGGGGTAACAGTTTGATAATCAACCAAAATTTTTAGGTCTGGCGCCTTGTCGGATCAATCGCTGATAGAATGTAATGAGAGTGCGGGAGAATTAGACTTTTAGTTGAACCCCCGGTTAGTTGGCTGATTGTGCTATGAATTTTTTGTTGACTCTATTCGCTACCTTTATCTTTGTGCTGCTCATCTTGCTGGTGTTTATGCGGGTAGGCACGCCTGTATACAGACTTGAGAAAAAAAATCTGAAGGCATTACTGACGTTAATGATTGAAGGCCATGCAACCGAGAACGATTGGCAGGTATTTCTGGGTATGCCTATCAGACATAATGACCAGCTGGAAGATTTCCGCCAACGTTGTCTTGAAATAAACGAACGAGAATATATCGGTGGTAGTGGTTGCTTGTTGACAGAGGCTGGCATAGAAGAACTCAAACAGCTATTAGAAGAATTGACAGGAGACGATGAATGAGCAGGGAATATTCGCCTATGGCCCGCAGTTTAATGGTTGCCGCAGCTTTTGTGGTGGTGGCAGCGGGTATCAAGACAGCTGAAACCTTGTTGGTGCCTTTTTTACTTTCCGTGTTTATCGCACTAATTTTTTCACCTTTGCTGGCTTGGTTAAAAAAACAAAAGGTGCCTAATGGCCTGTCTATTTGTTTAATCATCTGTTTGGTTGTCCTGGTGGGTTGGTTGATTGGTATGTTGGTTGGCTCATCAATTAACGACTTTAGACATAACCTGCCGGAGTATCAGGCACGGTTACAGGAGATGAGTGGTGGGTTATTACATTGGTTGAATGATCGTGGTTTGAGCATTGATATGAACCAAATGAAGCAAAGTTTTGATCCGAGCGCTGTGATGCAGCTGGCGGGCAATACCCTGGCATCCTTTGGCAATGTGATGACCAATGCCTTTATGATTTTGTTGACGGTGGTTTTTATTCTGGCAGAAGAAGTAGGGTTCAGCGAAAAATTACAATCAGCTAGAAACCATGGTGCAACTGGTGGAACCAACGACGGATTGGCTCGTTTTTCAGAGAGTGTGCACAGCTATCTAGGTATCAAATCACTGTTGAGTCTGTTGACTGGCGTTTTGGTCATTGTCTGGCTGTGGATACTTGGCGTGGACTACCCTGTGATGTGGGGGGTGATTGCTTTCCTGCTTAACTTTATTCCAACAGTGGGTTCCATTATTGCTGCTGTTCCAGCGGTTTTGTTGGCCCTGATTCAGTTAGGCCCGCTATCGGCAGGACTCGTGGCTATAGGGTATTTAGTGGTTAATGTCGTTGTCGGTAATCTATTAGAGCCGCGTTTAATGGGTAAAGGTCTTAACCTGTCCCCCTTGGTGGTATTTTTATCATTGGTCTTCTGGGGATGGATTTTAGGACCCGTGGGCATGTTGCTCTCAATACCGCTGACCATTATGGTCAAAATTGCCTTGGAAAATGAAGAGGATACTCGTTGGATCGGGGTGATGCTGGGTGCAGGTGAGGCTCCTCGGCCAACCGAGGTGGTTGTACCTGACTGAGTTTGAATAGAGATTAAAGGAGCGTGCGCTGATATGTCGAATAAAACACTCAATCTGACAGAGCAACTCCAGCAATATCTGTTAAGTGTGTCTCTCCGCGAGTCAGAGATCCTAAAAGCACTTCGGGAGGAAACGGCGAACCTTCCATCGGCCAACATGCAGATTGCTCCTGAGCAGGGGCAGTTTATGGCACTGCTGGTGCAATTAACCGGTGCCAGAAATACCATCGAAGTTGGCGTATACACGGGTTACAGTGCCTTGGCCGTAGCCATGGCCTTGCCAGAAGATGGGCAAATTTTGGCCTGCGATATCAGTGAAGAATATACATCGATTGCCCGCAGGTATTGGGAGCGGGCTGGGGTGTCTGAAAAAGTTGATCTGCGTTTGGCTCCAGCGACTGAAACCTTAAAAGAGGCGATAGATGCTGGCCGGAGCTCAACATTTGATTTTGCATTTATCGATGCAGATAAAGAACGTTATGCCGAGTATTTTGAACTCTGTGTTGAATTATTGCGTCCAGGCGGTTTGATTGCTATCGACAACGTACTTTGGGGTGGGTCCGTCATTGATCCACAGAAACAGGATGTGGATACCCGTGCTATTCGTGCACTCAATCAGCAGTTGTTGTCCGATAAGCGTGTGGATATCAGTATGGTACCCATTGCCGATGGGCTGACCCTCGCCAGGATAAAGTAAATTGAGCGGTCTATAGCAGAAAATACAATAGCATGGTTACAGCATTCCCTTCGGTTTCCGTCTATAATTAGCTCGTAATGATATCGTTTTTATCAAAGAATCGTGATGTTGTTTAATGTGTACGTCTTTGCTCGTAGGATGTTGTGATTGAATAAATTACTGGTCTTGTTTTTGCTCGCTACCAATCTATTCTTGGTTGGTAATGCAGATCTATCTTCCCTGTCGACCACTCAAAGTCTTGAATATGATGTGAAATGGGTTGATGTCGAAGATGGCGATGCTCCTTTTATATTAATACCATTGACCGAGCTGGTGCTGGTCACCGTTTCTTTTGTCGATGTTTTTGCTAGTGTCGTCAACAAAACCACTAGGTTTACCCTTTCTCAAAGCATAAGAGCGCCTCCCGCCTAATCCTTAATTAATGCTCTATCGATACGCATCCCACATTATTGATTGGTGTTGTGTATGTTTGATTAATTAAGCCTCTGGCTGTCTTTTTTTGAAAGACTCATAGTCAGTCAGGCAAAATGAGGTGAATCTCATGGCAACCTTAAAGCTGATGGATACTGATGCCATCAATCATTTGGTGCAACCAGAAGAATTTAATGATATCGATCTCGATTCTTCCGCGTTGACAATCTTTACTGATTTCAAAAATTACCACCCTTCAATTATTGAAGGTTCCATTCCCGCTGTCGAGGCTGAGCTATTAATGCGAAAGTCTCACCTTCAACTGGCTCTTGTGGTTGATAGTGCCAGTGAGTTTGTTGGAACTATCGATATTCAAAAACTAAACGATCAGTCCCTTATGCCCCTCATCACAAAGGGTAGCGCAAGAGATGAAATACTGGTGAGTGACCTGATGGTGCCCCGCCACAAGGTGAAGGCGCTGGAATTTCAGACGTTAGAGCACTCCAGTATCGCCGATATTATTGCCGTGCTTCGGGAGGAGGGTGAGCAGCAGTGTCTGGTCGTAGATTTTGACAAGCACCAGATTCGCGGGCTGATTTCTACGGGTGACCTTTCTCGCAGATTACATATACCCATTGAAATTACTCGGCCAGCAACATTTTCAGAGATTTTCCGAGTAATGAAACCCTGAGAGTATTTTTCACACCGAACAACGCGCGTTGTTCGGTGTGAGTTTTATAGCTTTATCCAACCCTAATTTTAGAGATATTCCAATGTTTGAATTAACAAACCCAATGATTGTTTCGGGTGCAATCTTAGTGCTGACTTTTTGTGGGATTTTTACTGAACACTTACACGGTTATAACCGTGCTAAATTTGCCATGGCGGGTGCCGGTGCGGTGATCATCGCCGGTCAAATTTATGGCTTTTACTCTCCTGAAGAGGCGTTACAGGCCATCGACTGGAATGTGGTGTTTTTATTGGCGATTATGATGATTGTGGTGTCCATCATGATTAGTACCGGTGGCTTTGAGTACATGGCTCAATATATGGCGAAAAAAAGTGCGGGGTCGCCCATTCGATTATTAATCTTTATGGGGACTGCCGTTACTGTGATTTCCCTGTTGTTGGATAATGTAACTACGGTGATTATTTTCGGGCCGCTGATCATATTAATTTGTCAGGCAATGAAAATATCACCCATTCCCTATCTTTTAGCGGCGGCATTATTGTCGGATACGGGTGGCGTGGCAACGCTCGTGGGTGATCCTCCTAACCTAATGATTGGTTCCGCTGCGGGTATTGATTTTAATACCTTTTTCATTCATATGGGCCCACCAGTGGCCATAGCCTGGTTCGCCATATTGGTGGCAATGAAATATTTATTTCCCACTGAGTTGTCCAATCGCCACACGAACAAATTTGAATCGTCGGCACGCTACAAAAATAAGCGCCTCTGGCAAAAATCCTTGGTGGTCATGGCAATGATGGTGGCGCTATTTATTTATCACCGGCAGCTGGGTTGGGAGCCCTGGATGGTGGCTGCCATTGCATTAACTATATTAGTGTTTCTATCTCGCAAGGTGGATTTGGATAAGGTGACGAATCACCTGGAGACGCCTTTGCTGATGTTTTTTATCGCTTTGTTCATCTTAATTGGCGGGGTAGAGCATAGTGGTCTTCTCGAGGTCATTGGTGAGCAGTTTAAACCGGTAATTATCGAGCATCCGCTCGGGGCCGCGTTGTTATTATTGTGGGTTGCGGCAATTCTTTCTGCATTGATAGATAACATTCCTTTTACCGCTGCGATGATTCCCGTATTAGCTGGATTGCAGCAACAGGGTGTCAATGTCAGTGTGATGTGGTGGGCGCTGGCTATGGGTGTGGGGATGGGTGGTAATGGCTCTCATATCGGTTCAACAGCCAACGTTTATATTGTGACCATCTCGGAACGGCTAGCGAAACAAACAGGTAATCCTGCATTGGCCATTACACCTGCTTTGTGGTTCCGCAAGGGAACCCCCGCGATGCTGCTAACATTGGTGATCTGTACGCTATTTATTTGGTTGGGTTATGACTACCTTTATGTCGATGGGTTAGGCTAGGGGTAGGTTGTTCGATAGGCTTGCCGATCAAGAACCAGACGATTTCATCGCCTTGTATAGCAGAGCGATGAAATCGTTACTTTATGATGAACAACTGACACTGAGCTGTTGGCTCCATGCCGGTGGATGTTTGGCGTATTCCTCACAGTCGGGATGCTCGTCAAAGGGGGACTGTAGTAGCCTTAGCATCCGGTCGATCTCACTATAATCTTGTTTATCTTCCGCTTTGCGAATGGCAATTTCTGCCATGTAATTACGGAATACATATTTTGGATTGGTTTTCATCATGCTGGACTGTCTATCAGTGAGATTGCGTTGTTCCACTGCCAGACGGTCTCGATATTTTTTTGCCCAATGGTCAAATGCCCCTCGATTGAGGAAGAGGTCTCGTAGATCTGGATTGTCGTTGTTTTCGTCAAAACTGCAGAGGTTTCGAAAAAAGATAGTATGGTCAACCTGACTCTCTGCCATTAACGCCAGTAGCTCGTCTATCAGAGACTGGTCTTCTGGATGTTGCTCCAACAACCCCAATTTCTGTCTCTGCAAGTGAAGCAGTGTGGTGAAAAACAGGGGCTCATACTCCTCTAATACCATGGTTAGCTGCTCCACTGATAATAGGCTGGTCAGTGCATTAGCCAGAGCGTTGCAGTTCCACAGTCCAATCATGGGTTGACGTTTAAAAGCATAGCGGCCCCCCGTATCTGAGTGGTTACAAATAAAGTCCGGGTCGTAGGCGTCGAGAAAACCAAAGGGTCCGTAGTCCATGGTTTCACCAATCATCGACATATTGTCAGTATTCATGACTCCGTGGGCAAAACCTACGGATTGCCAATGAGCAATCAGTCGAGCGGTACTGTGGACAGAATGTCGAAACATTTCCAGATAGCAATTTTCTTTATTCGCGGTTTCAACTAACAATTCGGGTAAATGTTGCTCTATCACATGATCCGCCAGACGCTTGACGCAATCTCGTTTTCGAGTGTGGTGGAAATATTCAAAAGAGCCAAAACGGATATGGCTGCGTGCAAGTCGAATTAACATGGCCGCAGGCTCAACAGTCTCTCGATAAACCGGCTCTTCACCCACGGTAATACAGAGTGCGCGTGTCGAGGTGATACCTAGTCCGTGCATGGCTTCACTACAAAGGTATTCCCGAATGGTAGAGCGCAGGACTGCTCGGCCATCGCCAAATCGGGAATAGGGTGTTTTTCCTGCGCCTTTGAGGTGTAAATCCCATTTGCCCTCAGAGCCTTCTACTTCACCGAGCAATAACCCTCGGCCATCACCGAGCTGAGGTGAGTAGCCACCGAATTGATGGCCGCTGTAAACCATGGCTAGCGGATCGCTGTCTGGTAATGTCTGGTTGCCGCTTGCCCACTGTAAAAACCAGTTTTCTGAAAGATCTGCCGATTCCATGTCCAGCAATTTTGCAGCTTGGTTGTTGATACTGACCAGTTTAGGATTTGGCAAGCCGCTGGGTTCTACTCGAGTGAAAAACAGATCTCCGAGTCGGGCAAAACTATTGTTGAATTTGAGTTTTTTCAAAGTGTCTACTTAATACTTTCGTGGTTACCTGAATCTTAGGGCATCGTGAGCGCGTAGAGTTTCAAGATAGCGCATCTCGGTTACTTTAGCAGTAGTTGATAATCAAAATCATCTTAGGTGGCGGGAAGGCCTTTGTTGACGTTTCATTAACGTAGTCCCTCGATTACTATTAATGGCGGAATTGCAGGGGCTACCTTTTGCATCCATTAAAGAATCAAGTGTTATGCGAGTATTTTCAAGCAGTGGTTACCGGTCAAGAAAAATCCAGAGTATGAAAAGGGTATGAAAAAATTATTCTCGATAGCCTTTTATAGTTGGCTGGTAGCGGCACTTTGTGTTGCATTGCTCGCCGGTCTTGTGAATATGGGGCTTACTGGGTTTGAAGCGGATCTTGAGCATGGTTTTGATATAGCTTGGTTCGGGGTAATCGTCGCTGCATTGGCGCCATTAGTTAATAAATTCTGGATCTATGATGATGACACTTCAGTGAATGCCAAGGTGCACCTGCCCAAGGTTTCCCTGTTGATCATGCTTGGTGTTGCTTGGGTGTTATTGACTGTTCCAGAACGGGGCTGGCCCATCTGGTTTGTTTTGGGAATACTCGGTGGATTTTTGCTGAATACCTATTGGGCAGCACTTGGGGATGATAAATAATACTCAGTGGTTGACGATTGTTTTTGAATCCAAGGGTTAGAGGACGTTTTGACAAAGAGCTATCCTGATATTCCTCTTCATGACTTACTTGCCGACGTTCGGGCGTGCAGCCATTGTACGGATCTTCCATTGGGGCCAAGGCCCGTTGTTATGGCAGAAGCCTCCGCGCGAATACTGATCATTGGCCAAGCGCCGGGTACCAGAGTGCATGCTAGCGGTATTCCTTGGGATGACCCCAGTGGCGATCGTTTGAGGTTGTGGATGGGGCTCAGTAGGGATGAGTTTTATAATGATGCTCGCATAGCCATCATGCCGATGGGGTTTTGTTATCCGGGGCGGGGTAAATCTGGCGACCTTCCCCCCAGATCTGCTTGTGCACCAAAGTGGCATAAACAAATTCTTGATCAACTACCCAATTTGGAGCTCACGTTGCTGGTGGGACAGTATGCGCAGCGGTATTATCTGCAAGGTGGGCACAAAACCCTGACTGAGCGGGTTAGGCATTGGCGGGATTACTGGCCAACCTGTCTGCCCATGGTTCATCCGTCACCGCGCAATCAGCGCTGGTTGCAGAATAACCCATGGTTTGAGAGCGACGTTGTCCCATTTTTGAGGCAACAGATTGCAACACGACTTAACTAACGTAAGATTGCATCAAGTATCGACAGATGGAAGAAACGAGTACTACGTTTTTGAGTGATTTTAAGGACGCAAGATGAGCAATAAGTTTCTCGACAGATCGAATTATATTCGTGTCCCTGCATCGGGTTTAAAGCTGGGTATGTTTGTTGCCGAGCTGGATAGGCCCTGGTTGGAAACGCCATTCCTTATGCAGGGGTTTACCATCCGCTCTCTTTCAGAAATTCGCAAGCTTAAAGAATATTGCGACTATGTGTTTGTCGATAAAGAAGGGCGTCTTTGGGGCGACAAAAGAGACCCCTTTAGGACCGGCTTTGGTATGCCTAAGAGAAATGCGGATGGCTCGGGTGATAGCGGATTACAGAAAAGAGCGCGAAGTGCGGACAAGCAAGAGTCGGCAATTGAGGCTATGTACACCCGGTCAGAGCATAAGATACGGACAAGTACGGAGGAGGAGCATCCAGCTGCACGGGCGGCATATAAGGCCGCTCATCATACTGTTTCTGGCATCCTTGAGGATGCGAGGCTGGGTAATGCGTTGGATACGCAAGCCGCTAAGGACGTTGTCAGTAGTTGTGTCGACAGCCTGTTACGCAACCCCAGTGCATTAATGTGGATGGCAAAGATCAAGCATGTTGACGAATACACCATGGAGCACTGTCTCAACGTGTGTATTCTGGCGATAGCATTTGGCCGGCACCTGCGCCTCGACGAAGAGGAACTGGTAAAGCTGGGTACTGGGGGAATGCTTCACGATGTGGGAAAAATGCAGATCCCATCAGAAATAATCAATAAACCAGCCAAACTCTCCGAAGAAGAATTTGCCGAGATGAGAAGGCACCCAGAGATTGGGCGAAGCCTGCTGATGAAATCACAGGGTTCCATGGGTTACGCAGTGGATGTGGCGTTAAATCATCATGAGCAAATGGATGGCAAGGGTTACCCGAGAGGGTTGTTTGCCAAAGAGCTGTCTCAGTATTCTCGAATTATTGCCATTGTCGACGCCTTTGACGCGATGACCAGTGACCGTTGTTACGATGCAGCCCGCTCAACCTTGGATGCGCTTAAGGAGATATATCGCCATCGCGGCAAGCAATTTGATGAAGAGCTGGCTCTGGAGTTTATCCAGCTAATGGGGCCTTATCCTCCGGGAACAATTGTTGAGTTGAATAATGGCGCGGTTGGCATCGTCTTGTCTTCACAGGAAAAGAAACGGCATTTGCCGCGAGTGAGATTGGTTCTTGATGAGAACAAGCAATCAATGGAGGAGCAAGTTGTAGATCTAATTGATGTGCAGCGAGGTTCATTACCTCGAGATTGGTTGATCAGAAAGGTTTTAAAAGACGGTGATCATGGTATTTATCTCGAGGAGTACCCGGTAAGACGTGCTGTGGCAGCCATGGTTCCGGTTGACGATGCAGAATAGCTGGGCAACATTAGATTTGATTCATTGCCCCGCATTTAATTGTTATAAAGCCTGAGATAGCATAATTTTTACCGTGAAAAACCTGTACACAAGGAGTTGCGGCTGATGGACAATAAATTTCTCGACAAGTCTGGCTACGTTCGCGTGCCTGTCTCTGAGGTAAAAATTGGAATGTTTGTGGCCGAGTTGGATCGCTCTTGGCTGGGCACGCCGTTTCTAACACAGGGTTTTGTCGTTTCAGGGTTATCGGAAATAAAGAAATTACGAGAGTTATGTAACCATGTTTATGTGGAAAAACAGGGTCGTTTGTGGGCGGGGAAAAAGGATCCATTTTCCAAAGATGCAGAACGTCTGAATACCGCTACACCCTTTAAATCGCAGAGTCTTGAAACAGGAATCTTTTCACAGAAGGGTAATCAAAAACAATCGTTGGCGTTAACCATTGGTGAGCGCAAGGCTCATGAGCCGACGTCGACTATTGTTGAAGAGCACAAGTTTGCCCGTAAAATTTACTCCGATGCCCGAAAAATGATGGCACGCCTGCTGAAGCAGGCGCGTTTGGATAATCAAATTGATGTCCAGTTAGCCCAAAAACTCGTGGCGGGTTTTGTTCATAGCATATTGAGAAACCCGGATGCGCTGTTGTGGATGACCAAAGTCAAAGAGCCTAAGCAATACCTTTTGGAGCACTGCCTGCACGTTTCAATTCATGCGATTAATTTTGGCCGGGTGTTGCGCCTGGAAGAAAAGGACATGATGCGCGTGGGATTACAGGGGCTATTGTCTGACTTGGGTATGATTAGGGTTCCTCTTGAGATTTTGTATAAGCAGGGAGCTCTGACGGACGAAGAAAGTGAGTTGATGCAAAAACACCCGATGCTGGGACGTGATTTGTTGATGAATAGCAAGGATGGTGGCAGATATGCTTCAGATTCGGTAATCAACCACCACGAACGCTTTGATAGTAAAGGTTACCCTAGAGGATTGGCGGCCAATACCCTGCCTCAAACTTCAAGAATCATCAGTATTATCGATGCCTATGACGCCATGGTTAGCCCAAGAGTTTATGCGGAAGGGAAGACGCCGTTACAAGCTTTGCAGCAAATTTATCGCAACCGCGGCAAGCAATTCGATGAAGATTTTGCACTCGAATTTATTCATGCCATTGGCCCTTATCCACCGGGCTCCATTGTCGAGCTCAAAAATGGTTGTGTCGGTATTGTGTTGAAGAGCGATCCTAAATATCGACAGCTTCCCCAGTTGAGCGTTGTTCTGGATAGTGAGAAAAACCCCCAACAAGCAAAGATAGTCGATCTGTTAGCCCTTGATAAAGCGGGCGAGTCAAAAGAGTATTTGATTCAAAAGGTATTGAAGAACGGTGACTTTGGTATTGATCTTAAGGATTTTACAGTTACAACATTGTTTTCTTCTGTAGAGGGCACCTCTGAGCTAAACGATATTGCGTAATGGCTAACTCGTTGTCTATTTTATGGGTGAGTAGTAAATGTTTGTGATGGTGAAAATCTGGTTGTTGACCTTGATTTCATCATCCATGGCTTTACCAAGAAGACTTTTTGCCATGGGTGAATCCACGCTGATTTTATTACCGTTTGGGTCGATCTCGTCAGCGCCAACAATTCGATAGCGTTTCTCGTTACCCTCATCATCTTCAATGGTGACCCAGGCACCAAAAAAAACCTTATCTTTGTCGTTGGGAATCCGGTCTACAATAGTGACTTCATCCAGTCGTTTGCTGAGATATCGGACCCTGCGGTCAATTTCCCGAAGTCGTTTTTTACCGTAAATGTAATCACCATTTTCTGATCGGTCGCCATTTTTGGCCGCCTCATGTACGGCGGCGGTCACAGCTGGCCGCTCTATTTTCCACAGCTGTTTTAGCTCTTGTTCCAGCGCTTTAGCTCCCTCGGGAGTAATGTAGGGGGCGCTTTTTGGTGTCGGTGGCCGGTATCTTCCCATGGCTTATGAATCTGTTTTGAGATTGTCGATATGGATCTCTGGCAAATTACCATGAGGCTGAAAATGAAAAATCTGTCCGTAGAAATATAGCTCTGCTTCGAGAGAGATTTTTATCGTTTCGGCTTTGCGAAAGCCATGACCTTCACCGGAAAATGGCAGATAGGCTACGGGTAGGTGCTTGTCTCGAAGTGCAGTGGTCATGCTTAGGGCTTGCTCGGGGGGCACAACTTTGTCTTCCAGCCCCTGAAAAAAAATGACCGGGCAATGTAATTGATCAATATGATGAATCGGTGATCTTTCAATATAAACCGATTTTTCTTCAGGGTAGGGGCCGATAAGTTTATCCAGATATCGAGATTCGAACTTATGTGTATCCCGAGCCAATGTTTCCAGGTCTCCTATGCCGTAGAGGCAGGCCCCGGCCTTGAATAATTGATGGAAACAGAGCGCGGCTAAAACAGTATACCCGCCGGCACTACTGCCACGAATAGCAATTTTATTTGGGTCGACCAACTGTTGTTCAATGAGGTATTGCGCTCCGGCAACGACATCCGCTACATCGGCAATACCCCATTGCCGATGTAATTGTTCTCTGTACTGTCGCCCGTAGCCAGTACTGCCCCGGTAATTGACATCCAATACGGCAAAGCCGCGGCTGGTCCAGTATTGAATTTTGAGGTTCATGGCGGTGGATGTAGCCCCGGTAGGACCGCCATGGCAAATGACAATCAAGGGCGGGAGCGATCCCTCACAACCACGATAGTCAGGGTTGGTGGGTTGATAGTAAAAAGCATGGGCGGTTGCGCTATCGGTTGTATTGAAGCTAATGGGGGTCGGTTTGGCGATATAGCTTGATGATGTGGCCAGAGGGTCGCCCTGTCGAACGGTATTCAGGGTATGACTTTCAGTATCCAGCCTCACCAGTTCGGCACTCTGAGTGGGTGAGGCACCGATAAACCAGCTGTATTTCCCGTCGCAATAGATATCCGATATATGACTAAACGGCGTTTCAATGACCTCCAGGCAGGGATTGTCCGGTTCTAGGGTTGCGAGCTGCCACTTTCCCTCACAGGAATAACAGCAAACTATTGTGCCATCAGCAGTAAATCCATAAGTTGACATGCCGAGAACCCAGAGGGGTGTGGCAAATTCTGCATTCATGGGTTGTATGGGCGTGATGCCGGACTCAGGGTGCCACTGATAGATATTCCACCAGTTATCTCTATCGGAAACGAAGTACAACTGATTGTCCGGTGACCACTGGGGTTGAAAAATAGCCTCGCGACCATTGCCTGCAACGGCAACCGGCTCACTCAGTTGCCCTGTTTGATCAATGGGCGATAGCCACAATGTGGTATTGTCCCAAGGCATATCGGGGTGGTTCCAGCTAATCCAGCAGAGTTGCTCCCCGGTATTATTCAGGCGAGGGTAGGCATAAAAATCTTCACCCTGGCAAAGCACCTCGATCGACATCGAGCCGTCTAATGGGATAGCTACGATTGTGTTTTCTGGTTCCGTTTGACCGCTGTGATGCTCTGCCACGCTAATTAATCGTCGGCGAGAATGGTCGTAACAAAAGTCTGCAAAGCGGTAGCCACCGTCTGGTGTAATGGGTACGGGGAATGCATTGCTGTCTTGAAGGTCGAGTCGGTACACCCTTTGATCGTCATAGAGGCAGAAATAGAGCATGTCCTCGACCACGATGTAGGGTCTGCCACCATATTCGTGGACTTTACTTCTTGTATTTAATGGCGCGGGCAGCACATCTTTGGTGATGCCCTTGGAATTTTTTTGTACCACCACTGAGCGGCCGTTTTCCCAGGGGCGGGATTCTAGCCAATACAGGTTTTCTCCGTCACGAGAGGGGTGTGAAAATGAAGGCGCGGATGAGGCCAGTAGATCTGGGTCAATGGGGGAGCCCCAGCTGCCATAGGCTGCAATAGTCGACATTGGTTAGCCCCCCGCCAACTTGACAGTATGACCTTGCTGTTCGAGTGCCAATTGAAGTTTTTCGCGGTGATCGCCCTGAATTTCTATCACACCATTTTTCACTGAGCCACCGGTACCACACAGCTGCTTGAGATTTTTGGCTAATTGTTTGAGCTCTTTGTCTGGTAAATCTAGGCCGTTGATGGTGGTGACGCCTTTACCTTTCCGGCCACTGACTTCTCTGCGGATACGAACAATGCCATCGCCTTTAGATTGCTTTTGGGACTCTTCGGTTGGTTTGATGCGGCCAGTTTCCGTTGAATAAACCAGTCGGGTTTCTTTACTCATGAGGCAGAAAAATTCCTTGATTTAGCGTTGTAGTCATAGGGTCAATACAATTTTGCCAATATGTTTATTGCTCTCCATTAGTCTATGAGCTTTGTCGGCGTCTTCCAATGGAAATGTGGTGTGGATGATGGGTGCGATGGTGCCCTTTTCCAAGAGTGGCCAGACCTGGCTCAATAATGCCTTGGCGATAGAGGCTTTTTTCTCAGCTGGCCTGCTGCGGAGAGTGGAACCAGTCAATACGAGTTGCTTTAACATGACTGGCATCATATCTATTTCTGTTTTTGAACCACGGAGAAATGCGATAGAGATGATTCGCCCTCCGAACGCCGCAGAGCGAATGTTTTTTTGTAGATAATCCCCCCCCACCATGTCCAGTATCACATCAACACCGTGGCCGGCAGTTTGTTGTTTAATGACGGCTACAAAGTCCTGTTCTTGATAATTGATGGCGACATCAGCACCTATTTTTAAACATTGGCGACACTTGGCCTCATTATTTGCTGTGGTAAAAACACGATGGCCCCAAGCTTTAGCTAATTGAATGGCTGTGGTTCCTATACCACTGGTGCCGCCATGAACCAAAAGTGTTTCTCCTGATTGCATGGCGGCTCGTTGAAAAATAGTTTGCCACACCGTAAAAAAAGTCTCTGGGAGCGCGGCCGCTTGTATCAAAGTTAATGGCTGGGGAATTGGCAGGCATAAACGTGGATCAGCCACCGCGTATTCACTGTAGCCTCCCCCTGCCAGAAGTGCACAGACTTGCTGCCCCGTTTGCCACAATCTTTGATCTTCCCCCACAGCAACAATTTCTCCAGCGACCTCGAGTCCCAAAATGTCTGAGGCCCCTGCAGGGGGTGGATACAGCCCTTCGCGTTGAAAAATATCAGGGCGGTTGATTCCGGCGGCAGCGACTTTAATCAACACGTCATGTTTGCCCGGTTGGGGTACCGGCCGTTTTGCAACAACGAGAGTTTTTGATGGCGCTGATCCGGCTATCTCAATACAGCGCATGTGGGTTGGTAGCGACATGGTTATATGTGGTTCCTGAGCTGAAGTCCAAGAAAGCTTATACAGAGTATTGCACCTATAGCCGGTGCGAGCAGCCCAGTGATACCCCAGTCTCTTTCGCGGCAGTTCAATACCAGTAGAGATAGGTTGACTAGAGTGAAGACTATGAGAATGAGTGAGCTGGTAGCCTTTGCCAGTGTGGCTATGGGCAACCAGAGAGCAAAGATAACGACCAGGGAGCCGGTAAGCAAGGTGGCCTTCATCGGCGTTCTGGTTTTAGGGTTAACCGAAGCCAGAAAACGGGGTGCTATTTGATGATTTGCCATACCGTAGAGTACTCGCGAAACCATAATAATCTGAATTAGTGCGCCATTAGTGATGGCGATTATGCTGATCAGGGCCATGATTTCTACGGGAACAGTGCTATTGCGCTCAAGTAGTAATGCCAGCGGTGCTTCAGAATTGCTTAATTCTTCTAATGGTAGTGTCACCACTGCAGCTATTGCTATAGCAGCGTAAAGCAGCCCTGTAGTCACTAGCGAAATGACGATACCCACGGGTAAATTACGTTCTGGGTTTTTGACCTCTTCTGCCATGTTGACCATATCCTCAAAGCCAATAAACGCAAAAAATGCGAGGAAGGCTCCGCTGGCAACCAAGGCGAGATGATGTTGATCAAAGGTGGGGATAAACGCCTCCCAGGGGATTTTCTGAATAATTATTTCATCACTACTGACTATGAGTACCAACAGTAACCCCCCAATTTCCAGCAAGGTGGTTAACACGGCCATCGTGATAGATTGCTTGACGCCCCAGCAGGCAGCGGCTGTTAGTGTCGCAACCAGAAGGATAATGAGTGACCATGGGGGGAGGTCTGAAAAAAAGTCAAAATAGCCAGTGAATCCCCTGGCAATGGTGGCGGCAGATACGACGCCGCTTAACGAGATTGCATAGCCAGTCAGTGCCGACAGTCGCCTAGATTTAAGGCCTTCAATAACGTACATCGCCTCGCCAGCACTCTTGGGAAAGCGGCTTGCCATCTTTGCATAGGAGTAGGCGCTAAAGCTGACAATAATTACCGATAAAAGAAAAGCAGCTGGAGTATACATACCACTTTCGCCAGCCACCTTTCCCAGTAAGACATAAATACCGGCACCGACTATAGTGCCAATCCCATAGAAACTAATTTCAGTGAGAGATAATGACCGGAGTAGCTGACGTTTTTCCTGCATGGTGTGAGTATATAGCCTGATTAATTTTTCAGGTAATTCCAGGCGAAATCCACACATAAAAAAATAATTACCGATGGGCTGATGCCGATCAAAACAAAAGAACTCGTAAATTTGTAAACCCGGTTAGATGTGGAGTACGGAACATATGCCTATAATGGGTTTGACCAAATGGGGTTGAATGACCAAATGATGAACAAACAACAATTACGACAAGAGTTATATCGAATTATTTTCGGAACAGATACGAAAGCCGGTCAGCGTTTCGATATGTTTTTAATCTACGCCATTTTGATTAGTGTTTTGGCGGTTATTTTGAATACTGTTGATTCTTTGAATCATGAGTTCTCAAGCGTTTTCTTTCTTATAGAGTGGCTTTTTACCGGACTGTTTACCCTAGAGTATCTGGTGAGAATTTTTTGTTCACCCAATAGACGAAAATATTTGTTCAGTTTTTATGGTTTCGTGGATTTGGTTTCCATCATCCCATCCTACTTGGGGTTGATCGTGATAGGTGCTCAATACCTGCTCATTATTCGCCTGGTTCGGGTCTTGCGTATTTTTCGTGTATTGAAGCTGGTTCGTTATTTATCTGAAGCCGATGTATTGATGCGCTCAATTGTCCAGGCACGGCGTAAAGTGTTTGTGTTCTTCTCTATTGTCCTGATTTTGAGTACGTTGTTTGGTTGCCTGATGTATGTCGTGGAAGGCCCGGGGAATGGTTTTAGTAGTATTCCAAAAAGTATCTATTGGACCATCGTGACGATAACGACAGTTGGTTATGGCGACATCACTCCGCACACGATCCTGGGTCAGCTGATATCGACTCTGGCGATGCTGACCGGCTACTCCATTATTGCTATTCCCACCGGGATTATTACCGCAGAACTCGCCAATGAAATGCAGCGGGAAAAATCAGTCTATCCATGCCCCAATTGTGTCAAGGCCGGGCACGATATGGATGCCGTTCACTGCAAATGGTGTGGTGCGGGTTTAGGTGACATGAAAGAAAGACAGTCAATAGAGTCGGGATCCTAAATCATGGATCAGTGGTTGCCACTGATCCTCAATACCTTGTCGCAAGGTGGTCAGCTATTAGCCGAGTTTTGGGTGCCACTTTATGTGGCCATTGAGATTTTTGCTGTACTGCTGGCCATTGAGTCCATTTTTAAATCGCGTACCTCGCAGGGGGCTATTGCCTGGGCGTTGGGGTTGGTTTTTCTCTCGCCTATAGTTGTTCCTATCTATTTATTATTCGGCCAGCGTAAGTTCTACGGTTATGTGGAGGCCCGTCGACGGGGCGATCTTGAAATTCAGCGAATAGCTAAAGCGTTGATGACTGAAATGACTGAGCTTTTCAGCTCGGAAGAAGACAGTTCTCAGGGCGTGCACTTGCTGGAAAGTCTTGCGCTAATGCCTATGACGCGTGGTAACCAGGTTTGCTTATTAATCAATGGTGAAAAAACGTTTCAACGCATTTTCGAAGAAATTGACCATGCCAGTAGTTACATACTGCTTCAGTTTTATATTTTGCGTGACGACAGGCTGGGTCGGGAGCTTCAGGCGCGCCTAATTAAAAAGGCCCAGCAGGGCGTAAGAATTTATTTTCTGTACGATGCTATCGGTAGTTTTAATTTACCCCGTCGCTATGTAAATAAATACCGGCAAGCTGGTATCAACATTGAGCCATTCAGAACCTGGCGCTGGGGAAAGCGTCGGCGATTTCAAATTAATTTCCGTAATCATCGAAAAGTTGTAGTTGTCGACGGCCGTTCGGCATTTGTTGGTGGTGCAAATGTTGGTGATGAATACCTCGGCCGTGACACTCGTTTAAGTCCCTGGCGAGATACCTATGTTCAGATGAAAGGGCCTTCCGTTCAGGGTTGCCAGCTACCATTTCTTGAAGACTGGTATTGGGCAACGGGCGAATTGCCCTTGATGAACTGGCACCCGGAAGATCTTTCTAGCGAACAGCGTGTCTTGGTCGTGCCTACGGGGCCAGCCGATAGGGTCGACACCTGCCAGCTAATGTTTCTTCATGCGATTAATAGTGCGACGACCAGGCTATGGATCGTCGGCCCCTATTTTGTGCCAGACGAGTCAGTTGTTAATGCCTTGAAGTTAGCGGCGCTTCGAGGCGTGGATGTCAGGTTAATGCTGCCCGGATTAACCGATAATCACATGGTGAAATTGTCCTCTTATGCGGTGTTATTAGAGTTGAGAAATACGGGTATTCAGGCTTTTCAGTATCAGTCGGGATTTTTACACCAAAAGGTGGTTTTGGTGGACAGTGATCGTGCTTATGTGGGAACCGCTAATTTTGACAATCGCTCATTTCATTTAAATTTTGAAGTTACCGTGATGGTCAAAGATAAGCTGTTTGCTTCAGAGGTAGAGGACATGCTTAGAGAAGATTTTAATCATTGTGTTCCTTTATCTGGCGATGATCTGGCGGGGCGAAGTTTGCTGTTTCGGTTGTTGGTTAAATTTTCTCAATTATTCTCGCCAATCCAGTAGTATCGATATGAGTAGTGGCGAATGAAAAGAAATTCAGATAGCAAATAGGTGAATAATTTTACAAAAATCTCGTTTGGCATAGTTGCAGGGTTGGGTAACTAGCAGTATTGTTGAAAAATTGATTTGGTGTTACATGAGGATTTCTTTTGAAGCCTACAGATATCAAAGATCAAGAGTACTTCCATAAGGTTGTGGATTGTCAGTATGCCTGTCCAGCGCATACCCCCGTTCCTGAATACATTCGGCTGATTGCACAGCAGCGATATACAGATGCCTACATGATTAACTGGGAGTCCAATGTGTTCCCCGGTGTTCTGGGTCGGACCTGTGATCGTCCCTGTGAGCCGGCATGTCGTCGGGGACGAGTGGAATCAGAACCGGTGGCAATCTGTCGTCTGAAGCGAGTAGCCGCCGATAATAAGGAAGATATTCAAGCTCGCCTGCCTGACATTCCCACCAATAAAAATGGCAAAAAAATTGCTTTGGTTGGCGCGGGGCCGGCTTCATTGACGGTGGCTCGTGATCTGGCGCCACTTGGGTATAGCATCGATATATATGATGAACAGCCCAAGGCGGGCGGTTTCATGCGTAGCCAGATCCCCTCGTTTAGATTGCCTGAAAGCGTGTTGGATGAAGAGGTAGGCTATATCCTGAATATGGGATTAGTCAGCCACTTTAATCACTATGTGGACAGCCTCAAGGGGCTGTTGGCCCAGGATTACGATGCTATCTTTGTCGGGTCTGGTGCCCCTCGTGGGCGTGATTTACCAAAACTGCCGGGGCGTAAGGAAGGCGACAAGTCCATTCATGTCGGAATCGATTGGTTAGCCAGTGTGGCATTTGAGCACATCGAGAAAATTGGTAAACGAGTCATTGTGCTGGGTGGTGGTAATACGGCAATGGATTGTTGCCGTACCGCTCGACGACTCGGTGGTGACGATGTGAAGGTGATTGTGCGCAGCCCCTTCGAGGAAATGAAAGCCTCCGCTTGGGAAAAGGAGGATGCCATTCACGAGGGCATTCCTATTATCGAAAACCATGTGCCACTGGAATTTGTGCATGAAGATGGCAAATTGGTGGGCATGCGTTTTGAAAAAGTTAATGCCGTTTACGATGAGGATGGGAAACGTTCGTTGGTTCCCACCGGGGACGAGCCTGTCCTCTACCCCTGCGATGAGGTACTCGTCGCGATTGGCCAGCAAAATGCGTTCCCCTGGATCGAAGATGATGCCGGTGTCGAATTCGATGAGTGGGGAATGCCATTACTGAATGCACAAACTTTTCAATCGTCCTGTGCCAAGGTTTTCTTTGGTGGAGACGCTGCATTTGGTCCAGAAAACATTATTACGGCCGTTGCTCAAGGTCATCAGGCGGCAGTTTCCATTGACCTGTTTTGCGAGGGCAGGCCGGTTGATCAAAGGCCACCTCCAGGCTCAAGTCTGATTAGCCAAAAAATGGGTATCCACGAGTGGAGTTACGATAACGACGTTACGACGGATGAGAGAGAAATTGTGCCATTGGTGGAACTCACCAGTGCCCTGCAAAACCGTAGATTGGAAGTTGAACTGGGTTTTGATGTGGATGCGGCATTTGCTGAAGCCGAGCGATGCCTGAACTGCGATGTTCAGACGGTATTTATGGACGACAAGTGTATTGAATGCGACGCCTGTGTGGACATTTGTCCGATGGACTGTATTAACTTTACGGTCAACAGTGAGGAGTCTGAGTTGCGCCAGCAGCTGAGAATTAAGGCGGCTAATGAAGATCAGGATCTTTATGTCTCTGGTGATCTCAATACAGGTCGGGTGATGGTGAAAGATGAAAATGTTTGTCTTCACTGTGGGCTCTGTGCAGAGCGCTGTCCGACAGCGGCTTGGGATATGCAGCAATTTTATTATCAGGTGACCAAGGCGGCACCACTATTGGTCAAGTAAGTGGGCAGCAGATAAATAGGCGGCACGTAAACATGCAGCAAATAAAGTCGGTCAATGATTTCGTTATACGTTTTGCAAATACCAATGGTACGGGTTCGGCCAGTGCCAACAACCTGTTTGCCAAAACAGTTTTTCGAATGGGTATTCCTGTCAGCCCTAAAAATGTATTCCCTTCCAATATTCAGGGTTTACCCACTTGGTATGAAGTTCGGGTAAATGATAAGGGTTATGTCGGCCGCCGTGGTGGTGTGGATATTATGGTGGCGGTAAACCCACAGAGTATGGCGCAAGATATTAAAGACGTAGAACCCGGTGGCTATTTTGTTTATGACAAAACCAAGCCGCTGGATAAGCGCTTTTATCGTGATGATGTTACGTTCTTCGGTATTCCTCTGACCGACATTTCTCGTCGAGAGTACGCTGACCCACGTCAGCGCCAGTTATTTAAAAATGTCATCTATATCGGCGCGCTATCAGCCATGGTCGATATTGAGTTCGATGTTCTGAAAAACCTTGTGCACGATCAATTCAAAGGTAAAGAAAAGCTTATAGCGCCGAATATTCACGCGCTTGAACTAGGCTACCAGTATGCTCAGGAGCACTTTGATTGCCCAATAGGAATTCGTATCGAACGTCGGGATATGGTGGACAAGCATATTTTGATGGAAGGTAACGAGGCCCTAGCGCTTGGGGCTATCTACGGTGGTGCCTCGGTGGCGGCCTGGTACCCCATTACACCATCGACCTCGGTTGTTGAGCAATTTGAGAAATATGCCAAGCGGTTGCGAATTGATCCTGGCTCAGGGAAATGTAATTACGCGATTGTTCAGGCTGAAGATGAGTTGTCGGCGATTGGTATGGTGGTGGGTGCTTCCTGGAATGGTGCCCGAGCGTTTACGGCTACTTCCGGCCCCGGTGTTTCGCTGATGAATGAGTTTTTGGGATTGGCATACTTTGCCGAGGTGCCAACCGTATTGTTCGATGTGCAACGCACAGGACCTTCTACGGGAATGCCAACACGTTCTCAGCAATCAGATTTGCTGTTGGCAGCCTATGCGTCACATGGTGATACCAAGCACGTGCTGCTGTTTCCAGCTACCCCTAAAGAATGCTTTGAAATGGGTGCGGCCAGCTTTGATCTGGCTGACCGGCTACAAACACCGGTGATTGTGATGAATGATCTGGACTTGGGGATGAATGAGCATTTCTCTGAGCCATTAGAGTGGGATGACTCGACGTGCTATGACCGTGGAAAGGTGTTGTCCAAGGCTGAGTTGGAGGCCATGCCTGATCGCTATGGACGCTATTTGGATGTCGACGACGATGGTATTTGCTATCGCACTTATCCCGGAACCCATCCAACGAAAGGTGCATTTTTTACCCGAGGTTCATCCCGGGACCGGTACGCCAAATACACAGAAAGCAGCGAAGAATATGTCGATAATATGGAGCGGCTTCTGGTGAAATGGGAGACAGCTAAAAACTATGTCCCCGAACCTGAAATAGTGCCCGCTGAGCGGTCAACTTGTGATGGAATTATTTATTTTGGAACGACCACCGCTTCGGCCGAGGAGGCTTTGGATATATTGCGTGATCAGGGTGTGCACCTGGATGCCTTGCGAGTGCGAGGCTTTCCGTTCAATGCCGATGTGGAAGCATTTATTGCAAAACACGATCGTATTTATGTGGTCGAACAAAACAGAGATGGGCAGTTAAGAACATTGCTGGTTAACGAATGTGAAATTAACCCAAGTAAGTTGAAACCACTGTTGTGCTATGACGGACTACCGATTACAGCACGCTGGATCGTTAACGCCATTACCTCTGGCGAAAAGGGAGATAACGTGGTGCCTCTGACTAAAAACAAGAAGGTGACGGTATGACTTATCATCGCCCGGAGTTTCGACACCCCGAGCTTCCCACGAATGACTTGGGGTATACCAGAAAAGAATATGAGGGTGCAATCTCTACACTTTGTGCCGGGTGTGGCCACGATTCTATCAGTGCAGCCATTATTCAGGCTTGTTTTGAGTTATCTCTTGAACCCCATAAAGTAGCAAAAATATCCGGGATTGGTTGTTCCTCTAAAACGCCCACCTATTTTTTACAAAATTCCCATGGTTTTAACTCGGTGCATGGTCGGATGCCATCGGTAGCGACAGGGGCCAATCTGGCCAACCGAGAGTTAACCTATATCGGTGTTTCTGGTGACGGTGATTCTGCTTCCATTGGTATGGGACAGTTTGCTCATGTGGTCAGGCGCAATCTGAATATGCTGTACTTAGTAGAAAATAATGGTTGTTATGGTTTGACCAAAGGACAGGATTCTGCAACATCTGATATCGGTTCCATGGGTAAAAAAGGTACTCCTAATCCATTTGAGCCTATCGATCTTTGTACCTTGGCTCTCGAGTTGGGGGCGACGTTTGTAGCCCGAAGTTTTTCTGGTGATAAAGAGCAGCTCGTACCCCTGATTAAGGCCGCAATCAGTCATAGTGGTTTTGCTCTCATAGACGTGGTTTCACCTTGTGTGACGTTTAACAACACGGCAACCTCGACAAAAAGTTATGAATTTGTCAGAGAGCATATTGAAGCCACAGGTAAGACCGATTTCATTCCTGTACGCCAGGAAATTATGGCGGACTACAAGCCTGGGTTCTCCCAAGAAGTGACGCTTCACGATGGCTCGGTGATACACCTTTATAAAAATGATGAAAATCTGGATCTTCACGACCGGCTCAGTGCAATTCAGGCTATTCATAAATGCAAAGAAAAAGGTGAGATTCTAACCGGCTTGTTGTACCTTGACCCGGATTGTCAGGATTTACATGAGATCATTGGCTCCGTTGAAAAACCACTGCGAGACCTGAATGAATCGGCACTTTGTCCTGGTAGTAAATCATTAGAAGCAATAAACGAAAGTTTACGTTAATCAATTCAACAATAGGTATCGATAATGTCTGGAGGACAAGGTTCCGGTGGCAATGTACTTGCCGCTCTTTGTAGTTTTTTTATTCCTGGGTTAGGCCAGCTATTACAGGGTAGATTGTTAATGGCCATTATTCACTTCGTATTTGCAGCTGGGTTATGGATCATTATGCTGGGTTGGATTGTTCATCTTTGGTCAATTATTGATGCAGCGCGATTTAAGCCTAAAGAATGACGACCAATTCAATAGTGCATGGTTAAGAAATACTAATATCACCCCCCAATTTTCAGAGTAATTTATGACATTAACCGCCAAGCTTTTAGGAGATTGTTCTCCGTATATTTACAATCTGGTTTATGATATTGATGTTCGGCTACTCTTCATTGAATGCCTTCAAAACCCTTCAGATTTAGAGCCATCGTTACGCATTATTTTCCCCGATATCGTGACCTATTCAGAAAAAAATCAAAGTGATGCACTCGATGATGAGCTGATGGATGATTTAGTCAGCATGGATTGGTCTGGTGAAAACGAGGTCGCGATTATTACCTGTAAGAAAGAGATAACCCTCGAGCTTGGGGGGAAACCATTCAGCGAGAAAATTCTCTAACGATCGATAGTGTTAAAACTTGTGTGGTCAGAGTTTCTACACTTCTTTTAAGTCATTCTTCCGGGGAAAGCACGGGGACTTTTGAGCGAATATGAGCACACTGTTTTTGTACAATATGCTGAATCAGTTGTTCCTGATGATTACTATCTTCATTAAAATTGATTCTAAGTGAGAATGGCTTGTCGACGTTGACAGGCCTGTGCTCGCAGGCGATAACCGTTCCCGCCAGCTTTAATAGTGTGTTAGATGGTTGTAGCACGAGGGAAAGCTGTAACTGTGTGCCAGGTGAAAGGTTCTCCGTACACTCAAAGGCTATTCCGCAGCCACTGAGGTTGACCATCATTTCTTCGTAGGAATCAATGCTAAAACCGCTATCCTGTAGGCTGTGAGCTGCAACAATGGACAACTTTTTATTGAGTAGCCCCAGGGCCTTGGCCATGGTTGGGTTCTCGTGCCATAGGGTATTGGTTACCTGATTAAATTCATGGTCAATTTCAGCGAGTAAACTGGTTACGGATAGTCCGAGCGAATCAGAAAAAGATGGTTGTGCATTGTCATCTCGACCTAGCACTTTATAGGTTAGTCCAACAATGTCATTGATTCGGTAATAATTTCTTCGTTCAGTATTGTGATCCACGGTGGCTTCCATTATTGGTTTTGATTATCAGAAAGGCTCTCATCATTGAGGCGTGGTGTTTCTATAACATCGAAATCCGGACTCTTGATATTCTTGATGCTGGTAGTAGTACCATCGTCCATACCTTGGCGGATAACGATTTCAACGCGTCTGTTCTCCGCTCTGTTTTGAATGGAGGTGTTGGGTTTGTAGGGCTTTGTATCAGCATGCCCAACAACCATAAAGCGCGTGTCATCTATTGAGTGGTCTTTGATCAGTTCGTGAGTGACGGATAGCGCTCTGGCCGAAGACAATCCCCAGTTGGAACTGAACTTCATACTGGCAATGGGAATATTGTCGGTGTGTCCCTCAACGGCAATTTCCCCCTCAATCTCTTTTAGGGCATCACGAAGAGTCGTCATAACTGGAACAAAATCTGGATTAAGAGTGGCGGATCCGGATGGAAACGATCCGTTCTCTCGAATGCGAATAGTGATCGAGCGTCCGTCGGTTTCAATATCAATCTTGCCCTCTTCAATTTCCGAAGAGAGGGCCTTTTCCAGCTTTTCTGAATCAGCTTTTGTTTCGGCGACCAGGGTCTTGAGTTTTTCCTCAAGCAGTCTTTTCGTCTGTTCTTTGTTAAGCCCTTTATCAAAGGCATCGGGGAGATTTGAACTGCCAACTCGAAGTGACTGTTTGGTTGTCTGGGCGGTCATTTGATTAACAGTGCGGCTGGGTATGAGTTGTGTCTGGCCGGGGCTGAATTCCTGAGCAATGACGCTGGTGCCTTTGGGGATGTCTTTTGCCTTTACCTGATTTTGCACACCAAAGGCATGGTTCATGGAGCCGGCAATTTGTTTAAATTTCAATACGTCCATTTCGGAGAAAGATAGTAGCAGCACAAAAAAACACATCATGAGCGCCATTAGATCGGCAAAGGTTGCCATCCATGCCGGAGCACCCTGACTGGTATCATCGTCATCTTCAAACGTGGTCATTTAAGACGCCACTGAATCAGCTGGTGCAGAATCTTCAACGTTTCGTTTTTTAGGGTCGAGATAGGCTTTTAGCATCGATTCAATAATACGTGGGTTTTGGCCGGCCTGAATTGCCAGAACACCATCAATACATATGGATTTGACGCGACCCTCTTCAGTTTTTCTCAGGTTGAGTTTGTCGGCAATAGGCAGTGCAATCATATTCGCCAGAATGGCGCCATAAAGTGTTGTCAGCAGGGCAACAGCCATTGCCGGACCAATCGCCTTAGGATCATCCATAACGGACAGCATTTGAACCAGGCCAATCAGTGTGCCGATCATCCCCATTGCGGGTGCTACATCACCAGTGGCAGAAAATACCTTGGCTCCCCATTTGTGTCTGTCGATGGTTTGCTGCATGTCTTTATGCATGACGGTGCTTAACACTTCACGGTCATTGCCATCCACCAACATTTGAATGCCATCATTGAGGAATCGATTGTCTATCTGCTCGTTTTCCAGAGCTAACAGACCTTGTTTTCGTGCGATAGTCGAGAGGTTGACGATTTGTGCCATCAGCTCTTCGGAATCTACGGGTTTGGATATAAAGGCCCGGGCTGCTACGTTAAAAGCGCCAAGAAATTGTTGGAGTGTAAATTTGATCATGACGACCAACATGGTGCCACCCAACACAATCAGTAGTGAGGGGATGTTAATAAAAATGAGGGCTGAACCGCCGAATAATATCGCCACCAACACAATGCCGATGGCACCAATCATTCCTAACAGCGTAGCCAAATCCATGCTGAGACCTCTTAAAAAGCTAAATATCAAGTTAATTTGTAGTCGGCATTAGGTGTTATCGGCTGATTTATGAATAGCTTGAGGTCAGAACAAGAAATTTTGACTCACGCCTGCTGAGGCGTGCATAAAAAAATCAGGAGGAATGAAAATCATGTATTCAGTCACCCGACTAGGGGCGCAAAAGAAGGGGAAGGGAGGCAGTCTGGAAAAACAAAAGACGGATAATTCTTAAAGAGCCATTGGTAATGCCTTGCCAGCGGTGTAAAGGGTATCTGATGTATATGTTTGGAGAGTATTGATACCGGGTTATACCTTTAGGCTTTACATGCCCGATTTGGGTTGGGCGGTACGTATGAGCAGCTAAGGGTTAGGCAAGAATTTGATGAGCCAATCAGTGTGTACTATTCAGAGTCTCTTCTGTTTGTTGCAACAGCCTCTCTATCGTCTGCAACATAAACCTTACGTCGATTGGCTTGGTAACATATTCTGTAAATCCGGTAGCAAGGCCTTTTTCAATATCATTTGGCATGGCGTTGGCGCTCACCGCTACGACCGGAATGTGTCGTGTGGCAGCTAGCGCTTGCAGTGCGTTGAAAACCTCATAACCATCCATCTCAGGTAAATTGATATCCAGCAAAATCAGGTCTGGTTTTTGTTTTGTTGCCAATTCGATTCCGGCTAACGGATCTTGTGCACTTAATAAATTAATATTTTTTTGAGGGGCCAACAATTTCGCGATTAATCGAAGGTTTGCGGGATTATCTTCGATATACAAAACAGTATATTGCCTAGTGGCGTTAATACTTGTTTTGAGGTGCTTAATGCCTGTTTCGTCCATTTTATTTCTTTCTAGCGTGGCCGTATTTGCTGTAATCAAGTCGACCCAGAAAGTAGAACCTTTTCCGATTTGACTCTTTACTCCAATACTTCCACCCATTAATTCTATGATTTTCTTCGTGATAACGAGCCCAATACCGGTTCCTTCCGTTGCGGTATTTTCTGCACCAAGCCGGCAAAAGGGTTTGAAGAGTTGTCTCTGTTGTTCGGGTGACAGGCCTGACCCCGTGTCGGATATTGATATGCGGGTGATATCCTTATCAAGTACCTTGTAGTCGATAGTTACCGTCCCATTAGTGCAATTGTATTTTATGGCGTTGCTCAGCAAGTTTAGCAATACCTGCTTAAACCGGGTTTGATCAGCCAACACTGAACCGGTCAGTTGAGTCAGTTGCCCCACAGTAATTTCTCTGCCGTTAGCAGATAATACGATGTGAATTTCCTGGCGTTTAGCTAAGGGGGCAATCAGTTGCAAGGAGTCGTTAATAACGTCACAGACTTGAACACTTTTGATTGATAAGTCAGTTTCCCCTGATTCAACTTGAGAAAGATCCAGAACTTCATTAATGAGTTCTAGTAAATGCTTTCCTGCCTTGTGGATTTCATCAACGGCCTCAACCTGGGAGCCGCTCAGGTGGTTACTCTCCATTTGAAGGAGTTGACTGAAGCCCAAAATAGCATTCATCGGTGTGCGCAACTCATGACTCATGGAAGACAGAAATTGAGATTTTGCGAGGTTGGCATTTTCAGCCTCGTCTTTTGCTGCGATAAGGTCGTGTCTGTGAGTTTCCTGCATATCATCCATTCGTCGTGAGTGGATCATTGCGCCATAGGTGATATCAAAAGGGGATAATAATTCCAGGATCTCAGTGTCATAACCATGTTCATGATTGGCTACACCATAGATCCCTACCAATTCACTGCCATAAAAAACGGGCACGCCAAGTACATAGTTTGTTGCGGGGGAGGGCGTAGTTTTGTCGTCAGCAAGGGGCGGGGTGATGAGTATCTTTTTCTTAGATGAGAGTACAGATTTAAGACCAGAGGAAAGGCTCAGAAACTCAGGGTTTTCCCCCATTCTTATACTGTGATGCTCTCGAGTAGCATCATCCCAGCCGACATTGTTGATAGCATGGGGGCGAATACAGGGTTCATTTTTCTCGTCATAAAAAACCTCGCCGATGAAGCCGTATTCACTGTTCGTAGCATCGAGAACGGTATCAAGCATTTCATTCATGGTTTCCCGATTAAATCCATTCATTACAAACCTGGTGGTTGAATGGTGTAATGAGTCCAGTAACTTTCTACTCTGGGAGAGACTGTGTTCCAATATAACTCTTTCAGAAATATCGGTATGAATACCTATCATTCGCACGGGTTTGTTTTCTTGACTGCGCTCGACGATGGTTCCTCTACATAAGATCCACTTATAGCCGCCTTCTTTAGTGCGAAGCTTTAATTCGATCGAATATTTTTCCGATTGACCCTGTAGATACTTATCAAGGCTTTCCATCACTTTCTTTTTATCATCAGGAAAAATACTATCCAGCCAGGTGTCTATATGTGGTACTAATTCTCCCTCCTCATAACCCAGCATTTTTTCATATAGTTTGGAGACCTTCATCTCTCCACTCGTTATGTCCCAATCCCAAACGCCATCTCCCGCGCCTTCAACCGCAAAACAGAATCGACGCTCTGTTTCCAGTAGGGAGTTTTCCATCTCAATACGATCTGAGATGTCTTGAACAGTTCCAGACACTTTGATTACATTGCCGGCCTGATCCTTTTCGGTTCGGGCTATGGAGTGAATATGACGTATTTCACCATTGGGGCGGATAATTCGGTGAAGGGTTTCACCAACACCATGTTTTCTTAGGTTTTGTTCATAAACACGAATCAGGTCAATGTCTGTGTCATCGGGGTGTACAGCCTGTAGTGCAGTTTCGGTCGTGGGTTTGAAAGCATCAGGTTGGTAGCCGTAAATACGGTACACTTCATCAGACCAAAACAACTCCCCTGAGGCAATGTCCAGTGCCCAGTTACCGAGTTGAGCCATAGATTGGGCATTGCGTAATTGACGCTCACTCGATGCCAGGCTCAGTTCGATACACTTTCGGTCATCAAGATCCTGAACTACCCCCAGCATACGCAGTGGAGTGCCATCTTCGGCACGTAGAACATTGCCACTTTCCTGAACCCAGTGAATACTGCCGTCGTCCCATACGACTCGATGCTCAATATTATAGATCGCACCATTTTCTACACAGTTGGCAATGGCTTCTTGTACTATAGCGCGATCATCGGGGTGGATAGCAGCAAGAAAGTTGTCATAAGTGGTCTCATTAAACGATTCGTGATAGCCAAATAGTGGGGCGATACGATCAGACCAATACAGCTCGCCAGTTCTGATATTCCAATCCCAAGTGCCAATATTAGCGTAGGACTGACTGCGAGAAAAACGTTCTGAAACCTCCCTGAATGCAGTTACATCCGTTCGTGCTGAGACGTATTTATACGGTTTTCCTCGATGATCAAGAAATGGAACAATGGTCGATTTTACCCAGTATTCCCTCCCATCCTTGTTGAGATTACAGAGAGTGCCCTGCCAAATTTTACCTCTGGATATGGTTCGCCACATGTCATCGTAAAACGTCTTTGGGTGATGACCGGATTTTAGAATTCGGTGATTCTGGCCAAGTAATTCGCTACGTTGATAGCCGCTTACACTGCAAAAATTGTCATTGACGCTGATGATCATTCCTCTGACATCAGTAATGCTAACAATGTCATGCTGATTCATTGTTGTCAGCTGAAAATGATTTTCCTGTAATGCGACATTTAAATCTTTATTGACTAGCTTGGTGTGACGTGCTGCTTTGGCTCGGGCAAAAATAGTGGAGACAAAGCATGACTCGTCGGCAAGTGTCGTAAAAAAATCACTGTCGCCGAGATTGATGACTGACAATTTTAATTCTGAATCTAGCTTAGAAGACAAAAATATTAGTGGGGTGTGTGCCCAATCATCGTGTTGTCGGATAACCCGGGCAAGTTCCAGGGCCGAACACCCTTGGATATGCATACCTAGAATCAGCACGTCAGGTTTAAATTCTGATATTTTATTAAGAGCATTAAGTGGGGAGACTTGATGCTCTATAACCATCTCTTGTGCTTCCAAGATGTTACTGGAATACTCAAGAAGGCCTTCAAACTCTCCAATCAGAAGAAGTTTATAGGGGTTATTTATTCTTAATTGATTGATGGTGATAATGTCATGTAATGCAGAGAGATCGATAGGCTGTTTTATAAATTGATCTAGCCCCATCCTTACAGCACTGAGGCGTGCTTGTATCTCTGAGCGAGTTGAAGTGGCTATGATGGTGGGGGACGGTGTTAACCGATCCAAAAGCTTTGCTATGTTATTTCGGTCTGGCTCAAATGCCACATCGATAATAATGGCACCTGGCACATCTTTCTCGCAGGCTATTTGGAAAAGCTCAATCGTGGGGAAATGGTATAGCTGAAAACCACTGGTTACACCATGAAAGGTTAACTGCTCAAACAGAGAGCGTTCCTTGTCGAGAATATAGACCTGCGTGCTTTCAGGTAGGTTAGTCTGGTTCTCTGAAGCCGGCACTAATTGTTTGTTACACACCATAACCGTGCTCTATTATTTTTGTAATGTGCAACAAAACCAGTTGTAGGTACTGCGACAGTACTAAGCAATCCGCCCCCAGTGCGCACCGAGATAGGGGCTGATTTTATTGAAAAACTGGGACTTTACCTAGGATGGAAGAAAATGACAATTGACGCAGGTCAAGGTTGTTTTCCCCAAGATTGTTTTTCTCATGGATGTAAAAATCATGGCCGGTTGGGCTGCAGTTCTTCATATGTTTCCTATCAAGGGCGATTGCCAGCCAGGGTGAATCCTGAGTGGGTCGTACTGATAACCTTAGTTTTAAGTCCTTCTGTGCTTGCCCAAAATAACCAGTTACTATTACGAGTCAGTCTGGCAGTAGTAATTAATCGTGCTTGGGAATAAGGGACTCGATTGGCTCAGTTAAGATTTATTCGCAGCTTAAGGCAAGTGATTAAAAATAAGTCTGATAGGTCATTGCTTTTGGGCTTTATGGCAACGGCCTTGTTGTTGGTTGTTCTCACTACTATTTCTGTTCGACAGGCTGATTCTCTGGCCACGCTAATAACCGATATGTACGAGTCTCCCTTTTTCGTTGCGACGTTAGCTCAAGATGCTTACGCGCGTGTTGAGATGATGGATCTCTATCTGAGAGATAGCCTTCTTGCAGAAAACAAAAAAGATTTTGAAGAAGCCGTTACGCTTCTTGAGTTTGAGACACAGGAGGTTTATCGCCTATTTAATATCATGAGGGAAAAGTTTTCGGGCGACCCGGAACTTCTCGTTAAAGCGCAAAAACAATTCGATCTTTGGGGTACATTTAGAGCAGATATTATTCGCTTGTTGGGGGAGGGGAAACAAGCCGAGGCCATCAATACCTTCAATCTAAAGGGGCCAGAATATATTGATCGAATTACCTATGACATGTACTTCCTTGTTACTACGGCAAAGCTGGAGGCTCATGAGTTTATGGAGCGCAGCAAGATTGAGCATCGTCGCGCCATTATCATCTTGTGGGTATCCTGTGCTGTGCTATTGGCTTTAACTGTTGCCTTGGCAATTCTGGTTATCGGTAGAGTATTGCGTGCGAAAAAGCGTATTCGTCGAAATGAAAAACGTTTTAGGGGATTGTTTGAGCTCTCTGAGGTTGCGATTTGGAGTTCAGATTTTTCAGAAGTCGTTAGCGCCATCAATAATATTAGAGCACAAGGCGTCATCGATTTTCGTTCATACCTTGAAGAAAATGAACCCAGAGTATTGGCACTGATTGGTTTGATTCATGTTCGTCATATCAACGAAGCGGGCTTGATGCTATTTGGTGCTCAATCAGAACAGCAGCTTCTTGAGCAGATGCCCAAAATCTTGGAAGGCATTGATATCGAAGTATATATTGATGAGCTATGTGCAATCTGGGATGGGCATCACTCGTTTAGGTCTGAAGTCGCATTTACCGGGCTGGATGGTTGGGAGATTACCGCCATTATGTCTTTTCAAATACCCACGTCGAAAAGTGGGTTCACTGATATTCCGGTGTCTTTGGCCGACATTACTTCCCGAAAAGCAGCTGAGGAGGTATTGGCGCTCTCTGCCAGTGTATTTACCCATGCCGACGAGGGCATTCTGATCACTGATCCTAATGGCGTGATTATTGACTGTAATGATGCCTTTACCCGAATAACCGGCTACGAGAGTATTGATGCAGTGGGGCGTACACCTAAAATGCTCCAGTCTGGCCATCACGGGGAAGGCTTCTATCAGGCGATGTGGCAGAGTTTAAATGAGCGCGGGCGATGGCGTGGAGAGATTTGGAACCGGCGTAAGAATGGCGAGATCTACCCAGAGATGCTGACCATCAGCTCTGTGGCGGGCGAGGGGGGCGTCGTCAAAAACTATGTGGCTATATTTGCCGATATTACTCAAATCAAAAAACACGAAGATGATCTCAAACGAATGGCCCATTTTGATTCATTGACGGGGTTGCCCAACCGGGTGTTAGCCGCAGACCGACTTCATATGGCGATGTCATTAACTCAGCGAAGCAAGAAGACGCTGGTTGTTGCTTATGTAGACCTCGATTTTTTCAAAAAAATTAATGATTCCTATGGCCATTTGGTGGGAGACCAATTGCTCGTTGTTGTTTCAAAGCGAATGAGCGAAGTGTTGCGGGAAGGTGACACACTCGCAAGAATCGGTGGTGACGAATTTGTTGCTGTGTTGGTCGACCTGGATGATTGGCGGGATGCAGGGCAAGTCCTCAACCGACTTCTCGATGTTGTTGCAGCGCCTATCCTTATTAATGGTGCAGAAATGGTGGTTTCGGCCAGTATTGGTATCACGCATTACCCGCAGGTGGGCAGCGCCATAGTGGAGCCCGATCAGCTCTATCGGCAGGCAGATCAGGCCATGTACCAGGCAAAACTTTCCGGTCGTAACTGTTGGCGGGCATTTGATTCAAAGAATGATTCTCTTGTTGCCGGACGGGAATTACTGATCGCTCAGCTCAAGCAGGCGATAAAAAACAATGAATTGGTTCTTTATTATCAGCCAAAAGTAAATATGCGGACAGGCCAAGTTATTGGTGCGGAGGCACTGCTTCGTTGGCAGCACCCCGAGCGTGGTTTTTTGCCGCCAGACACATTTTTGCCCATGGTTGAAGAAAACCCTATCAGTATCGCTATTGGGGAGTGGGTTCTGGCAACCGTTATGAATCAAATGGAAGCGTGGCATGCCATCGGGTTGGATACCACCATTAGCCTTAATGTTGGTGGGTATCAGTTTCAGAAGAGTGATGTTGTGGCACGGTTGAAAGAACAGTTTGCACTACACCCAAGCGTCAGACCTGAACAGCTGGAACTGGAAATCCTCGAGACGAGTGCAATTCACGACTTGCTCCAAGTTAGGAAGACGATCCTAACCTGTAAGGAGCTGGGTGTTAAATTTGCTTTGGATGACTTTGGCTCGGGGTATTCATCACTGATGTATTTGCGGGGGTTGTCGGTTGACGTGCTGAAAATTGACCAGAGTTTTGTGCGAGGTATGCTGGATAACGATCAAGATCAGGCCATCCTTCAAGGCGTAATAAGTATTGCTGCAAGTCTCAGTATTGAGCCCATTGCTGAAGGCGTGGAGACAATAGCCCATGGGAATATGTTGTTAGACCTCGGTTGTGAGTTGGCTCAGGGTTATGCTATCGCTCGTCCCATGCCTGCGGCAGAGCTACCCGAATGGGTGAGTAATTGGAAACTTAATCCATTGTGGTCGAATGATAAGACGAACTGAGTAAGCTAGAACAAACGCATGTCGCTAAGCGGGCGGTGTTAGTTTTGGTTGTAGGTACATTTGGTGAATCGGCAATGATTCTCTCAAAGCAATGTTTCTCTTAATTTGTATCATAAAAAAACTGAGTGCTTTTATCCCTGTAGCGTAAATAATAATCAAAGAATATCGTTCTAAGAGTATTAGGAGGTAGGCCCCAACATGATAAAAAATCCAATAGTACGATGGCGGAGGGCTGGAGTAATAGGGGTTGTGCCCCTATTTTTATTTGCCCTTGGGAGGTAAGGGGATGCGCGGACAACAAGTGCTGACTCTCAGCGAATTAAATCCGAAATTGAACCAGACAAAATGGATCACCACATGATTGAAGCCAGCTTCCTGATTTCACTGCTTCTATTTCTAGCCATTGGCCTCTCCTCCATGGCCGTGAGCCGTAAGACTGCCGAGGATTATCTGGTCGCAGGCAAGGCAACACCGGCCTGGCTTGCAGGGCTTTCTGCCGTGGCGACT
>DFBC01000130.1:0-2355 GCA_002367235.1 Cellvibrionales bacterium UBA3090
GTAGCATTGACGGTGTCTAGAATGATATCCATTTGCTCGATGCCGCCTTCTTCTATAGCACTGCGGATCAATGCGGCCTGATCGGGAGAGCCGTGTTGCATAGCATAGATTAAGGGAAGTGTGGGCTTGCCTTCTGCCAGGTCATCGCCAACATTTTTGCCAAGGTCTTCTGTGTTGCCGTTGTAATCAAGTGCATCATCTACCAGTTGGAACGCCATTCCAAGGTGGTGCCCATAGCGTCCCATAGCTGCCTGTTGAGAGGGGCTGGCTCCGGCCAATACGGCACCGACTTCAGCTGCAGCATCAAATAACTGGGCTGTTTTTTTGCGGATAACCTCAAGGTAAGTTGTTTCGGTTGCATCGGGGTTTCCAGCATTGATGAGCTGTTGAACCTCGCCTTCAGAGATAATATTGGTGGTATCCGCGATGATTCGCATGATATCCATGTTTTCGATCGCTACCAGCATTTGAAATGCTCGGGAGTAAAGAAAGTCACCGACTAGTACGCTGGGGGCATTGCCAAATTTGGCGTTGGCTGTGGCTCTGCCGCGGCGTAGATCGGACGTGTCGACCACGTCGTCATGGAGTAGCGTGGCGGTGTGAATAAACTCAATAATGGCGGCTAAAGACGTGTGTTGGCTGCCTAGATAGCCGCAACTATTGGCGCTTAGTATGACCAGTAAGGGGCGTAACCGTTTTCCACCAGCATCAATAATATATTGGCCAATGTTCTCCACTAAGCCGACATCAGAGTGTAGTTGGCTAAGAATTAGGTCGTTGACCTGGTCAAATTCAGCTTTTACTACCTGGTGAAACGGCAACATGCCAGAGCCCCGTGAAATTCTTGGTTGGATGTGGTGTTTTTTTTATCGGATCGGCCCTCTAAAACGGGCGCGTTGGCATCCTAGGGTTGGGTGGAAGGTGTGTCAAGGGGAAGGCGCATTATTGCTGGATATTCGGCGATTTTTCCTTGCGGTCGCGGGTGGTTTCCCTTAGAATTCCGGCCCTCGCAAATCCGGCCTGGAGAAATCGTTCTCTTGGGCGTCGAACTGGTATACGCGAATACGGAGCAAATTATGTACGCAGTTATTAAAAGTGGTGGCAAGCAGCACCGGGTTCAAGAGGGTGAATACCTTCGCCTGGAAAAGCTGGAAGTGGCCACAGGTGAAAGCGTTGACTTTGATGAAGTGCTGCTGGTAGCAGACGGTGACAACGTAAAAATTGGCACTCCTTTGGTTGAAGGCGGTAAGGTCACTGCAGAAGTGCTTAGCCATGGACGTGCTGATAAGGTGAAAATTATTAAGTTCAATCGCCGTAAGCATAGCCGTAAGCAAATGGGCCACCGTCAGTGGTTCACCGAGGTTAAAATTACTGGCATTAGTGCTGGTTAAGATTAGATAGGAGAACGGCATGGCTCACAAGAAAGCTGGTGGTAGTACTCGTAACGGACGCGATTCCGAAAGTAAACGCCTTGGTGTGAAGCGCTTTGGCGGAGAGCAAGTTTCAGCGGGCAGTATTATTGTTCGTCAGCGTGGCACTCGTTTCCATGCGGGTAGCAATGTTGGTATTGGTCGTGACCACACCATTTTCGCGACTGCGGATGGTGAAGTGAAATTCACAGTTAAAGGTGCAAAAAACCGTAAATTTGTGAATATCGTCACTGCTTAACGCGACGGTTTGTCAAAAAGGCCCCGCATTGGCGGGGCTTTTTTGTTTGTGTGAATAGATTTAGCCGGATTATGTATAGGCTTTGATTCTCGTTCTGTAGCAATGAGTTTTTTTAACCCATATTTTCGGATTCCTGATAACAACCCATTGAGCACTGTATACTCTAACGATGAAATTTGTTGATGAAACACCCATTCATGTTCAGGCCGGTCGCGGTGGCAATGGTTGCCTGAGTTTTCGCCGTGAAAAATATATCGCCAAAGGTGGTCCAGACGGCGGTGATGGCGGAGACGGCGGCAGTGTCTACCTAGAGGGAGATGAAAATCTCAATACGTTGGTAGACTATCGTTTTCAGCGTAACTTTAATGCTCAGAGTGGGCAGGCGGGTAGTTCCAAAAATTGCACGGGTAGGGGCGGTGAAGATCTTGTTCTTAAAGTGCCCGTGGGTACCACTATCATTGATGAAGATACAGAAGAGGTGCTTGGTGACATCACTGCGGATGGCCAACGATTAATGGTGGCTAAGGCGGGATACCATGGCCTGGGGAACACCCGGTTTAAGTCCAGCACAAATAGGGCGCCGCGTAGAACGACACCCGGCACGGAGGGCGAGTTACGGCACTTGCGCCTGGAGCTGAAAGTATTGGCTGATGTCGGGTTGTTGGGGTTGCCAAACGCAGGTAAGTC
>DFBC01000130.1:2497-2654 GCA_002367235.1 Cellvibrionales bacterium UBA3090
AAAGTATCGTAGTTTTGTGATTGCAGACGTTCCTGGTCTCGTCGAAGGTGCCGCTGAAGGGGCAGGGCTGGGCATCCGTTTTCTGAAACATCTGACAAGAACGCGCTTGTTGCTTCACTTGGTTGATATGGTGCCAACTGACGGTGCAGATCCTGCC
>DFBC01000057.1 GCA_002367235.1 Cellvibrionales bacterium UBA3090
TCACTCTCCCATTCATTAAATCTTTAACATTGACAGAGTTGCGCAAAGCCCCCTTATATGGGTATGCGACCAAGGTCGATTTCGGGGGATTTTTACGACTAATGTCTAATGAAAAGCGATGAAACTAACGCTAAAAATTGAAAACCTTGCCAGTATCGTTACAGAGGACTAACATCAGTCGGAAGGGAGAAATATAATAATATGTCTAAGTATATTGTTGCCGACGACCACCCACTGTTCAGAAATGCGATCTGCCAAGTGTTAAAAACGCTGGAAGAAGGTCCTGATATTGTGGAAGCTCAAGACATGGCGAGTCTGCAAACTAAATTAACAGACCATCCCGATGCCGACCTGGTTTTACTCGATTTACATATGCCCGGAGCACATGGTTTTAGTGCCCTGGCTTACGTAAAAGGACAATCTCCCGACCTACCTGTTCTCGTGGTATCTGCCAACGAAAAGCCGGAGATCATGCAAAGAGCCGTTGAATTTGGCTCCAAAGGTTTTTTACCTAAATCCTCGGGTATTGAATTCATTAAAACAGCCATTCAATCGGCACTTCGAGGCGAAGTTTGGCTACCCGATAACGCGGGCACACGTACCCCTGCGAGTGAAGACGAATGCCAACTTATGGAAGGTATCGCTTCATTGACACCGCAGCAATATCTAGTGCTCACGATGCTGGCAGAGGGATTACTGAATAAGCAGATTGCCTATGAATTGGATGTTACCGAAGCAACCATCAAGGCGCATATGACGGCCATTTTCAGAAAACTAAGTGTGCGATCGAGAACCCAGGCTGTATTGGCCATCAGCAAGCTAAACCTCGAGTCGCCGCAAAATATTGACGGCTAATTTTTCATTTATAGCCCTTCAATAATTAGTACTATTTTCATCTTACTTTCTATCGACTAACGGCTTTGCATCACGCAACGGCGTCCATCCGATCCCGCCCAGAACGAAAAATATTCTCAGCAAGCTTAGGCAACCTAATACTCAGTGTAAACTCAGTTTTTATTACTGAGTAATATTGGCCACCTTGACTAATCGCAGATCAATCTCTGAAGTTTTCAAACTGAAAAGGCTGGTCGAGCTCAGCACCACGAACCAGTGCCATTACCGCCTGAAGGTCGTCTCGTTTTTTACCAGTGATACGAATTTTGTCGCCCTGGATCGCGGCCTGAACTTTCATCTTGGCGTCTTTCACTAACTTGACAATTTTTTTAGCCATGGGCTGATCAATGCCCTGCTTGAAACGAACTTGCAGGGAAAAGGTTTTTCCACTGTGCAAGGCTTCGTCATCGACATCGATCACATAGGGGTCAACTTTACGTTTTACCAAATTACCCCGGAACATATCCAGAAGTTGCTGGCACTGAAAATCAGCTTCCGTTGCCAGCGTCACCTCTCCATCTTTGTATTCAACCTTTGCATCGACACCCCTAAAATCAAAACGGGTGGCAATTTCACGCTGGGTATTTTCCGCAGCATTACGAATTTCTTCCACTTCAACTTCGGAAACAATATCAAATGAAGGCATCTATAAATCCTGGTTACCAAACACGAAAGGTCGATAGTCTAGCGCCCCTCGAGCTTTAGTAAAAGAATCTCGATAAAAACGCTGAATGGTGGCAGCAAATATCAGGCTGGGCGTAGGAATATGCGGTTAGTCCTAGATCGCCACTAGGGGTAACAGTCTAGAAACAAAAACCTAACAATCCACTTCATCTTTTTTACTGATCACCGCCCGCATTTTCTGCGCCAAAATATTCGGCGATACAGGCTTTGACATAAAGGCGAAACCAGCCGTTTCTGCAAGCTGCCTGACCTCATCCGAGTTATCCGCACTTATCAGGATGCCGGGAGCTTGATGCCAGGCTACAGGCAGCTCTTTCACCAACTCTAATCCCGTCAGGTGCTCTTCAAGGTGAAAGTCGACCAGCAATATATCGGGCTGGGTGTCGGAGGGTAGCGCCAAGACATCACTTCGCCCTCGGGCAATTACAACCTCACAGCCCCACTGGTTTAACAAACTCTTCATTCCTTGAAGGATCTCTTCTTCGTTATCGATACAAAGTACACGGACACCCGTTAATTCTGGACGTAATGGTAACCTTCCATGTTTTATAGCCGTCGCCATGACAGGCTCCCCATAAGGAACCAGAACGCTGAATACAGATCCCTCGCCTGGCTCAGATTTTACCGCGATATGATGTCCTAGCAGGTCTGCCATACGCTTAGCAATTGTCAGGCCCAACCCAAGTCCTTTATCGGTACTGGTCACGCCGGGACTAAGGCGCTCGAACTCGCCAAAGATGAGACCCATGGCATCGGGAGCAATACCGGGGCCAGTATCCCAAACTTCAATTCGAAGCCCCTCTTTTGTTCGTCGGCATCCCAGAATCAATCGTCCGCGCTTGGTATAGTGAATGGCATTACTCAAGAAATTTTGCAGTATACGTCGCAACAGCTGTGGATCACTTTTAACCCACACATCACAGCACACGAAATGCAGTTCAATCCCTTTTTCGACCGCCAATACTTCAAACTCTGTCGCCAGCTCTTGTAATAAACCACCGATATTTAAATGCTGATAGTCGGGTTGCATCTTGCCGCTATCCAGACGAGAAATTTCTCGCAGCGCTGAAATTAACTGCTCTGCTGTCTCGAGCGATTTTTCTACATGTCCAACCTGACAACTTAATTCAGCCTGATCATCACTCTGTAGCTTCTGTTGCATCGCCGAGACAAAGAGTCTTGCAGCACTAATGGGTTGAAGCAGGTCATGACTAGCCGCTTGCATAAAACGGCTTTTACTCGCATGCATCTCTCGCACCTCTGATTCAGCCGAGGCACGCAACCTGTTTTCCTCCTCCAACACCCGGTTCAATTCAGATAAATCAGCGGTTCGCTGCTCGACTCGCTCTTCTAGCGTTGACTTGGCATCTTCCAGTGCTCGAACAACGGATTTGTACTCGCTAATATCAGTAAATGTGGATACAAACCCACCCTTGGGCATGGGGTTTCCCACTACCTGTATGGTGGTTCCATTGGGCATAACCCGCTCAAACCGATGAGAACCGCCGGTGCGCAGTAATTTCAGTCGCCGCTCAATTTGGTTCTCTAAATTATCGGAATCCCGGTATAGCCCCCGCTCGGCATTAAAGCGGTAGATTGTATCGATTGGACAACCCACGTAGAGCAGTCGTGGTGGATAATCAAACATCTGCTCGTAGCGACGATTCCATGCCAATATTTTTAATTCAGCGTCCACGACACAGATTCCCTGTGAAATCGTTTCTACGGTACTTTGCAACAAACCTCGACTAAATTGCAGTTGCTCTGACGTATCGCCAACTATCGCAGCAATGTCCCGAAACTGAAGCGGCTCTGTTCGCTCGAGAAGTTCAATCGTACTCTGGGCAGAGGCGGCCCCGACAATGGCCGCCAAGGACTGTTCTACCCGTCGCACAACAAATACTGGCGCCTTGTCGTTATCTAATAAACGCTGGTGATAGCGGACTTCGCAGTCACGCCAAAGCTTTTCGTGTTGTTGTCGACTAATAAAGGACTCGAGCAAATGGCGAAGCTGAACCACTTGAATGGAGGAGAGTTCAAAATCATCCTCCCCATAAGCTTTAAATTGTGGTGCTGAAACAAATGCTTCAGCCTGAAATCTATCTGTTTCCCTGGCTCGAACGAACAGCGAAACGCCCACATACAAAATCAGGTTGCTTGTTAAACTCAACCATACGCCATGACTTAGTGGGTCAAGAAAACCTAAACCAAACAATGCCTCGGGGCGCAACCAGCTAATCCCCCACGGGCCATTCACCAGTAACAAATCTCCTGACGCCAGCAGTGAAGGCAACAACAGACAATACCACCAGAATAAAAAGCCAACGGCGAGCCCTGCGTAAACCCCTATAGCATGAGCCTTGCGCCAGTAAACTCCGCCAATTAAAGCCGGTGATAGTTGGGCAAAACAGGCAAAAGAAACCAGGCCAATCGATGCCAGGCTTTCATCTTTTACCAACATTTTGTTCATCACCCAGGACGCCACCAATAAAACCAAAATGCTACCCCGGCGGATCCATCGAAGGTACTTAGCGAGAAAATCAACCTGCCTGAATTTCTCTTTTCGCCATCTCAATAATAGGGGCAGGACAATCTCGTTTGAGACCATGATTGAAAGTGTAACGGCCGCGACGATCACCATACCCGTGGCGGCAGAAAAACCACCAATAAATGCCAGTGCCGTCAAAAACTGAGAATTACCCGACATCGACAAATTAAGCAGATAGGTGTCTGGAGCAATACCTGATCCACTGAATAATTGCTGTCCAACAAGTGTGATGGGGAGAACCACGACACTAACGACCAGTAGATACAAAGGAAACAGCCAGAGGGCCATGCGTAAATCGCGGTCATCCTGAAATTCAACCACTGTCACGTGGAACTGCCGAGGCAAACAAATAATTGCCAACATGGCCAGCAACCCCGTAGTGATAAATCTGGTATCTACCGGATTTTCTAACCAGTTACCGAGTAACTTTTCATTGTCAAAGAATTCTGTACTATCAAAATTGGTTGCGATCACAAAAGCCAGCCCGGCAATAACCAGTAATGCCAACAATTTGACTAACGATTCAACAGCGAGCGCAGCCATCATCCCATGATTACGCTCACGCCCTTTAAGGTGCCGAGTACCAAAGACCATGGAAAATATCGCCAATAAAATGGCGGTGATTAACGCGCTATCCGGTTGATACCCACCCATTTGATCTGAGCTTAGCCCGCCAGCCACCGTGTCCCAGGCCAGAGAAACCGCTTTTAACTGAAGGGCGATGTAGGGTATTGAGCCAACCACAGCTACGACGGCCACCAGTGCTGCCAACGCCTGACGTTTGCCATAGCGCGAGCCAATAAAATCTGCAATGGAGGTGGTTTTTTGGCGAACGCCGACCCGCACCAATTTACGTAGTAGCGGTGCTCCAGCAACAAACAACAGGATGGGGCCGAGATAAATAGGCAGGTAAGACCAGGCCTCTCCGGCAGCAGTCCCTACAGCGCCAAAATATGTCCATGAGCTGCAATATACCGCCAGAGTGAGACTGTAAATATAGGGGTGTAACCGATGGTGCCAACTTGGATGACGCTCTGCCCATAGGGCAACGAGGACCAGAACAAAGACATAGCTTAGGGCCAAAAGTAACAGCACAGGTTGTGAAATTATTGTGGATATAAAGCCTTTCCCCCTCGTGACATCAGCAAGATTGGTCGATTTACCGACCGGTTGCAAGTTATCTCTAGGTGAATGGTGTTGTACCTAGGTCGAATTGTCCCACCGACGAAACTCATCCACACTCAATGAAACTACTGAACTACAGAATGGCAACCACAATGAATGCAAAAGATGCCTACACCACGGAGTACCAGAAATTTCTGGATGCCCCTGAAACATTCTGGGAAGAACAATCCTCACTTATTGCCTGGTATAAAAAACCAGAAACCATACTGAGCAAAGATGAAAACAATTATTTTAGTTGGTATGCCGATGGAGAATTGAACACCAGCTATCTGTGCCTTGATTACCACATTGAACAAGGGCGCGGAGAACAAACCGCCCTAATTTACGACTCGCCCGTCACCAACAGCAAAGCGACCTTCAGCTATCTGGAACTCAAGGATCGTGTCGCTCTTTTTGCTGGCGTATTAAAAGACCTTGGTGTGATAAAGGGTGACCGCGTGGTGATCTATATGCCCATGGTGCCGGAAGCCCTGATTGCGATGCTCGCCTGTGCGCGACTTGGTGCCATTCACTCGGTCGTTTTCGGCGGGTTTGCAGCCGA
>DFBC01000046.1 GCA_002367235.1 Cellvibrionales bacterium UBA3090
CGACCCCAGCATTATGAATGCTGTGCTCTAACCAGCTGAGCTACGTAGCCATTTGCTCTCAAGCAGGGGCGGGGATTTTCCCGAGTTTGTCCGGTTTTGTCAAGACGCTTCTGGCCAGTGGCTATCAGCTTTTTTGAGTTAGTTGGTCATCTCGGTAGTGAGGGTCGAGCCAGCACTGAGGAAGGGCCTCTCCCGAGAGAAATATCAGGCTCTCTTTGGTGAAGATTTCCGGGTCCTGCACCTCTTCGCCGTAATGGTATCGCGCTGAGATATTAAGCTGAAATGGATCGAACAGTTCCTGTAGTGACAAAACCTCGACCAAGTGATTTGTGGCTGTTTCTTTTAAGTACATAATGACATTCCCCTGCCCCTCTACTTATATAGCACACGATAGATAACTCCTGCGTAATCATCAGAAATATAAATGCTGCCATCGGGACCTTCTTCGATGTCTACGGGGCGGCCTATGATTTGACCGTTAGGTTGCAGAAAGTGGGTTATAAAATCTTCACTGGTGATCTCTCCCGTTCCATCCCATCTCAATGCGACGACTTTGTACCCATCGGGTTCACTCCTATTCCAAGAGCCGTGCAATGCTACAAGAGCGGTACGTTGATAGTTGTCTGGGAGCGATGGGTGTCGAAGAAAATGTATGCCCAGTGGTGCATTGTGGGCACGGAAGCCAAAACTGGGTGAGATGCTGGTTTTCAATAGAGCATCCGGATCCTTCCCGTAATCGGGGTCCTGTTCCCCAAAGCCATTGATCTGGGGCCACCCGTAAAAGCCGCCGGCCGTTATCTGGTTAAGTTCACAGGGTGGGTAATTGTCACCCAATAAATCGCGGCCGTTGTCAGTGGCATAGAGTGCATTGTTCCAAGGTGCCCAGTCAAAGCCAACGCTGTTTCTAAGGCCGGTGGCGTAGATCTGGCTGTCTGAGCCATCGGGGCGAAGCCTCATCATGGTTGCGCGACGCACATCGGCTTCCAGGCAAACATTACAGCTGGAACCTATGGTCAAATAGAGCCAGTTGTCGGGGCCGAATTGGATGGTTCTGGTCCAGTGGCCTCCATCGTCAGGGAGCCCCGTCATAATTGATTCGTAATCGCCGAGGGTTTTGCCGGTGTGCCAATCGATAGCGATCCGGCCTATGGCATGGGTTTCTGCAATGTAGAGCCAGCTATTTCGTCCGTCATTATAGAGGTCGATACCGTGGGGGCGCTGGAGTCCTCCGATTAACTGGGTGATATTTTCGGCTTTTCCATCATGATTGTGGTCGGTTAAAAGGTAAATGGTGCCGGTACGTGGCGAGCTAACCAGTAATTGCCCTGTCGGGGCTATCTTTAGCAGCCTGGCGTTGGGTATATGGTCAGCAAAAATAGAGAGTTCAAACCCAGGGGGGACTACGAGCGTATGCTTGGTTGTTTGGGCGGAGGGCGGACTGCCGATGCCCGTTAGTGAGTTAAATAGCACCTGATAACTGCTAATCTTCGGCCAAGGAACGAATGTTGTGGCCAAGATAAGTGCCAAAGTGAGGCTCAATAAAATGAGCGCCACTCGTTTTGTCCATGCGGATAGTTTTGCCATGGCTTCATTATAGAGGCAGAGAGCGGAATCGTTTATAGGAGCGGGGCAGATAGTAGGGGTAGGGCGGGGTTCGGCTGAGGTCGGTTTAGTTTTTGCTAATACCCCAAAAATGAATTTGGGGTATTAGCTCTGGCGTTACACATTAAAGCGGAAGTGGATAACATCGCCATCACTCACAACATAATCCTTACCTTCCAGGCGCCATTTTCCCGCATCTTTAGCACCTTGCTCGCCCTTGCAGGCAATAAAATCATCGTACGCAATGACTTCTGCGCGGATAAACCCCTTTTCAAAGTCTGTGTGGATTTTACCGGCAGACTGAGGTGCGGTGGCGCCAACTGGGATAGTCCATGCGCGCACCTCTTTAACGCCAGCGGTGAAGTAGGTCTGGAGGCCAAGTAATTTATACCCGGCCCGAATGACTCGGTTTAGACCGGGTTCACCAATGCCCATTTCTTGAAGGAATTCTAACTTTTCATCGTCATCCAATTCTGCAATTTCTGATTCAAGCTTATTGCAAATGGGAACCACTACTGCATTTTCGGTCTCTGCAATTGACAGTACCGTGTCAAGGTAGGGGTTGTTTTCAAAACCGTCTTCATCGACATTGGCGATGTACATGGTGGGTTTGAGGGTCAGCATGCTGAGCGGTTTGAGTATTTTTAGCTCGTCCTGATCTAGCGCCATAGATCGTAGCGGCTTGGCGTCGTCTAAATGCGGTTGAATTTTTTCAAGAACAGCTTTCAGAATAATGGCATCTTTATCCTGTCCTTTGGCGGCTTTGGCGGCACGTTGTAGCGCTTTTTCAACGGTTTCTAAATCGGCCAGAGCGAGTTCTGTATTGATGACTTCGATATCTGCGGCGGGGTTAATTTTTCCCTCAACGTGAACCACATTCTCGTCATCGAAGCAGCGAACGACATGCGCAATGGCATCGGTTTCACGAATATTGGCAAGAAACTTGTTACCAAGGCCTTCGCCTTTGGATGCGCCAGCTACCAGCCCGGCAATATCTACAAATTCCATTGTGGTGGGGATAATGCGCTCTGGTTTGACGATCTCTGCCAAGTTGTCCTGGCGAGGGTCGGGAATAGGAACTATTCCGGTGTTAGGCTCTATCGTGCAGAATGGAAAGTTTGCCGCATCAATGCCTGCTTTGGTTAGCGCATTGAAGAGGGTGGATTTGCCGACATTGGGAAGGCCGACGATACCGCAGTTAAAACCCATTATTTATACTCTCAATATCGGAGGCCTTATTGCGGCCCGGCTGGTTAAAGTTGTTGTTACTGCGAATGCAGTTCTTTCATCGCACTGTTCCACTGCCCCGCAACGGCCATGGGTATGACGCGAATAGCATCGTCGATACTTTGATTAATCAGTTGTTGCTCACTTTGAGGTGCTTTGCGAAGTACAAAATTGACGACTTCACTGGCGTGACCTGGATGGCCAATACCAATACGCAGACGGGCAAAGTTACGGCTGTTACCCAGCGCCTTAATCGTATCTTTCAGACCGTTGTGGCCGCCATGACCGCCTCCAATTTTGAGGCGTGAAACTCCGGGGTTGAGATCGAGTTCGTCGTGTGCAACCAAGATGGCTTCCGGTGGAATTTGGTAGAACCCTGCCATGGCTGCAACTGCTTTGCCACTTAGGTTCATATAGGTGTCGGGTACAAGCAGTCGAACGTCGTGGCCATCTAGTGTGGCCCGGCCCGTGGCACCAAAAAATTTGCTTTCTTGTTTTAGTGTTATTCCGCAATGTTGGGATAGGGCCAAAACAAAATCGGCCCCGGCATTGTGACGGGTTTGTTCATATTGAGGGCCTGGGTTTCCCAGGCCGACAATAAGTTGAACAGGTGTGTCCAATGTCGGAGCCTCTTTGATCGAAGGAGGTTAGCTCGAGAAAATTACTCGCCGCCGTTCTCTTCTTCGCCTTCAGCTGCTGGAGATTCTTCACCTTCTTCAGTTTCTTCTGCTACAGCTTTAGGCTTGTTAATGGTAAAGATAGGTAGATCGTGTTCTTCACCATGGCTCAGGCCAACGCTTTCTACACCTTTCGGCATGACGATATCTGAAATATGCAGGATTTGGCCGACTTCTATATTGGCTACGTCTACCTCGATGTACTCGGGCAGGTTGCCTGGCAGACAGCTGATATCCAGCTCGGTCATGTTGTGAGAAATTATGCCGCCACCCAGTTTAACGCCAGCACAGTTCTCTTCGTTAATGAAGTGAAGTGGCACTTTGGTTTGCAGTTTCTTGGTCTTGCTAACGCGCATGAAATCGGCGTGCAGCACGATGGGCTTGGCTGGGTGACGCTGAAGGTCTTTCAGGATCACATCTTCAGATTTTCCCTCTACATCGAGAGTAATAATGTGCGAATAGAAAGCTTCGTTTGCCAGTGCGTGCTCAAATTCATTTTGAGCAAGACTGATATTTTGTGGTGCTTCTTTTCCGCCGTAGATGATGGCGGGCACTTGGTTGTCCAGGCGACGCAGGCGGCGGCTCGCACCTTTCCCCATGTCGTTCCGGACCTTTGCATTCAATTTAAAATCATTGGACATTGCCTTGACTCCTGATTATTCCCAAATCAATCCGCGACCAGAATTGAGACGGGGTATTTAAATAGCCCTTTATTGGGCAGTTAGTTATCCAGTTACTATGTTTGGCTAAAGCTTAGTCAAACATCGCACTGATGGATTCTTCATTGCTGACGCGGCGCATCGCTTCTGCCAGCATTTGTCCCAGGCTCAGTACTCTAATCGACTTGCTGTTTCTAGCAGTCTCGCTGAGGGGAATACTATTAGTGACTACCATGGTATCCAGTGCAGACTTTTCAATGTTGTCGATGGCATTGCCCGAGAACACTGGGTGGGTACAGTAGGCAACGACTTTTTCTGCGCCGCGATCTTTAAGTGCATCGGCGGCTTTACAGAGTGTTCCTGCCGTATCGACGATATCGTCCATCAGTATACAGGTGCGGCCTTCTACATCGCCGATAAGGTTCATAACCTCAATCTGGTTGGCTTCCGGGCGACGCTTATCAATAATGGCCAATTCAGTATTGAGTTGTTTGGCCATGGCGCGAGCGCGAACTACGCCGCCAATATCGGGAGATACCACGGTTGGGTTTTGGTAGTTTTGGCGTTGTACGTCGCCGAGCAGTACCGGTAAGCCGTAGACGTTGTCTACTGCGCAGTCAAAAAATCCCTGAATCTGTTCGGCGTGTAAATCAACGGTCATTACGCGATCGACACCCACATTGGTAATCATGTCTGCGACAACTTTGGCGCTGATGGGTACTCTGATTGAGCGAACTCGACGATCTTGGCGAGCATAGCCAAAGTAGGGAACCACCGCTGTAATACGGCCGGCCGAAGCACGACGCAGGGCGTCGACCATCAAAATGAGTTCCATTAGGTTTTTGTGGGTAGGCTCGCAGGTTGGCTGAACGACGAACACATCGCGTCCACGCACATTCTCGCGAATCTCAATATTGATTTCGCCATCTGAGAACTGGGATACCAGTGCGTTGCCTAGTGGAAAGCCTAGAAATCGGGCGATTTCGTTTGCGAGCTCCGGGTTGGCATTCCCGGAGAAAACCATCAAGTTAGCCACAATATTTTCCTGATCAGAGGTAAGATTTCTCCGGCGTCCCAGAGGAATATGGCTGGGGTGGGAGGACTCGAACCTCCGAATGACGGGATCAAAACCCGTTGCCTTAGCCACTTGGCGACACCCCAGTAATAGCTTATTTAGACGGTAAGCTGCATAGCAGCGGGGACTGACTTACCCCTTTGGCGACAAAGCCTTCCCACTGTGCCGGTATTTGTTCAAGTACCGACGTTGCATCAGCCTTTGATGCAAATTGGGCAAATAGGCAGGCACCTGTTCCCGTCAGTCGAGTTTCAGCGAATTGAGCCAACCATTGGCGGGCTTTTTTCACTTCAGGGTAAAGTGCTTCAACCACTGCTTGACAGTCGTTTTTGCCACCCTGCTCGAGAAAGGCGCGTATTTTGATCGGATGCGTGTTTCTTGTCAAACCCTGATGAGTAAAAACTTTTTCAGTAGATACATGGATGCCTGGCATTAGAATCAAATACCAGTGGTTTGGTGTTTCTATTGGGGTGAGTTGATCGCCTATACCTTCGGCCCAGGCCGTATGTCCTAGTACAAAAACAGGCACGTCAGCGCCTAGCTGAGAGCCAATTTTTAGTAGCTCGTTTGTCGGTAACCCTATCTGCCATAGTGCGTTTAGCCCCAGTAGCGTGGTGGCTGCATCACTACTGCCGCCGCCTAGGCCTCCGCCCATGGGTAGGCGCTTATGGAGGGTTATGTCTGCGCCCAGCGCACATCCGCTGTGTTGTTGGAGCATTTTTGCGGCTTTGTAGACAAGGTTTTGCTCGCTCGGAACACCTTGAATAGTCGGGGATAGATGGATGTTTCCACTGTGGTTAAGTGAAAAATCCAATTGGTCTCCGTAATCAAGCAATTGAAAGAGTGTTTGCAGATTGTGATACCCATCGGCTCGGCGGCCAGTAATATGCAGGAACAAATTAAGTTTTGCTGGAGCGGGTAAGGTCAGCTTCATCGGGTATGGTCGCCAGGCTGCCAGTTCTTGATGACCAGAGTAAATTTGTAGTCACCGTGTTGGCCCTTGATTTTGTCGGGTAACAACCAGCCGTCAATTTGCTGGTATCCAGAAAACTGCAACTGCCAGTTGGATTGATTTAATTGTGCCAGCGTGCCATCTGGGTTATGAGTCTGACTGTCGGGCTGGGTGATGGGGGAAGGGATACCGCGTACCCAGAATTGCAGTTGCTCTACGGGCCATTGCCAGCCAAATAACTCCTGAGTTAGTGCTCCGGGTGACGTAGCCGTTATTTTTTCATGTCCAGCACGTTGTAGTTCAGCATAGCTTTTATGTCCTGAAATATAGGTCGCGCCCGCCCCAAACGGACCATTGAGTTTTAGTTCAAAGGTATCTTTTTGTTGCGCCCAGTTGACCCAGGCACTGCCACCTTCACGGCTATCTCGATAACCCAGTTTGCCATCCAGTAGCCAGTCATCTAATAGTTGTAACTGTCGAACATGTTGCTCCCAGTTAACTACCGCGGTGGTTGGTTGGTAGGTTTGTGTGGAGCAGGCACCCAGCAGTGTTGCCGTGAGTGCCAGCAGTAATTTCAGGTGTAATCTCATCGGCTTATTCTGCTTTGAGGCGCTTCATCGTTTGACGAACGGCATCATTTTCAGGGTCTTTTTCCAGGATAGTTCTCCAGACTGAGGTAGCTTCTTCGCGCTGGCCGGTGACCCACAAAACTTCTCCCAGGTGTGCGGCCACCTCCGGGTCGGGCATTTTTTCCATGGCCTGGCGCAGATGGTGGATGGCTTTGTCGTATTTCCCCAGTTGGTAGAATACCCAGCCAAGGCTATCAATAGTGGCGGGGTCACCCGGGTTCAACTCCAATGCTCTCAGTATTAACTCATGAGCTTCTTCGTAGCGGTCGGTGTGTACGGTTAATGTGTAACCGAGAGCATTGAGTGCCATCGCGTTATCTGAGTCTTGTACCAAGATGGCACGAAGGTCTGCCTCAGAGCGAACATAATCATTTTTCTGCTCGCTGAGCATGGAGCGCATATAAAGCAGCTGGATATTGTTTGGTTCCAGAAGAATAGCTTCGCTGAGTAAATGATAAGCATCGTCCAGCAGTTGTTGTTCTGCGAGCAACTCCGATTCAATTTGGTACAGTGGTGCGGCTTGTTGTGGGTTGTCCAGGCGAAGTTTTTGCAGGTAAAGCCGGGCATCCTTCATCTGGCCATGATTGACCATAAACTTGCTTAGCCGAACGGCTGCGGGCAAAAATTTTGGTCCCGACAATACTTGCCGATAGTGAAACAGAACGGATTCAATATTCTTTTCCTGCTCTGCCATAGTTCCCAACTCGAAATGGGCAGACGCAGCCGTGCTGGGAAATTGAATTAGCTGGGCAAATAGTTTCAAGGCTTCAACGCGCAGGCCTATTCCTCGGCTAGCTAAGGCTAGGGTGTAGATTAATTCGGGATCATTGGGGTATTCCTCTACCAAGCGCGTAAGCTGTTGGTGGGCCCCCTGTAAATCATCTTCGGCTAAAAAACGCGCATATTGAAGACGTAGCCGCCTGTTGCCAGGTGCGTTGACTAGTGACTGCTCAAGAAAATTTGAGGCGGCCTCTTTGTTGCCCATCTGGTGAAGTAGCTGGGCTTTCAACATAATGGCGGGTTCTTTTATGAGGGTGGTTTCAAGTAATTGGTCGACGATCTCGATCGCATCGGCAAGTCGACTCTGCTGGCGCAGTAATATTGCCTCGGTAAGTAATAGGGCCTCATTATTGGGATGCAGGGTTTTTAATCGTGGGTATTGTTGTAGCAGCGTTTCCCGTTGTGCGGAGGAGGCTCGGTTCGCCGAAATAATTAGCGTCATCAGGGGTTCGTTGTGCTCGCGAAGCAAGCAAAATTCTGCATGGGGTAGCGCATCAATGTAACGACCCGCTCTGCTAAGGGATAATGATGCCATGCTGTGGGCATCAAGACTCTGTGGTTCCACCTCGCTCCATAATAGTGACATTTCCAGTAGCGCTTCGCGGTTTTCGAGATAGGCTGCAATACGGGATGCTCTGCTTACCACGCCGGGGTCTCGGGTTTGCCTGGCTTGTATGAGGTATTTATCCAGTGATAAGGGAAGGTCGTTTCTGATGCCAGCCAGTTCAGCTACGAGTAGGTCGTAGAGACTTTCCGTTGAAAACGGGCGTACGGGATAGTCGATTTGAATTTCTTCAATAGTCGGGTTGGCGTCTTTAGGTGTCTCTGCTTCAAGTTTTTCCGTTTGATCAGATGCCTCCACACTGGTGGTGTTCTCTAGAGGTTGGGTGGCACAACCGTGAGTCAGTAGTATGGCTAAAACCAGTGCCAATGGGTTAAAACAGGCTTTTTTCATAGGGTTACTTATTTCACGCAATTGCGTTATGGCTTGTTCCTGCATTGTAGCTAAATACTCTGACAATAACGAAAGCTGACGATTCCATTTTGCTAAAGTCCAATACTACTTGTCTTTAAACTCTGGGGATCGGACAATTGCGGGTTCATATCTAAGCTCTGAATCTATGGCCATTTTTGCTTTGGGAATCAATCACCGTACTGCGTCTCTTGATATTCGGGAGAGGGTGGCATTTGCGCCCGAGCAAATGGTCGACGCGCTCCAGCAGATAGGTGATGTCGCTGGCGTCGGTGAGGTTGCCATTCTTTCCACCTGTAATCGCACTGAAATCTATGGTGCCAGTGATCACCCTGAACAGGTGTTGGACTGGCTGGCTGAATATCACCAGATGTCTCGCCATGCCTTGGATGACTGCCACTATATCCACTATAAGGAAGATGCCGCCCGTCATATCATGAAAGTAGCCAGTGGGCTGGACTCTATGATTCTAGGTGAACCACAAATCCTTGGTCAGCTAAAATCTGCCTATGCGGTAGCCAGAGAAGCGGGAAAAGTTTCAACCCATCTTAATCAATTGTTTCAGCAGGCCTTTTCGATAGCAAAACAGGTTCGCACTGAAACAGCCATTGGTCAAAACCCTGTATCAGTGGCATATGCTGCGGTGAATTTATCTCAACAGATATTTTCTGACTTACGGGATGTGCATGCACTTTTGATTGGTGCGGGCGAAACCATTGAGCTGGTGGCAAGGCATTTGCTGGATAAACAGGTCGGCGGCATTACTGTTGCCAACCGAACCTTGAGTCGCGCTCAGGATTTGGCACAACAATTTGGTGCACACGCTATTTTATTGTCTGAAATCCCCGAGTTCATTCAAGGGGCTGATATGGTGATTTCTTCAACGGCCAGCCAGTTGCCTATTCTTGGTAAAGGCGCAGTGGAATCTGCGTTAAAACAGCGCAAACATAAACCTATGTTTATGGTAGATATTGCGGTGCCCAGAGACATCGAGCCAGAGGTCGCTAAATTACAGGATGTTTATCTGTATACCGTCGATGACCTTCAGGAAGTCATTTTGGAAAATATGCGCTCTCGAGAGCAAGCTGCGAGCAAAGCCGAAGAAATTATTGAGGCGGGAGTGGCAGCCTGGCAAAGCCAGTGGCAGGCACTGGGGGTGGTAGATACGATTCGTGCCTTTCGCAGCAGTGTAGAAGAAACTCGGGATCTGGAAACGGATAAAGCGCTGTCAGCACTGCGAACTGGTCAGGATCCCGAGCAAGTACTAAGAAGCTTCGCGCGGAACTTGACGAACAAACTGTTGCATACCCCAACGGCAAGGTTAAAGCTCGCCGGAGAAGAAGGGCGCACAGAGCATATTCACCTGGCTCACGATCTATTTGGTTTAAAAAAACCGGATGAAGACAGTTCAGATAAGCCGTCAGATAAATAAACAAATAGATAAATAAAGAGAATTAATGAAAGCGTCTATCCTGGAAAAACTACAGACTTTGTCCGACCGGCACGAAGAGGTGGGTGCACTATTAAGTGACCCCGATGTTATAGGCGATCAAAATCGTTTTCGCGATCTGTCGAAAGAGTATTCTGAGCTGGAGCCAGTGGTTAAAACCTATGCCGACTACGTGCAGGTTCAGGAGAGTATCTCCGATGCTAAGTTACTTCTCAAAGATACAGATCCCGACATGCGCGACATGGCGCAGGAGGAGATGAAGAGCGGTGAAGTGGAACTAGAATCGCTGGAAATTGAACTGCAAAAATTACTGTTGCCAAAAGACCCCAATGATGAAAAAAATATTTTTCTCGAAATCCGTGCCGGAACCGGTGGCGACGAGGCGGCTATTTTTTCTGGCGACTTGTTTCGTATGTATAGCAAATATGCTGAAAGTAAACGTTGGAAGGTGGAAATTATCAGTGAGAGTCTAGGTGACCATGGTGGTTACAAAGAGATCATTAGCCGAATTGTAGGGCAGGGTGTGTACTCTCAGTTAAAATTTGAGTCTGGTGCTCATCGGGTGCAGCGAGTGCCTGAAACTGAATCTCAAGGGCGCGTTCATACCTCGGCTTGTACTGTAGCCGTGATGCCCGAAGCCGATGAACTAGACGAGGTGAATATTAATAAGGGTGACCTTCGGGTAGACACCTTTAGAGCATCAGGTGCTGGTGGCCAGCATGTTAACAAAACCGACTCAGCTATTCGTCTCACCCACTTGCCAACCGGCCTTGTGGTGGAATGCCAGGATGAGCGCTCTCAACACAAGAATAAGGCGAGGGCGATGTCATTGTTGGCCGCTCGTTTGAAAAATGCTCAAGAGGAAGTTGCGGCAAAAAATATTGCTGACGAACGTCGTTCACTGGTGGGGAGCGGTGACCGCTCAGAGCGGATTCGTACCTATAACTATCCCCAGGGCAGGGTGACTGACCACCGTATCAATCTCACCTTGTATAAGCTGGGTGAAATAATGGAAGGGCAGCTCGCCGAAGTGGTTCAGCCTCTCATCAACGAGCATCAGGCGGAGCAGCTGGCCGAGTTGTCTGGATAATTTCGTGTTGGCAACAATATCTGACGTTCTGAAACAAAGTAATGCGTTGTCGGCCGTGAGTGATACGCCCAGGCTGGATGTCGAGATCTTACTTGGCTATGTTTTGGGAAAAGACCGAAGCTTCCTGTATACCTGGCCAGAACGTCCACTCAATACGGATCAACACCAGCAATTTCAGGCGTTATTTGCCCGACGTTTGAACGGAGAGCCCGTGGCTCACCTGACGGGGCTACGGGAGTTCTGGTCTCTTTCTCTAAAAGTCTCTCCTGTGACATTAATTCCCAGACCAGAAACTGAGTTGTTAGTTGAGCTGGCTTTGGGGTTGGGCCTTAGCGAGAAGGCCGCTGTTCTCGATCTTGGCACCGGGACGGGTGCTATTGCTTTGGCGTTGGCCAGTGAAAAACAACATTGGAATATCTTTGCGGTGGATTCATCTGCAGCGGCCGTAGCACTGGCGCAAGAAAATCGACGGCAGCTTGGATTTGATCACGTCCAAATATCTCAGAGTGACTGGTTTTCTAATCTCGCAGAAGAGCAGTTTGATTTGATTGTTAGTAATCCGCCTTATATCTGTGCGGAGGATAAACATCTCCGTCAAGGAGATGTGCGATTTGAGCCAAGTTCTGCCTTGGTGGCGGACGAATCTGGTCTTGCAGACATTCGTGCGATTGTTGCCAGTGCCGGCTCACATCTTAAGCCCGGTGGGTGGCTGATGTTGGAGCATGGCTATGAGCAGGCAGGTGAGGTGCGTGAAGTAATGTCGCAGGCCGGATACTGTAAAGTTACGACATATATGGACCTTGCTGGTCTGGACAGGGTAACCGTTTGTTGTCGAGCGTAGGCTTTTTAAAATAGCGTTGCCGAAATGTTCCGTTGGCCCAGGTTTTTTCGGTTATTTCAGCTCCTGATATTGGCCGCCGTGAAAAATCAGTGGAGGCATGGGCATCGAGGTGAAGTCCAAAACCCGGCCAACCAAGATGGTGTGGTCTCCACCTGGATAGCGGTGCTCCATTTCACACTGAAACACACTCGCACAATCATCCAGTAATGGCACTCCATTAATGCCTGGACACCAGGAAAGCTGATCAAATTTATTTTCTTCGGGACCAGCAAATAACTGTGATACAGCTTGCTGGCCACTGTGTAGGATATGTACCGCAAAATGGTTGGTCTTTCCAAATAGCTCAAACAATCTGGAGTCTTTTCCAACACACCAGGATATCAATGGCGGTTCCAATGATACGGACGAGAAGCTATTGGCTGTCATGCCTTGGGGTTCGCCATTCTCATTGATGGCGGTAACTACCGTGATGCCCGTGGCAAAATTGCCCATAGCATTGCGCAGAGCGCGAACTTCAACATTGGTCATTGTTTTATCCCAAGGGCGTTGTTAACGAGTTTTTTCTACAGTATATCTTAAGGGTTTATCTTAGGATTTTTACTGGGTGCGCTAGGGTAACCTAATCGTCACAGAGATAAAAATAGCTTATTCTTCAAAGCTGATAGTGTCATAGCGCCATGCCTTCAGGTTATTTGACCAGAAATTATCAGCAAGCCCCGCTTTTCGTTTTAGCTGATTCAGAAATTCGGCCTTGTCAGGTATCGAGCGCCACACCGTAGGTAAAAAGGTTGCTCGATGAGAGCCTTTTTCAATAATCAGCCCATCTTTCTCTGGTACCAACTTTTCCAGTAGTTCTGCTTCAGAATTGAACGATATAGGGGTCGGCTCTGTGAGCACTGATATTTCTATATGCAGCTTTGATTCTTCGTCTCGGTTGATTGCCGGAAAGCGCGGATCCTCAAAGGCTGAGGCCGCTGCGTTATGAACCACGTTAGTCACCAATGGCTGCGATGCTTCCAGGGTACCTATGCAACCTCTGAGAGTGCCTTTTATTCTGAGCGTTACAAAGCAAGCTGCCAGTTGTTGTAGCGCGGGACTAAAGGTAGTTTCATCGATATGTAAATCACGATCAAATAGAAGCCTGACCTGAATGCTTTCACGTGCCAGCGAAAGAAGTTGCTGTTGATCGTCACCCGATAATTCAATAAATGGCATAGGCGCCGTATCCCACCACGCTTTCCTTGTCACCAGCGGTATCTCCGGAGTTTCTTAAATCGAGAGTTCTAACGGTCATCCGTTCATTTTTTGCCAGTTTGAGCAAGCCGTTTATGGCGTTGCAGCCACAAGCTTGGGTGCCCACCAGACGACTATCGTACTGCTCAATCATCGTTGTCGTCTCGCGATCTAAATACTGGGCTTCCTTGTAGGGGTGATAATGGCTGAGATCTGAGCTGACAACAACCAATGTTTCATCACCTCCCCAGGTGCAACGTAATACTTCCGCTACTAATTCAGCGTTGGCGTTACCCACGACCAAGGGCAACAACTGAAACCGGTCTATTGCTTGCTGCAGAAATGGGAGCTGCACTTCCAGGCTATGTTCGAGTTGGTGAGCTTCATCACTTATGTCGATCAGCGACAGTTTTAATAATGCATTGATGCCACTTTGATCAATGGGGATATCGCCTAGGGGGGTAGAAAAAAAAGTAGCCGATGATGTGGATAGCCCTGCGAGGGGGACGTGGTGGGACGGGCCTAACAGAATGACCCGCGACAGTTGGTGTGTGATAGGTTGTAGTAGTCGGTATGCAGTGGCTGCAATGGCACCTGAGTAAATATACCCCGCGTGAGGAACAATTAATGCTTTGGGTATGATGTGTTGTGTTCTTTCCCCTAGCAGAAAATTATCCACCTGCTCCTTAAGATCCTGTGGGTTGCCAGGATAAAACATACCTGCAACGGCGGGCTCTCTTCTCAGCATTTGAATTCCAGTCATGTAACTGTGGTCTATAACTATATAGTGCTTTTATCGTTTATTTAAAAGCTGGGTCAACGGTTTTTGGGAGGTGTTTATGATCGTGTCGCCGCCAGCAACGTACCCTACTAAGTATTGGCATCTGCTGGACGATGGTCGGATCCAGTGTGATGTGTGTCCTCGTGAATGCAAGTTACACGAGGGGCAGAGAGGGTTGTGCTATGTGAGAGGCCGGGAGGGTGATGAGGTTGTACTCTATAGCTATGGGCGTTCCAGTGGGTTTTGTGTCGATCCCATTGAAAAAAAACCACTCAATCATTTCCTTCCGGGCACTTCGGTGCTGTCCTTTGGTACGGCAGGCTGCAACTTAGCCTGTAAGTTTTGTCAGAACTGGGATATGAGCAAATCCCGCGAAATGGACACCCTGGCCGATACCGCAATGCCGGAGCGATTGGTTGAGACGGCAGTTGAGTTAGGGTGTCGCAGTATTGCCTTTACTTATAACGACCCCGTTATTTTTTTGGAGTATGCGGTGGATGTGGCGAAAGCCTGTCGGGAGTTGGGGGTTAAAAGTGTGGCGGTCAGTGCGGGCTATATAAATGCAGAGCCACGCCGTGAGTTTTTTCAATACATAGACGCGGCAAATATTGACCTAAAGGCTTTCACTGAATCTTTTTATCATAAGATTTGTGGTGGGCACCTACAAAATATTTTGGAAACGTTGCAATACATCGCGCACGAAACGAATGTGTGGTTGGAGCTGACCACGCTGATTATTCCTGGTGAAAATGATTCGGATGCCGAGCTGAATGAAATGACCTCCTGGGTGGTAGAAAACCTAGGGGCAGATGTGCCCATGCACTTTTCGGCGTTCCACCCTGATTGGAAAATGCAGGATACCCCGGCTACGCCACCGGAGACGCTGAATCGGGCAAGGCAAATTGCTATGCGGAACGGTGTGCATTATGCCTATACAGGCAACGTGCACGATCGCTCGGGTGGCAGCACCTATTGCCCCAATTGTCGTGAATTGATTATTGAGCGGGACTGGTATGAGCTAGGATTTTGGGGGTTGAATGAGTACGGTCGCTGCCATACTTGTGGTACCAATATAGCGGGAGTATTTGATGCGAAACCGGGTAATTGGGGGTCGAGGCGAGTGCCCGTTAAGTTATTACGATAAAAGAGATTAAAACTTTTCCAAGAAAAACAGTCTAAAAAGCAATCGTTGACCAAATCGTCAGATAAAAATCGGGTGTCGATACTACAATTGCCTCCCTCTCTAGTTGCTAACAAATAATGAGAAGTAATATGGATATTCCCGTGAATGGCATTTATCGCCAAACGCGTCAGCAAATACTGGGTTTGCTCAGTTGTTTTGATGGTATAGCGCCACTGCTGTTAAGAATTTTTTTGGCGCCTATTTTTATTAAAGCCGGATATGGCAAGTTGCAACTGGGCGCAGATGAGCTGGGATTATTTGAGCGGCTAACGGCAGACCCGAATGTTGTAGCCTGGTTTGGAAACCCGGATTGGGGGCTAGGTTTACCGATGTCCGAAGTGTTGGCCTTCATGGCCGGTTGGACAGAGTTTTTAGGCGGATGGCTTTTGCTGTTTGGTTTGCTCACCCGGCTTACCAGTATTCCTTTGATGTTGACGATGGTGATTGCAGCGACAACGGCCCACTGGAGTAACGGTTGGCACGCGTTGCCCGAAGCAAAGCTCGCGGTGCCTTGGGAGTGGCGGGCCGATTTGATTGATGAGGCCCTAGAGCGTAAAAGCCAGGCTATATCGATTCTGGAAGAACACGGCAACCTGCCTTATCTGACGGAAGCCGGTTCGATTACGGTGTTGAAAAATGGAATTGAGTTCGCCGCCACCTATTTTATTATGTTGCTCAGCTTGCTCTTTACGGGTGGAGGGCGTTTCACCAGTGTGGATTATTGGTTGGTCAGGCCGTTAAAAGCCAATGAGCGACTCGCTTAACAGACGATTTTTAACGGTATTCATATCTACCCACTCCGTCTAATGCACATCCAATTGTCGCCAGGTCCGCGGTTTTATTATCCCGTGCTATAATCCCGGGCCTTTCTAGTCCATGGTTCCAAGCGAACCATCTTGCATCGGCAACATTATGAGTGAACAGAACAACCCTAGTACCAGTCAAACTTCCAAGGATCAGCAGAAAAACCAGCCTCGCCGTCGTGGCCGCAGGCGTCGTAGTGGGGGTGCGAAACCAACACCCGAAACTTGGGACTTGTCTCAGTTCGAAGTGATACCAGAAGCCGGAAAGACCCGGTTCCATGACTTGGATTTACCCTTGTCTCTCATGCATGCCATTGCCGATCAGGGATTTAAATATTGTTCGCCGATACAGGCGCGCTCTCTGCCATATACTTTGCGTGCTCACGATGTAGTGGGTAAGGCCCAGACAGGCACGGGTAAAACAGCAGCTTTTCTGGTGACCATCATTACGGAATTGCTGAATAACCCGGTAGACGATGATCGTTTTGCTGGAGAGACTCGCTCTTTGATTATTGCGCCAACCCGTGAACTGGTTATGCAGATTGCGGACGATGCCAAGGCATTGTGTAAATACACTGATTTAAACGTGCATACGTTGGTTGGGGGGATGGATTACGATAAACAAAAGCGCCATCTTCAAGAGAATTTCTGCGATATTTTGGTCGCGACACCAGGGCGGTTGCTGGATTTTGCCGGTAGTCGTGACGTCTACTTGGATCGCACTGAAATTCTGGTGCTTGATGAGGCAGATCGCATGCTGGACATGGGTTTTATTCCTCAGGTTCGCCGTATTGTTCGTTTGACCCCGCACAGGGAAAGCCGTCAGACATTATTCTTCTCTGCGACGTTTACGCCTGAAGTGATGAGTTTGGCTGAGCAGTGGACCATTGACCCTGTCAGCGTGGAGATTGAGCCAGAAAATGTGGCCACAGACACAGTGAATCAAAAAGTGTATATCACTTCGGGCAACGAAAAATTCCAACTGCTCTACAACATTATTAGTCAGGATGATGTGGAGAGTGTGATCGTTTTTGCCAACCGTCGCGATCAATGTCGACGACTTCAGGAAAAACTCAGGGGCAAGGGTTTTAGTGTTGGGCTACTTTCTGGCGATGTTCCCCAAGGTAAGCGGGTTAGAACCCTGGAAGATTTTAAGTCTGGTAAGTTGAAGGTGTTGGTGGCTACTGATGTTGCCGGCCGAGGCATTCATATCGATGGTATTAGCCATGTGATTAATTACACATTGCCTGAAGAGTCAGAGGATTATGTGCACCGTATTGGCCGTACAGGGCGCGCTGGAAAAAGCGGCACCTCGATTAGTTTTGCTTGTGAGGATGACGCCTTTTTACTGGAGCCTATACAGAAATTGTTGGGTAAAAAGCTCGATTGTAAGCAGCCTGATGCATCCTTGTTTAAGCTTTAGGGAAGTGGCATTAAATAAACACGTTGCCTAAGGTTGTTTAAATCATAGCGGTAAACGTAGTGATGAGGACCGCTATCCAGACCTTTTTTGTTCAGGCTCCATCCGCTGAAGCCAGAAGGATGTTGCTCCAATCACCGAAGCTGGCATAGCAAACAGGTTTAAAATTGGAATGGTGGTGGCAAGCAAAATGCTGCCGCCAAAGCTCAATGCAGCCAAGCGCCTTTTGCTGAGCTGTTCTCGTAACTCAATAAACTCAACCCGATTGTTGTCTGCAGGATAGTCCAGATATTGAAGCGCCAGAGACCAAGCCCCCCAGAAAAAGGCTAGGGCGGGTCCTAGTAAATTTAGGACGGGAATAAAAGACAGTATCAGGGTCAACAGCAATACGCCGATAATTCTAGGCAAAAAATACCCTAGCTTGATGAACTCACGTTTTACAGCGTGTCCTGCAAGCGCTAGCGTCTGTCTGGTGGTCATCGGCGATGTGTGGCAACTATTTGTCAGTACAGCCTCCACTCGTTCGGCGAGTGGCCCGTAGAATGGCGACGCGAGAATATTGCCTAGAATGGCAAAACTGTAGCCATAGACCAATAACAAAAAACCACCAAACAGAATCCAAAAGAGCCAGGCAATAAAACCCAACCACTCGGGAATTCTATCGGTCATCCAGCTTAATAAGTCACTAAATTGCTCAATGGCAACCCAGGTAAGCAAGATAAACAGCAAAATATTGATCAGCATTGGCCCCAACACAAACCAGCGTATTTGAGGGTGGTTAAGTAACCGCAACCCCTGAAACAAATATCCAGGACCGCTTTGAAGAGGATTTGCCATTGACTATCCTTTATTCGTAGTGGGCGTCTGCCCCTAATATCATGTTATTGTAAGATTGTGTGTCTAGAATCAACAAATAGGGAATTACCTCTTTAGCGGAGAATAAGAATGAAAACGTTGTTTAAGATCTTAGCTGGTTTGGTTGTAGTGCTGTTGATTGTACTCGTTGTTGGTGTTCTTAACCTCGACAAGGGTATCAAGGCAGTGGTTGAAACTGTCGGGCCGGAGCTGACCAAATCAAGTGTGACATTGAGGGATGTAGATCTTTCTCTGACATCGGGTGAGGGTAGCTTAAAAGGGCTGGTTGTCGGTAATCCCGCTGGCTTTAAAACGGCTAATGCATTTTCGTTAGGTGAAATTTCCCTGGCAATCGATCCCGAGTCTGTGACGACAGATACTATTGTGATTGACAGTATTCTGATCATAGCGCCAGAAATCACATACGAATCTCTGAAAGGGGGCACAAACCTGGATCAGCTACAGAAGAATGTTGAACAGGCGATTGGTTCAAGCAGTGAAAGCTCCTCCTCCGAAGGGGATAGTGAGGAGGCTGCCGCTAAGAAATTGATTATTAAAGACCTCAGTATTTCCGGCGGTAAAATCAGCTACAGTAATGCGCTGCTGGGTAGCAAGCCTATCAGCTTGCCCTTGCCGCCGATTCATATGACTGGTATTGGTGAAAAGTCGGGTGGTGCCACAGCCGGAGAAGTCGTTAATCAAGTGCTGGCCGCTATTAACAAGGGCGCAGCAGGTGCCGTGACGAACTCTGGGGCATTGAAGGATGCTGGCGAGCAAGTCAAACAGCAAGTAGAGGAGAAGCTTGGTGGTTTAAAGGGCCTGCTAAAAAGAGATTGAGGTGCTATAGCCTTATCTCGTTTAAGGCTCTTTTTGACGTATAGTGTTCATGGCTCAACCAATAGATTGCCTGGCATCTTGTCTGGCAATCTTACTTTTCTCCCGAAATTTTATACGATCTACCAGTTCATAACGTCTCTATCCCGTGCCTCATTCTAATCCTGATCTTCCGCCACCGCCTTTTGGCTCGCCTGGATGTCTTTTTACCTAGATAGAGACGTCTCTATGTTTGAAAAATAGACCCAGACTCTGGGGGCGATGGCTAGTATAAAGCTGGGGGGAGGATTGTTGCTCATTGGACTTGCTAAGTTTCCCCTGTTATAGTCGCGGTCTTCGTGGTGCCCATCGGTCGGTACCCTTATGTCCTAAGTAGCGTTTTTGATCTTTTCCAGACACCCTATTTAATTTATTTCCAGCCTTAGACCGTCGTTGTGCCTCGTGCATAGAGCAGGTTGGTTCCGGAGTTCTATTTTTATATGTTATTTACTGATCTCGGCCTATCGGCCGAACTACTTCGTGCTGTGTCAGAACAAGGCTACAGCCAACCTACACCTATTCAGTCTCAAGCTATTCCTGTTGTCCTAAAGGGCGGCGATGTTCTGGCGGGTGCACAGACAGGCACTGGCAAGACAGCCGGGTTTACTCTGCCCCTATTACAAAGGCTGAGTGCTCAGAAGCCCGCCGGCGGTCAACGCCCGGTTCGTGCTTTGGTTCTAACGCCAACGCGCGAGTTAGCCGCTCAAGTGGGCGAGAGCGTCGAGACCTATGGTAAGTACTTGCCAATGCGTTCTGCGGTCATTTTTGGCGGTGTCAAAATTAATCCGCAAATTGCTATGTTGCGTCGGGGTGTCGATATTCTAGTCGCGACGCCGGGGCGTCTTTTAGACCACGTAAATCAAAAAACCCTGGACCTCTCTCAGGTTGAAATCTTAGTCCTGGATGAAGCCGATCGCATGCTGGATATGGGATTTATTCATGATATTCGCAAGGTCTTGGCGCTGTTACCAAAAGGGCGTCAGAATCTATTGTTCTCTGCGACATTCTCCAATGAGATCAAGCGGCTGGCTGACGGTTTGCTGGATTCCCCCTCATTAATTGAAGTGGCGCGGCGCAATACAACCGCCGAAAGCGTTGACCAAGTGGTCCATTTTGTCGATAAAGGTAGGAAGCGTGAGCTGCTCTCCTTCTTGATTGGTTCTGGTAATTGGCAGCAGGTGTTGGTCTTTACTCGCACCAAGCATGGGGCTAACCGCCTGGCCGAGCAGCTGGGTAATGATGGTCTAACGGCCGCAGCTATTCATGGCAACAAAAGTCAGGGTGCACGTACGCGTGCGCTTGCAGATTTTAAGCGTGGTGCAGTGCGGGTGTTAGTGGCTACTGATATTGCAGCTCGTGGTCTTGATATTGACCAGCTACCTCATGTGGTTAACTTCGAACTCCCTAATGTTCCCGAAGATTATGTGCACCGAATTGGTCGTACGGGTCGAGCTGGGAATGAAGGTGAAGCGGTCTCCCTCGTCTGTGTTGATGAGCATAAACTTTTGCGTGATATAGAGCGTCTTCTCAAAAGTGAAGTGCCTAAAGTTGATGTAGAAGGTTATAAGCCAGACCCATCTATCAAGGCTGAGCCGATTCAAAATGGCCGCCAAAATCGTGGTGGAGGTGGCCGGTCTCGGGCAGGAGGCAACGCTGGTGGTAACCGTGGCGGCAATAGAGGGAGTGCTCGTTCACAGGGCGCTGGTAATAACGGTGGCCCCAGTAGGCGTAGATCGGGTGGCGCGCGAGGTGCTCAGGCTGTATCTGGTTCAAGAGGATAAAATGGTAAATGAGCGGGGGGGGGTAGCCCCCTACGATGTCGTGACATCCCGTTATAGGCTGGCGGGCTAACGTATTAGAGTATTCGACATGACAATAAAAAAGGGCAAGACGTGAGTCTTGCCCTTTTTAACGTCT
>DFBC01000055.1 GCA_002367235.1 Cellvibrionales bacterium UBA3090
AAATTACGCCAGCCTGTCGACCAATTCTTCGATGATGTGATGGTGATGGTGGATGATGAAAATGTACGCAATAACCGTCTTGCCCTACTACAGCAACTGCGAAATTTGTTTCTGGAAGTAGCCGATATTTCCTTGCTGGCACCTGCGAAATAATGCAAATTCTGCTGAAAATAACCAAGGGGATAACGCCAAACGATGACTAAACTCGTTATCCTTGATCGCGATGGCGTGATCAATGAGGACTCGGATAGCTACGTTAAGACAGCCGATGAGTGGGTACCTCTGGCAGGCAGCATTGAGGCGATTGCCCGGCTCTACAAAGCGGGCTACACCGTTGTCGTGGCAACCAATCAATCCGGTATCGGGCGAGGCTTGTTTGATCTGGATGAACTTGAGGCGATGCATGCGAAGCTGTCCGACCTCCTTTTAGAGGCCGGAGCAGAGTTATCGGGTATTTTTTATTGTCCACATACACCGGATGATGGCTGTAACTGCCGAAAACCTGCGCCAGGTTTATTGGATGCAATCGCCGAGGAATTTAATCTATCCCTAGCGGGTGTACCCATTGTGGGAGACAGTCTCCGCGATCTACAGGCTGGTCTCCCCCATCAATGCACACCCATTTTGGTTCGCACGGGTAAGGGAGCAACCACTGAAGCTAAGCTGCCCGAACAAGATCAGCTTGCTTTAAGACAAGCTCTGGTGTTTGACGATTTATCACAGGCAGTCGATTATCTGTTAACTGCCCAGAAGACAGAAAAGCTACAATGAAAACAGCTGTTGCCTTTACACGATCAGTACTTTTTTACTTAATTTACCTGCTAGTTATGGTGATTTTCGGCACTTTTTCCTGCACAATCGGTATTTTTCTTCCCTATAAAATACGCCAAAATATCGTTACCTGGGCTAATGCCATTATTATCAAATGGTTAAATATCAGCTGTGGTATAACGCTTCAAGTAGATGGGCTGGAAAACGTTCCCAGCTCGCCCTGCGTGATCCTTAGCAAACACCAGTCGGGCTGGGAAACATTCTACCTTCAACGGCTATTACGTCCCGTCAGCACTATCCTTAAAAAAGAATTGTTCTGGATACCGTTTTTTGGCTGGGGACTCTACTTCATGCATCCAATTGCTATCGATCGAAGCAACCCCAGAGAGGCCATGAAACAAATTCTAAGCCAAGGCAAGCGTCGCCTGGCCCAAGGAAATAATATTCTGATATACCCAGAGGGCACTCGTACTCCCGTAGGAAAAATTGGAAACTATGGTCGAAGTGGCGCTGCGCTTGCTATTGCCGCGGGTGTGCCAATATTACCCGTTGCTCAGAATGCTGGATATTGCTGGCCTGCCCACAAATTTATTAAATGGCCGGGGCGCATTCATGTCGTTATTGGCAAACCCATTGATACCAATGGCACCGATAGTCGTCAGCTCACTGAGCAGGTAAAAGACTGGATTGAAACAACGCAGCAGACACTGTCACATCGTTGAATATAACAATGAATACGGTTCTGGCTTTCCTATTTGGAGTCGCCTAAACTATTTCTACTGAGCTTAACTCTTTACTACTGAATGGATGCTATGAGCACTTTCGATAACGGGACCTATAACGGCCCAGAACAACGCAAAGAACAACGCCGAAAAAACTCCGACCGCAGGGAAGATATTCGCTTTGAACCGGGAAAAGACGATCGCAGAAAAGGTGCCGGGAGACGAAGTACTGATGGAGACCTCTGGCGCCAACACGAAGAATAGAAACAGGCACAAAAAAGCTGGCTCCTGAAAGCCAGCTTTTGAAAACATCTATATGCCAGGCTCTAGATGTCCAGATTGGTAACTGCCAACGCATTTTTCTCGATAAACGCTCTACGCGGCTCAACCTGATCACCCATCAAAGTATTGAACATCTGATCGGCGGCAATAGCATCTTCGATCGTCACCTTAAGCATACGCCGGGTTTCCGGGTTCATGGTCGTATCCCATAACTGCTCGGGATTCATTTCACCCAACCCTTTATAGCGCTGTATATTATAGCCTCGACGGGATTCGTTCATCAGCCACTCAAGTGCTGAGCTGAAGCTCTCAACCGGCTTAGAGCGCTCCCCACGCTGTATGTACGCACCCTCTTCAATTAACCCCTGTAGCTGCTTACCAAGTGACACCATCACTGCGTATTCACCCGAACAGAAGAATTCATAATTGAAACGATAGTGTGTTGGTACGCCATGCGCCGTTATTTCCACACATGGAAGATAAACCTGGTGCTCAGAATCTTGCTCAACCAATACCTTGTAACGGTGGCTCCCGGCTATATTTTCCTGCTCAAGGGCACTTGATAGCTCTTCACACCAACCGTCTAAGTAGCTTTTATCCACCAGTTTTTCTCGATCAAGTGCGGGCATGTAGACCAATTTTTGTAACACGTCCTCAGGATAAGCGCGAGATACCCGATCAATGATGGCCATCGCTCGACGATAGTCGACCACCAGGGTTTCCAGCGCACTGCCATTGATTCTCGGTGCGTCAGGGTTGACATGAAGGCTGGAACCCTCCAGTGCTGACTGCGTTAAGAATGCCGTAAGTGCTTGATCATCCTTAAGATATTGCTCCTGCTTACCCTTACTAATTTTGTACAGTGGGGGCTGTGCAATATAAATATTTCCACGCTCTACCAGCTCCCGCATTTGACGGAAGAAAAACGTCAGCAGCAGCGTTCGGATGTGTGATCCATCAACATCAGCATCCGTCATGATCAGGATGGTATGATATCGCAACTTATCTGGATTAAACTCTTCTGTACCAATCCCACAACCTAATGCAGTAATAAGTGTTCCAACTTCAGCACTTGATAACATCTTGTCAAAACGGGCTTTCTCTACATTTAGTATTTTACCTTTTAGCGGCAAAATGGCTTGTGTTCGACGGTCCCGACCCTGTTTTGCAGACCCACCCGCAGAATCACCCTCCACTAGATACAATTCTGAAAGCGCAGGATCCTTCTCTTGGCAGTCCGCCAACTTACCGGGTAACCCGGCAATATCTAATGCGCCCTTACGTCGAGTCATTTCACGGGCCTTTCGAGCCGCTTCGCGCGCTCTCGCCGCATCGACCATTTTTACTACGACACTTTTAGCTTCTTGCGGGTTTTCTAATAAATAATCGGTAAAGTTACCGCCCATCTCCTGCTCAACGGCTGTTTTCACCTCTGAACTAACCAATTTATCCTTGGTTTGAGACGAAAATTTGGGGTCAGGTACTTTCACCGAAATAATAGCAGTTAAGCCCTCTCTGGCATCATCGCCTGTGGTGTTTACCTTATTGTTTTTACCCAGCCCTTCTTTTTCTATATAGGTATTTAGGCTTCTGGTTAGCGCCGACCTAAAACCAGCCAAGTGAGTGCCGCCATCACGCTGAGGAATATTATTGGTATAACAGAAGATATTCTCCTGATAACTGTCATTCCACTGCAGGGCCACCTCAACACCAATGCCATCATCGCGTTGAACATTAAAGTGCATTACTTGATTGATCGTTGTTTTATTTGTATTCAGATACTCGACAAAAGCTCTCAGGCCACCATCGTACTGAAATATCTCTTCTTTTCCTGAGCGCTCGTCCTTCAAAACAATTCGAACACCCGAGTTTAGAAATGAAAGCTCTCGAAGCCTTTTCGCCAATATTTCATAGTGAAAATTAATATTACTGAAGGTTTCAGTGGAGGGCACAAAGTGTACAGCTGTACCGGAGTTTGTTGTTTCACCCACAACAGCAAGCGGTGCCTGGGGTACACCATGAACATACAGCTGTTCATGGACCTTTCCTTCACGCCTCACCGTTAGTCGTAACTCTTTTGAGAGCGCATTAACCACCGAAACTCCCACGCCGTGAAGCCCGCCGGATACCTTGTAGCTATTCTCATCAAACTTTCCACCCGCATGCAGCACCGTCATGATCACCTCAGCTGCAGACACACCCTCTTCGTGGATTTCCGTGGGTATACCCCGTCCATTATCGGATACAGTAATGGATTCGTTTGGATGAATGGTTACCCTTATTTCTGAGCAATGACCAGCCAAAGCCTCATCAATAGAGTTATCGACGATTTCGAACACCATATGGTGCAACCCTGTACCATCATCAGTATCACCGATATACATGCCGGGACGTTTTCGAACGGCATCTAGGCCCTTTAAAACCTTAATGCTCGACGAGTCGTAGCTTTGCTCTTCACTCATAAAAGAAACCTGAATTCCTATGTTTTGTATTAACACCTACTCTTGTGTAATACACCCATGTTCCACGTGGAACATTCTGATATTTTTGGCGCTTTCTGGCCAGGAAGGGAGTAAATCATCTTTTACAACCCCGGTTATAAAAACCTGTGCACCCAAGCGGTAAAGTAGCTCGCCAACTTTTCTACGGTGCGTTAAATCAAGTTCTGCGGGTAGGTCGTCAAGTAAATACAGGCACTGACCACCCGTTCGCTCGTGGAACAAAAAGCCCTGCGCTATCTGCATAGCCGTGACTAATATTTTAATTTGTCCCCGGGACAGCACATCTTTGGCAGATTGTTTTTTAAATCGTACCCTTAGGTCTGCTCGATGTGGTCCCTGATTTGTTACCTTGGCCTGTAGATCTCTCTGTCTTGTAGCAAGCAATACATCACTTAAACTGAGTGACGTATCCCAGCCAGGATAATACTTGAACTCAATATCCTGAAGGGTAGAGAGCTCAGACAAGATACTTTTAATTCTGGGTACTAGGTCAGTTAGATATTGCTTACGGTGGTGGTTTATTTGATCTGCCATCCGTACAAACTCGACATCCCAGACCGACATAACATCTTCGTCTATTCTATCATGTCGCAACAAAGAATTTCGCTGTTTCAATGCCTTACGGAATTGCTGCCAAATGGTGCGATAGCAATGTTCCACGTGGAACACACCCCAATCGACATACTGCCTTCGAAATTGTGGACCACCGTCCAAGAGATGGAAGCTATCCGCATTCAGGAGCAATAGAGGCATCGCCTCTGCAAGACTAGAGGTATTATTTACAGATTGACCATTAACCCTGAACTGGAAACCGCCCTGTCGTGATCGAGACACCCCCAGGGGTAGCTCCACAGCCTCTTTTTTTAGCAGTCCAAAGACCGTGCAATCATCAACACTTTGGTTAATGACGGGATCTAGTGTTCGAGTTCGAAAAGAGCGCCCTCGACCCAACAAGAAGAGCGCCTCGAGAAGGCTTGTCTTACCGCTGCCGTTTTCACCATAAAAAAAATTGGCACCCGGTGTTAAAGAAATCTTGATTTCCCTAAGGTTGCGCAACCCGTGGACATCGAGACGGGCAAGATACATGTGATGGCGTGTTGTGGAAGTCAGTTAAAGCCGCATGGGCATAACAACATATACCGCTCTACTATTAGCCGGATCTTCTATAAGTGCACTGCTATTTGCATCGGACAAGGTAAATTGTGCTTCGCTACCACGTAAAACATTAAGCACATCAATGATATAGCTAACATTAAAGCCTACCTCCAGGTCACCAGAAGAGTAATTTACCGTTACGTCTTCCTGTGCTTCTTCCTGTTCGGGGTTGTTAGCAACCAGCGTTAATAAGCCATCGCTTAGCAACAACCGAACTCCCCGATATTTTTCATTTGAGAGAATCGCCGTGCGGCTAAATGCATTTCGCAACTCTTCTCGGTTGCCGACCATCTGCTTATCGCCACCTTTTGGCAAGACGCGATCGTAGTCTGGATATGCCCCATCTACCAACTTTGATGTGAAACGAAACTCTGCAGTAGCAATGCGAATATGATTAGTACCCATCACCACAGAAACCTCACCGTCATCAGATAATAAACGAGACAACTCGATAACACCCTTGCGTGGAAGAATCGCCTGGGTTAATTCCTGAGAGAGGCCATCTACCTCTTGATCCATCATCGCAAGCCTGTGTCCATCGGTGGCAACAGCACGTACCCGGCCATCGCCCACCTCAAGCAGCATACCATTGAGGTAGTACCTGACATCTTGTTGCGCCATGGCAAAGGCAGTATGGTCGATAAGCTCCTTTAGACCGTTCTGTTCTATAGAGAACTCACATTTTCCCGGCCCATCATCGACACTGGGGAACTCATTGGCCGGAAGAGAGGAAAGCGTGAAGCGGCTTCGACCACTAGTAACCTGGACGCGACCAGCCTCTTCAGTGAAAGTAATATCAGCGCTATCGGGGAGGGACCGGCAAATATCCATCAACTTGCGAGCCGGCACCGTTATCTCTCCATGTTCTGACGGTGCATCCAGTGATAGGTGGCCAACAATTTCCACCTCTAGATCTGTTCCTGTCAGAGACAAACAACCTTCGTTTAGGTTAATAAGCACATTGGACAAAATAGGTAATGTCTGGCGCCGCTCGACTACCCCTACAACCAGCTGCAAGGGCTTCAGAAAATCTTCTCGGGAAACGGTGAACTTCATCTGTTAATTTCTTCCAAGTTAGCCTGGTTTTAAAGTGTTCTATAGTAATGCAATAGCTCGCAAGAATCAGGTAGTTAAGGTTCTCATCAACTGTTTTACATCCTCGCTGATATCCCGACTGGTTTCTTGTAGCTCCTTGACCTTTCTGCAGGCATGCAGAACTGTCGTGTGGTCACGACCACCAAATGCCTCACCTATCTCAGGTAAGCTGTGGTTGGTAAGCTCCTTGGCCAAAGCCATTGCCACCTGCCTAGGACGAGCCACAGAACGACTTCGGCGCTTGGAAAGAAGCTCCGACATTTTAACCTTATAGTACTCAGATACCACGCGCTGGATATTGTCGATTGTCACCAGTTTGTCTTGGAGGGCTAGAAGATCCTTTAAGGATTCTCTTATCAATTCAATATTGATGGGGCTTCCGGTGAAGTGAGCACTTGCTATCACCCTTTTTAGTGCCCCTTCTAACTCTCGTACATTTGAACGAATACGCTGGGCAATGAAAAAAGCCGCATCATTAGGCAGGTCGACTCTTGCCTGTTGCGCTTTTTTGATCAAAATAGCGACCCGCGTCTCTAGCTCTGGTGGCTCAACGGCGACAGTCAACCCCCAACCAAAACGTGATTTTAAGCGCTCTTCGAGGCCGACTATTTCTTTTGGGTAGCGATCACAGGTGAGAATCATTTGCTGCCCGCCTTCAAGCAAGGCATTGAAGGTATGAAAAAACTCCTCTTGGGATCGCTCCTTTCCGGCAAAAAACTGTATGTCGTCAATAAGCAGTGCATCAACTGAACGGTAAAATCGTTTGAAATCATTAATGGCATTTAGCTGTAGAGCCTTAACCATATCGGCTACAAACCGCTCAGAATGTAAGTAAATAATTTTAGCGTTTGGTTTTTGTTGCCGTAGTGCATTGCCAACAGCGTGCATTAGGTGTGTCTTACCCAGACCAACACCACCATATATAAAAAGTGGGTTATAAGAACCTCCGGGGTTTTCCGCAACCTGACGCGATGCTGCTAATGCTAACTGGTTTGATTTACCCTCAACAAATGACCCAAAGGTAAACGTCTCGTTGACATTACTTCGGTGGTTCAAGCCACCCTCAACATCTGGTTTTCGCACCTCTGGCTGTACATGTATATGTGTTGTTGCCGGGAATGAAGGCTTTTCTAGAACCACGGGCGGCGCAGCTTGTTTTGTAACTTGAGGGATGGACTGCTGACCGTTGTTGGACTCTACGATAACAGCACAATGCTCCCCACGGAGCTGCTGATAGATCTCTGCTATTCGTTCGAGAAACTTATCCGACACCCAATCTTTTACAAAACGGTTTGGCGCAACTAGTCGAATTTCGTTTGATAATATAGATTTGTCATCTTGGCTTAGATCTAACTGCAGCGGTCTTATCCAGGTATTAAACTGCTGTGCTGGAAGCTCCTCCTGAAGATAGCCCAGACACTTTTCCCATAAGACTTGAGCCAAGTTATACCCCTATAAACGTCAGATTATTTTT
>DFBC01000090.1:0-19121 GCA_002367235.1 Cellvibrionales bacterium UBA3090
CTAACGTCGCAAAAAGCTGGTCAGCCGCGTAAACGTCAGCGTTCGTGACTCGATTAAATATGGGTCCGCGGAAGTAACTGATGAAGTCAGGAAGTGATACCGTTGGAATTTCAGCCCGCTGACGGGAACGACGGCCCTGATCTCGTTGACGACGTACTTTTTCTAATCGTTTGAGAATGGATTTAATTCGCCCGCGCAATAATCGCCGGTCTGTTTCTAACTGCGTTTCTCCTGGGCCACGAAGCCCGATCCCACCTTTTTGGCGTTCCAGGTGTGTCCAACCCCGCACAAGTCTTGTGGACATGTGTTGCAGCTGAGCCAACTCTACTTGCAACTTACCTTCGTGGGTTCGGGCACGCTGAGCAAAGATATCCAGGATCAAACCAGTCCTATCGAGCACTCTACATTTAAGTTCATGCTCAAGGTTACGTTCTTGGCTTGGCGATAAATTATGATTAAAGATAACCAAGCCAGCGGAATTGTCTTTTACTGCCTGGCAAAGTTCATCTACCTTGCCCGTGCCGACAAAGTATTTGGGATGGGGAGAATTCCGGCAGCCAGTAATTAAAGAGACCGGATCACCACCTGCAGAGAGGACTAACTCTTCAAACTCCCTGGGATCCTCCGGTTCGTTTTCACTGGCTAAATCAAGATGAACCAGTACGGCAAGCTCGCCAGAATCAGGGCGTTCAAAAAACAATCAGTGCTCTCCTTACTCCTCGCCTTCCGAAGATTCACCAGCGGCACCGGGAACAGCCATAGGCAAACGAACAGGACGAGAAGGTACTACGGTGGAAATAGCGTGCTTGTATACCATCTGACTGACAGTATTCTTTAGCAACACCACAAACTGGTCAAAGGACTCTATCTGTCCCTGAAGCTTAATACCATTGACCAAAAAAATAGAGACGGGAATGTGCTCTTTGCGCAAGACATTTAAAAAAGGGTCTTGTAGATTATGCCCTTTTGACATCATGATTCTCCTAAACTAAGGAACAAAATAAACCGCTGAGAAAACAATTAATTAGATGAAAAAACCCCAGCGAAACATACATACAATTGAAAGACGGCTAATCATACTACCGGCTCTTACCCTTGTATATGGGTGCATTTCTCAATATTTTCAAGCAATTGGCCAAACTATTTTCAAAAATTTCATCCCGCCCGGCCTCATAATCAATGTAGATTTCTTGCAAATCCGGCCACTTTCTCAGCCAGGTGAGCTGGCGCTTGGCCAATTGCCGAGTGGCTATGACTCCCCGCTCAACCATTTCGTCGTAATCCACCTGCCCAGCCAGGTATTGCCACATTTGACGATAGCCTACGGCTCTCATAGAAGGCAGGTCGGGATGTAGATCTCCACGTTGATATAATCGCCGAACTTCTGCTTCAAAACCATTCGCCAAAATAGCATTGAAACGCTGCTCAATTCTTTGGTGTAGAGCCAACCTGTTTTCAGGCAACAAAGCCATCTGAATCAATTGATACTCGTCGCCAATGGGTGAGAGAACACTCCCCTCTTCTGCCTGCTCGCGCTTCAGATCGGAAAGCTTCTTTCCTGAAATCCTGAACACCTCCAGCGCTCGTTGAATACGCTGGGAATGGTTCGGGTGTAGCAGCGCCGCTGATTCCGGATCTACTTCTGACAACTGAGCATGTAAAAAAGGCCAACCTTTGATCGCCGCCTCGCGCTCGATAGCCTCCCTTACTTGGGGATCGGAGGGCGGAATATCAGCCAATCCATCTATCAGCGCCTTGAAATAAAGCATCGTGCCACCGACCAAAAGCGGTATGCGACCTTCAGCGGAAATCTCATCCATGGCACGGCGTGCTTCATGGGCAAAGTCTGCCGCCGAGTAGGGCTCAGATGGGTCTCTAATATCAATCAACCGGTGTGGTACACGAGCCAACAATTCAGAATCCGGCTTTGCCGATCCAATATTCATGTCCCGGTAAACCAGCGCCGAATCAACACTAATCAGCTCTACCGGGTAGTGCTCCCGAAGCGCTATAGCCACGTCGGTTTTACCTGTAGCTGTGGGTCCCATTAGAAAAATAGCAAAGGGCAAGTCTTTATCCACAAGACGTACCAACCGCCCCAAAGGGCATCACCGCAGCAATATCAGTAGCACCCAACAATTGCATTAATAAACGATCGATTCCCAGCGCTACGCCACTACAAGCAGGCAATCCAGCCTCCATAGCGGCCAATAGCTCTTTGTCGACTGGTGCTGCAGGCTTTCCTGCAGCATGCCTAAGCGCAAGATCTGCATCAAAACGGGACTGCTGCTCAACAGGATCAACTAACTCATAGTAGCCATTTGCCAGTTCAACCCGATTTAGAAAAACTTCAAAACGGCGGGCAATCAGATGACCCTGCTGATCTTTATCCAAACGCGCCAATGCGGCTTGGCAAGCCGGATAGTCATAAACAAACACCATGCCATCTGACAAACAAGGCTCTACCGAAAGGCTAAAAATCAAATCCAGGCAGGTGCTGCGACCCTCGTTTGAAAAATCATTGCCAGAAAGACTCGACGCCATTTCCTGAAGATCAGCCAGATCAACAGTGTGGGGGTTCAGACCGGTTACCCGTTTAAACAGCTCCCCATAGGCTAACCTCTGGGGCTGGGCGCTTATCCCCAGCTCACTCAACAGTGCCGCCACCTCTCTCATCAGTTGATGCTCATCCCAACCCGTTTGATACCATTCAAGCATGGTAAATTCCGGGTTGTGGCGACAGCCATTCTCTCCATCACGAAATGCCCTTCCCAGGTAATAGATGGGGCCACTACCCGATGCCAGCAGGCGCTTCATGAAATATTCTGGCGAACTTTGTAGATACCGCACCTCACCGCTAACCAAGGTCTGAAGGCAGTCAATATGCAGGTCTGTCACCCCGGTATCCGACAACACCGGCACGTCCACCTCCAGCACATCGCGCATCTCAAAAAACTGGCGAACGCTGGCGAGTAGCTTTGCCCGGAGGCGAAGCGTGTCGATTGTTGCTGTCGGCTGCCAATTGGACATCTCAACCTATTCTGTTGTTACAAAACATGGCACATAAAGAAGGGCGGCCTACGCCACCCTTCCCGTGTTGGTAATCAACGTTATTACCTCAACCCAACATTAAGCGCGGCTTAAGTACTCACCGGTTCGAGTATCAACTTTGATTATTTCACCTATGTTTAAAAACAATGGTACTTTCACCACAGCACCAGTGCTTAAGGTCGCTGGCTTAGTGCCACCCTGAGCGGTATCACCCTTCAGTCCGGGATCCGTATCTACAATTTCCAGCTCTACATGATTAGGCGCAGCAACCGCCAGCGGGGCTCCATTATACAACGTGACAACCACCGTATCCTGCTCTCTCAGCCATTTGGCCGTCTCACCCACAACCTTTTCGTCTGCCTGATGCTGTTCAAACGTGTCGGGTTCCATAAAGTGCCAATGCTCGCCATCGGTATAGAGGTATTGCATATCACAATCCATAACATCGGCACCTTCAAGAGATTCACCAGACTTAAAGGTTCGCTCCCACACACGGCCTGTTTTCAGGTTGCGCAGACGCACACGGTTAAATGCCTGACCCTTGCCAGGCTTTACAAATTCATTCTCCACGATGGAACATGGGTCGCCATCCAGCATTACTTTCAGACCGGAGCGAAATTCATTGGTAGAATAGTTAGCCATTATTGCCTCAATATTCGATAAAACGTTTCTAAGTATAAGAGCCGCCTATGATAACCCGTTCTGCGGTAACTGTGGATAGCCTAACGTGGCAGGAACAACTAGCCAGCAGCATTCGCGACCCCAAACAACTATTGGACATGCTCGGTTTAAGCCATTCCCTGTTAGATGGCGCACTCAATGCACACGGAGACTTCCCCCTTCGCGTCCCCCATTCTTATCTTCAGCGTATTGCCATAGGCGACCCTAACGACCCCCTGTTACGGCAGGTACTGCCACTGGGCGACGAATTACTGGCAGCACCCGGTTACAGCGAAGACCCGCTGAAAGAGCAGGTCGCCAATCCAATTGCAGGGCTTATCCACAAATATCATGGCCGGGTATTACTTATTGTTAGCCCTAATTGCGCAATCAACTGCCGATATTGTTTTCGCCGACACTTCCCCTACCAAGACAACAAACCCAGCCGCCACGAATGGCAAGCTGCTTTGGAATATATAGCCGGAGACGACTCCATCTCCGAGGTTATCTACAGCGGAGGAGATCCACTGGCCGCCAGCGACAAACAACTGCAATGGCTAACCCAGCAAGTGGCCCAGATAAACCATGTGAAGCGACTCAGGGTTCATACCAGATTACCTATCGTCATCCCCAGCAGGGTGACAGACAGCTGCCTGCAATGGCTCACTGAAACCAGACTCAAAACATCTATGGTCATTCACAGCAATCATCCCAATGAGTTGGATACCGCCGTTGCTGGCGCACTGACCCGATTAAAAGATGCTGGCGTGACGCTACTCAACCAAACAGTGCTGTTAGCTGACGTAAATGATGACTTGTCGGTACTTCAACAATTGAGCGAACGACTCTTTGATGTCGGCGTACTGCCCTACTACCTGCATCAATTGGACCGAATACAGGGCGCAGCTCATTTTGAAGTATCGGATATAAAAGCCAGACAACTCGTCGCTGAACTTATGGCGACGCTACCCGGTTATTTGGTACCAAAACTGGTCAGAGAAATTCCCGACGCACAAAATAAAGTGCCACTGCTTTAGTCCGCCGCAACCCTAGAACAAACCTATTAAATAGAATGCAGCTCACATGATTGATTTACATACAGTAGCCCTCATATCGCATTCGATTATAATGTTTTTTATCAAACACAAATTGCATGTGGTTCAGGTACACTGCGTTACAGACACCTAAGGAAACTCGAGCAAAATGGCGGCAGATAACTCACTGAAACTTCTTCTGGTTCACGACGATTTAGAAATCGCAAATCGAATTGTCAGCCTGCTGCGAAATGCCAATTACCGTTCTGAATCAAAACATGTCACCAGTGTCGACATCCTGACCAAGCTACTTCAAGACAAGCCTTGGGACTTGGTCATTGCTCAGTTCAGTGGAACCGATGTCCCTATAAAAACAATCTTCTCAAACATTAGAAAGCTCAACCTTGATACCCCCACGGTGCTAATTTCAGATGAATACAACCCATCAGAAATTGTTGAAGGTTTGAGGCTCGGTGCTGCCGACATAGTCCCAATGGATGAAGACCAACACCTGCTTCTAGCAATATCGCGCATACTTTACGATCTGGAACAACGGCGGCGCTTGCGTCTCTGTCGTCGCCGCTATGCTGATGCAGAAGCTCGCTGTGACAGATTACTCGGCAGCTCTGAAGATGCCATTGCTATCGTACAAGAAGGAACCTATTTATTTGCAAACGACAGTTATTCCCAACTGTTTGGCTACCTGAATGATGAAAGTATTGCCTGCTTACCCGTTATCGACAATATTTCTACCGAAGATCAGCCACGGATGAAGAAGTTTCTTAAACCTATTGATGCTGATACCACTATATCGTCTGAAATCATTCGTTTTACGGGTGTAACCAATGGCGACATCCCCGTCCCCATAGAAATGCACATTGCTCAGGTTGACTACCAAAGCGAGCCCGCGCTGGAATTCCTTATCACCAAGACATTTCTCGAAAATCAATGCAACGGTTTCAATAATACAGAAGAGGTCCTGAATACCAGTTCTGTGGATATCCAGCGAGACAAAGTCTTCGAAATGATCAACAACACTATTCGCCAGGCTGCTCAAAAGCACAATACCTCGGTACTTCTCTACATTACCATCGACCGCTATTTGAACGTCCAAAAGGAACTTGGTTTACAGGAAACGGAAGAATTAGTCTGGCAACTGGTTGAGAAAATTAAGGCCGAAGGCAAAGAGAGCCATACGCTAAAACGATTCAAAGAAGATAGCTTTGTCATGACTCTGCCAAACACAGGGGCAGATGCGGGATTAATGTTTGCCTCTCACCTATGTGAAGCCGTGGATCAAGCCATCTTTGAACTCAACAACCAAACTGTATCGTTAACCCTGGGCATTGGCGCTACGGTTATCAGTGAAACAGTCTCCACTGCCGAAAGCTGCATAGAACATACTTTAAATGCACTAACTGAACTCCACATGGAGCGCGACAGCACCGATTATGCCAACGGTGCAAAACTCTATGAATCCAGTGTTGGCCCAGAGTATACAGAGGAAAATGTTGAAGATACGGCCAAGGCGATGCTGGCTGAAAAACAGTTTGAATTACTGTACCAACCTGTAATCCCACTTCATGGAGACCCTCAAGAGTTCTACGAAGTACTGATGCAGGTTAAACCTGAAGCAACTGGCGACCACCTCCCAGAACACTTTATTGCCAAAGTATTTAAAACACCCACCGCTATTGAGATTGACCACTGGGTGATTCTTGAGTCCATCAAGACCCTTGCTGAAAAATTAAAAACAGCACCAGCTACCAGATTGTTTATCAACATCAGTGGACACACCATTGCCGACGAAGGCTTTATTCCTTGGCTGAAAGTTGCTCTTAAAGCATCCGGATTGCTGCCTAAACATTTGATATTTCAACTGCGTGAAATTGATGTCGCCAGACAATTTCACCGTTCCGTCCAATTGATCGAAGAGTTGTGCCGAATTAATGGCGATGTTGCACTTTCCCACTTTGGGCTTGCCATTGAGCCCATGAAACTATTGAAAAAGCTCTCCGTTAATTTTGTAAAATTCGACAGCGTGATTATTGAGAACGCCAATGAAAGTGATGATGCTGTAGAAGAAGTTGAAACCCTGATTAACGCATTGAAAGCCGAAGACGAGAAAATTATCGTCCCCTTTGTAGAGCGGGCCGACATGATCCCCACCCTTTGGCGTTGCGGTGTTCACTACATACAGGGACACTTTTTACAGCCGCCGCTGCCAATGATGAATTACGACTTTAGCGACGAAAACTAAGATATTTAATTCCCGGTCGTACCGAGGGAACAGATCGGCACTATTGCAAATGCAACGTATCCCTGTCGCTGAAACCCATCAGATAAAGAATGCCATCCAACCCGAGTTTTGAAATGGACTGCTTGGCGTTGGCTTTCACTAAAGGCTTGGCCCGAAAAGCGATACCCAAACCGGCAATACTCAACATCGGCAAATCATTTGCGCCGTCGCCCACGGCAATAACCTGCTCGAGATCAATGTTCTCACCCGCAGCAATTTCTCTTAGCAACTGTGCTTTTCGCTGACCATCCACCACCTCACCTGAAACATTGCCTGTAACTTTTCCATCGACAATTTCAAGTTGATTGGCGTAGACGTAATCTATGCCCAGTTTTTCCTGAACCCGCTCAGCAAAGTAATCAAAACCACCGGAGAGAATCGCGGTTTTATAGCCAAGCCGCTTCAGCGTAGACATCAAGGCTTCAGCGCCCTCGGTAAGCTGCAAACGCTTGGTGACACCCTCGAGCACAGATTCATCCAAACCTTTTAGCAACGCCATTCTCCTGGCAAAACTTTCTTTGAAATCCAGCTCACCACGCATTGCAGACTCAGTAATCGCTGCAACCTGCTCTCCGACTCCGGCTTCCTTTGCCAATTCATCAATCACTTCCGCATCAATCAATGTGGAATCCATATCGAAGACCACCAAGCGACGATTGCGGCGATAGATATTATCCTCCTGATAGGCCACATCAACATCCATTTCTGCTGACAACTCCAGCAGAGAAGCACGAAGCGAAGCCATGTCTGCGGGCACCCCGCGCAGAGAAAATTCGACACAGGCTTTACTGTCATCATCGATCCGCTCCAGCGGTACACGACCAGACAAACGGGTAATTTTGTCAATATTAAGGCCATGTTCCACCGTTACCGTTGTAACTCGCGCAATGTGTTGGGCTGAGACCCGGCGTGCCAGCAATGTCACTATATGACGGGGCTTGCCTTGCTGCCCCACCCATAGTTCATAACTTTCTTCTGAGATGGTCTGAAATTTAACTTTCATATCCATCGCGTGGAGACTGTAGAGAATTTCTTTCTGAACCTGTGCGGCCACTCGGGTTTCTGGAATTTTTGCAAGAATGCCAAGATTTAAACTAGCGTGAATCACGGCTTGCCCAATATCCAAAATATCGGAACCGTGTTCCACCAGCACTTCGGACACAGCACGCGTTACGCCTGGCTTATCTTCTCCAGACACATTAATCAGTAAAATTTCTCTCACAGCAGATTCCATCACAGGTGGCACAAGCCACAACGACTTTCATATTGAGCGGGTATTATAGGAGAGCCAGGAATAAGATAGAATGCGCCCATCGCACAAACCTGTTGAAAACAAACGCCATACCGGCAAACTTATACTAATTTAATTCTATGGAAAGATGGCTTAATGGGCACAACCTATAAATTGTTTGCCAAAAGACTGCCTACATTAACGCTGACAGCCACACTGATAATAGGCTTGGTGATTGGCTTGGGCCTCAATTTTCAATTACATACCCTGGCCTCCCAACAACGCAACAACCTCGGTTCAACACTTGCTTCTCAGCTGGCAAAAATAGTGCGCGACGCCGTTATTCATCAAGACACCCTGAGTTTACAGGTCGAAGTCGACGAAATGCTCGCTCTCGAAGGTATACAGCGTGCTTCAGTTTACGATGCAAGTAACCGTCTATTGGTGCAGGCTCAACATGAGCAGATAACAGCCCATCAGTTAAGTCCACATACCAGACCCATTGATATTGAAAACACCACTGCAGGTTATGTGACCATTGAACTGAGCCAGCAGTATTTCTTTGCTCCCTACAAAGAGCTACTAAACCTGTTTATTTTCTTCTGGCTTGTCATAACGGCATTCCTAACATTGTTTTCAAGCCACTTAGCAAAAAAGGTATCGGCCAGACTCAACCGCCTCTCTCAACAATTACCCGGCGATGACTCAGAAAATCTAGATGAGCTCGGCATTCTGGAAAGACGTTTAGAGCCACTATTAGCCACCAGGCGACAATTGCCCACAGACCAGACCACCTATCAAAGCTCTATTCTTGGCATTGCCTGTAAAAACCTGCCGAGGCTTGAAAGCCTGCTCAATCGGGAACACTTTGAGACGCTAATGACACGTCTCGACTACTTAGTAGACGATGCGGCAGACTTATATGGAGCCACCCGTCTCAGCTCGAGCCACTACAGTATTCACCTCGAATTCCACAGCACCGACGAAGACGGCGACCACCGTCTTCGCGCCATTTACTGCGCCACGGCATTGTTCCAACTGACGCATCAACTACTGACCACCCAAGGTGTTACCGTAGAGCTGGCCGGGGCTATTTCAAGTGCACCGCAGTCTCCCTCCACCTCCAAGCTACTTAACGAGCTGAATCACGAGAATCGTATCAACGGCTTGACCTCGCTATTAGAAAAATCGGCTGTTGGGGAAATATTGCTGGATAACGATACCGGCTCCCACCCCTCTCTCGCTGAAATCGACCTGTCCCCCCTGAGTGAAAACGATGCCTTATATCGGCTCAACGCGCTCAACGATGACGCGCAACAACTAGTCTCTCGGCAATTAGCCCTTCTCACTCGAAACCAGTAAGCAAACCACTCGGCAGTTCACCCTGGTAAAGACCTCGTCCAAAACCCCACCATATAGACCAGCTTTACGTTAACGTAAAGGTAATCTATGCTTAAACGACAATGTCACCGAGAGCACCCGCACAATGCCCAACACCATGCTCGAATACAGCATTAGCGACTTATCCCGCGAGTTTGGGATTACCACTCGAAGTATCAGGCACTACGAAGATATTGGCTTACTAACCCCCCAGCGAAGGGGACAAACTCGTATTTACGCAGCCGCAGACCGAACCAAGCTCAAGCTGATACTTCGAGGTAAAAGACTCGGGTTCAGCCTTGAAGAAAGCCGTGAAATTGTTGATCTGTACGACCCTGCCAAAGGTAACACCTCTCAGCTCAAACACCTGATTGGGAAAATCCAACAGCAACGGGAAAAACTGAAGCAACAACTGAACGACATACATCAAATGATGCATGACTTACAAGACGCCGAGAATTCATGTTTGGCCGCTCTCAAAGAAACGGGCTGAGCTAAATCAATTCATTATGGCTTGGGAGGTATCACGCTATGAACAACACCTACCCCGACCTCAACTTCCACCTTGGCGAAGATATCCATCTGTTGCGCCACAGCATCAACAAGTTTGCTCAAACAGAACTTGCACCCAGAGCTGCAGACATCGACAGGGCAAACGAATTTCCCTCCGATATGTGGCACAAACTCGGAGCAATGGGCCTGTTAGGCCTAACGGTATCTGAAGAGTATGGCGGAGCCGGCATGGGTTACCTGGCCCATGTGGTGGCGATGGAAGAAATTTCCCGGGCATCAGCATCGGTGGGCCTTTCCTATGCCGCTCACTCTAATCTTTGCGTCAACCAGATATTCAGACATGGCAGTAAACAGCAGAAAACCACCTACCTGCCGAAACTCTGTAGCGGAGAACATGTTGGCGCGCTCGCCATGTCGGAACCGAATGCGGGCTCAGACGTAAAAAGTATAAAACTCAGCGCCAGTAAACAGGGCGACAAGTATCTCCTGAACGGGAACAAAATGTGGATTACCAATGGTCCTGATGCCGACACCTACGTTGTCTATGCCAGAACGACCAACCCGGAAAATCAAAAAGGTTTTACCGCCTTTATCGTCGAACGAAACTTTCCCGGATTCTCCCGCCATCAGAAGTTGGACAAGTTAGGTATGCGAGGCTCCAATACCTGTGAGTTGGTTTTTGACAATACCGAAGTACCAGACACGAACATATTGGGCAAAGAAGGCGAAGGCATGGCGATATTGATGTCGGGCCTGGACTGCGAACGCACGGTGCTCGCAGGTGGGCCAGTGGGCATCATGCAAGCCTGTATGGACACCGTACTACCCTATGTTCACGACCGAAAACAATTTGGCCAGGCCATCGGAGAATTCCAACTTATTCAGGCTAAGCTGGCCGATATGTACGCCGGCCTCAACGCTTGCCGCGCCTACCTCTATGCTGTCGCAACAGCCTGCGATCACGGCGAGAACTCCAGAAAGGACGCCGCCGCAGTCATTCTGTTTACGGCGGAGATGGCCACAAAAATCGCCCTGAACACCATTCAGTTACTCGGGGGCAATGGCTATACAAACGATTTTCCTGCGGGCCGACTACTACGCGATGCCAAGCTGTATGAAATAGGCGCTGGCACCAGTGAAATACGGCGCATGTTAATCGGCCGAGAGCTTTTCAACGAAACAAAATAAACGACCTCATGGGCGCCGTTTAAATAGGCAGAGGTAACCCTTATGACAGCAATTCGATCGCATATAAACCTCAAATCAGACGAGTATCTAAACAACCGACAGCACATGCAGGTGCAAGTGGAGAACCTCAATGCCCGACTGAATCAGATCAACCTCGGAGGGGATAAAAAATCCCGCGAACGTCATACATCCAGAGGGAAGTTATTGCCCCGGGAGCGCATTAAATTATTGCTCGATGACGACGCGGCCTTTCTGGAACTCTCCCAACTGGCTGCCTGGGATGTCTATAACGAGTATCTCCCTGCTGCAGGCATAATTACCGGTATCGGTCAGGTTAGCCAACAAACCTGCATGATTATCGCGAACGATGCCACAGTAAAAGGCGGGACCTACTACCCTCTCACCGTAAAAAAACACCTACGCGCCCAACAAATTGCCCAGGAAAATAATCTGCCCTGTATCTATCTGGTAGATTCGGGTGGCGCCCACTTGCCACATCAAGATGAGGTGTTTCCCGACCGAGAACACTTCGGTCGAATATTTTTTAATCAGGCCAATATGTCGGCACAACACATTCCACAAATTGCGGTGGTGATGGGTTCCTGTACCGCTGGGGGAGCCTACGTCCCAGCCATGGCCGACGAAGCTATTATTGTAAAAAGTCAGGGCACTATCTTTATTGGTGGCCCGCCACTGGTCAAAGCTGCAACAGGAGAAACCGTCTCGGCAGAACAACTAGGTGGTGCCGAATTGCACTGCCGCACATCTGGCGTCGCCGATCACTATGCCGAAAATGACCAACATGCTTTGCAGCTGGCCCGCCAGTGCATCAGCCATTTGAACAGGGATCAACCAGACCGACACACGGTTAGCATTCCCGTAGAACCACTTTACGACTCAGAAGAAATCTACGGCATCATCCCCCACAATCCGCATTACACCTATAACGTACGGGAAGTCATTGCCAGAATCGTGGATGGATCGGAATTCGATGAATTCAAAGCACTTTATGGCACAACACTGGTTTGCGGATTCGCCCATTTATTGGGGCACCACATTGGCATTATCGCCAACAACGGCATTCTCTTTAGCGAGTCTGCATTAAAAGGTACCCACTTTATCGAGCTCTGCTGCCAACGAAAAATCCCCCTTATTTTCCTGCAAAACATCACTGGCTTTATGGTGGGAAAACACCATGAAGAAAAAGGGATCGCCAAGCACGGAGCAAAGATGGTGGCAGCCGTAGCCTGTGCGAAGGTGCCTAAATTCACTGTCATTATCGGCGGCTCATTTGGTGCAGGAAACTATGGGATGTGTGGTCGCGCTTACGACCCGCGCTTTCTGTTTATGTGGCCCAATGCTCGCATCTCCGTCATGGGCGGCGAACAAGCTGCCAGTGTGCTGGCACAAGTTAAGCGAGAACAACGCCAGAAAGAGGAGAAACCCTGGACCGAGGAACTTGAGGCCGCCGTTAAACTCCCCGTCATCAAACAGTATGAAGCTCAGGGCAACCCTGAATATGCATCGGCAAGACTCTGGGATGATGGCGTAATCGACCCCATGGACACACGAAAGATCTTAGGGTTATCACTTGCCGCCGCATTAAACAAACCCATTGACGATACACATTTTGGGATATTCAGAATGTAGGATTTAGAGCCACCAGGAGTAACCGATGACCGACACCGTGACCACCACAACGGACACCAGGGGCGTTACCACTATCACCCTCAACAGGGCAAAAAAACACAATGCCTTCGACGACCAGATGGTTGCCAGGCTAACCATGACATTAAAAAAAATCATGGCCAATTCAAAAACCCGGGTGCTCATTCTTGCTGCAGAGGGTACAACTTTTTCTGCTGGGGCCGACCTTGATTGGATGAAACGGGTTGGAACATCCCGCTATGAAGATAACCTGAGAGATGCGGAGGCTCTGGCAGACATGCTAAAAACAATGAATGAAATGCCGCTGCCAACCATCGCTAAAGTGCAAGGGCCAGCCTTTGGCGGCGCGCTGGGTCTAATCAGCTGCTGCGATATTTCCATTGCGACAACAAATGCATTATTTGCTTTTAGCGAAGTAAAAATCGGCTTGATCCCAGCCACCATCAGCCCCTACATCATCGAGGCCATTGGAGCTCACAAAGCGAGGCACTATTTCATGACAGGGGAAACCTTCGATGCCAGGCAGGCAGCCCAATTAGGGTTGATCAATAAGGTCGTTGAAGAAACACAATTGAACGACGCCACCGCTCAACTCATTGCCACACTACTAAAAAATAGCCCCGCAGCGATGTGCGCAGCCAAACAGTTAGCTCAGGACGTCGGGAGGAACCCTATGAGTGATGCGCTAATTAAGGACACCTGTAGACGCATTGCCGATGTCAGGCTGTCCCAAGAAGGGCAAGAAGGCTTATCCGCCTTTCTGGAAAAACGTAAACCCAGTTGGCAGCGGGAATAATCAGGCCAATGGATCGTTAGTGAGTGGAATGCAATAAAAATAACATGCACGTCTAAACGGTTCATTTAGACGTGCATGCAGATAATCGATGTATAAACTTTAGTGCAAGATTAGTTGGTCAGTGGGCGGCCAATCTCAAAATCGATGCCTTCGATTTCCGATTCATCGACCAACTTATGAATATACTGTGCAATCGCTTTACGCTGACCGAACTCCATCAACATATTAGCCACATCACTTTTAACCTGATCATATTCCAGCTGTTTTCCCGGCAACTTCCTGTCAACATAGACCACGTGAAAACCATAACGAGACTCAACAGGGTCTTTCGCCAAACCTTCATCAAGCTCAAAGACAGCATCTTCAAACTCGGGAGTGGTCTGGCCTCGGGTAATCTGCCCTAAACTACCACCCGTTTCCTTTGAAGGACAATCCGAGTGCTCATTTGCCAGGGCTTCAAACTGTTCGAATGACTCAACCAACTTTGAAATCAGTGATTCCGCTGCCGCTTTAGCTGTGGCTCTTTTTTCTTCATCTTCGGGGTCAGCACCCAACAGGATATGTTTTAACTCCATCAAATCCTGGCTGACAAACTGACTCTTGTTTGCATCAAAATATCGACGACATTCTTCTTCCGTGACCTCTTGCGGCGAAGCTTCCTGCTCAATTAATCGGCCAATGATGGTTTCTTCTGAAGGTATCTCACTGACCTCAGGCAGATCCTTATCCAGACCTAGCTCTCTGGCTTTCTGTAACAGCAGCAGTTGAATAATCAATACTTCGGAGGACTTGCGGACGGCCTCCTCCTGAGATTCAGAAGCGTGATATTGCATCTCACGCGCGACTTCATCTGGCGTAATAACGGCGCCATTAACCTTGATTTCTGAAATCTCAATGGGTGTTTGATCAGTGGAGTCAGTGTTGGAAGAGCAGCTCATAGGGATGTTCTCTAATTACGGTTTGTCATAGAAGAGGCCGGAAAGATAGGCCGGGACATATTTCAACGACTCGTCAAAACTATAAGTCCCGGCCTTCATTGCAAAACACTGTTCAGATTAAGCGCGCTTTTGGCGAACAATCTGATAATTGCGTAGCAAATATTTTACCGGCGCGGCCAAACCGCTAATGATATGAACTAGACGAGTAAAAGGGAAGATCAAGAACAAAGTCATTCCCAAAAATACGTGTAGCTTATACACCAAACCGACTGAAGCAATCGATGCTGCGGCCTCCATAGGACGGAAAAGTACAATTGATTGGGCCCAATCCGCCAACATCACCATCACTGATCCATCCATATGATGACTGGAGGCGAAGATAGTGCTCAGGCCCAGTATCAACTGAATGTAAAGTAAGATAAGCACCAAGTTATCGGAGAAGCTGCTGCTCGCCCTAACCCTTTCATCCGTGAAGCGACGATAGATCAGCATGCTCATGCCGACAAAGCACAGCGCACCAAAGACGCCACCAGACACCATCGCCAACAGCTGTTTGTTCGGGGTCGAAATAACATGATGGTAAATAACCTCAGGGGTCAGCAAACCAACAAAGTGGCCCGCCAACACAAACAACACCCCCACGTGGAAGGCGTTACTGGCTATGCGCATGCCCTTAGTCCGTAAAACCTGGCTGGAACCTGCCTTCCAGGAATACTGCTCACGATCGTAACGAACCCAGCAGCCGACCAAACAGACGATAGCTGCCAGATAAGGGTACAGGCCAAATAAAATAGTATTACTATTCATGGATCACTCCTTAAATTTGCCTTAATTTGCCCAGCGAACCGCTACGGCTTCATTGGCTGATTTTTTAGGTGGTACCGGCGTTGAAGATGAACAACCGCTGCCAAGGGCATCGCCAGCACCAAAGGTGACGGCTTCTTCCTCCCAGATCTTGTCCAGCTCTTCGGGGGTATCATCCCGTTTTTCACCGGCCACTTTTTCGCGCAATTCACTGATATCGACATTCACGCCACTGATCATCAGTAGCGAATCAAACAGTGCAGCATAGGCTGATTCACGCTCCTGTAAGCGAGCGCTTAGCACGCCGAGGATATGGCTGATATCCGACAAGCCCTCTCTGACTTCAAGGTCTGGGCGGTGTGCCAGAAACTCCAGGTGTAGCGGAATATGATCAGGCAGCTCCCGAGCATTAATACTGAAGCCATGCGCCTCATAAATGCTCAGCAGATCGACCATTGCCTGACCTCGATCTCGGGATTCACCATGCACGTGTTCAAACAGCAACAGCGACAGGGAGCGACCACGGTCAAACAGACCCGTATAGGCTTCCTGGGCATCCAGCAGGTCTCCGTCGTAGATTTCGTGAAGCAGGTGAACCAACTGTTGGCGCATCTCAGGAGAAATCTCCCGCGCACTATTGATTACCGCCTCAATGCCCGAAGCCTGAGCCTGAAGCTCGGCTCTGGGGTAGTCCATCAGCCGAGAAATTACCTTGATAATATCCATCAGACTATTCCTCCCAAACCTGAACAGTGTCAATCACATCCCTACGAGTGGTTTTCTTGGTACCAAACAAGTTGATATCCGATTCACCCGTGGAACAACCATTACCAAAGGAGAAGCCACAGCCGCCACGCTCTGCAAAGGCTTCCGACATTGCCTCTTCGCGGTGAGCGGTAGGAATCACGTAGCGATCTTCATAGTTGGCAATGGCCAGATAGCGGTACATATCCTCTACCTGAAGCTCGCTCAAACCGACCTCTTCCAGCACCTGTAAATCCTGCGTGCTATCCACAATTTGTGAACGCTTATAGGCACGCATGGCCAACAGTCGCTTGAGTGCCAGCTTGACTGGCTCTTCATCACCCGCTGTGAGCAAATTCGCCAGGTATTGCACGGGAATACGCAGGGAATCCACGTCCGGGATAATACCGTTCATACCCATATGCCCAGCATCGGCAGCGGACTGAATTGGTGACAGCGGTGGCACATACCAAACCATAGGAAGGGTGCGATACTCTGGGTGCAACGGCAGTGCCAGCTGCCAATCTACCGCCAGCTTGTACACGGGAGATTGTTGCGCGGCAGTAATCGTTGAATCCGGGATGCCATCTTTTTTGGCCTGAGCGATAACCGCTGGATCATTCGGGTCGAGGAAAATTTCCAGCTGTTTCTTATACAGATCTCTTTCAGATTCCGTAGTGGCCACTTCCTGAATTTTATCGGCGTCATACAGCAACACACCCAGGTAGCGAATACGGCCCACACAGGTTTCTGAACACACGGTGGGCTGACCAGATTCAATTCGTGGGTAACAGAAGATACATTTTTCTGACTTACCGGATTTCCAGTTAAAGTAGATTTTCTTGTAAGGGCAACCGGATACACACATCCGCCAGCCACGGCACTTCTCCTGATCGATCAGTACGATGCCATCCTCTTCACGCTTGTAGATCGCACCCGAAGGACAGGATGCCGCACAAGTCGGGTTGAGGCAGTGTTCACACAACCGAGGCAGATACATCATGAAGGTGTTTTCGAACTCGCCGTACATTTCCTTCTGCATGTTGTCGAAGTTTTTATCGACGCTACGCTTTTCGAATTCAGTACCGAGGATCTCTTCCCAGTTTGGACCCCATTCGATTTTCTGCATTCGCTTGCCAGATATCAGCGAGCGTGGACGAGCTGTTGGCTGATGCTCAGATAATGGCGCCGTATGTAAATGCTGGTAGTCAAAGTCAAATGGTTCATAGTAATCATCAATCTGAGGAAGATCGGGGTTAGAAAAGATATTTGCCAGCACCCGAAACTTTCCACCAATTTTTGGATTGATAGAACCATCTTTGTTGCGAATCCAACCGCCATTCCACTTATCCTGATTCTCCCACTCTTTCGGGTAACCAATACCAGGTTTGGTTTCAACGTTATTGAACCATGCGTATTCCATACCTTCGCGAGAGGTCCACACATTTTTACAAGTAATAGAGCAGGTGTGACAACCAATACACTTGTCGAGGTTCAGCACCATGCCAACTTGAGAACGTATTTTCATTGCGCTGTCTCCTTAAACTTCTGTTGGAAGTGGTTGAGGAAGGCCATCACCGGTCTCGTTATCGAGCCAATCAACCTTGTCCATCTTGCGCACCACAACCATCTCGTCACGGTTACAACCTACGGTGCCGTAGTAGTTGAAGCCGTAAGATTGCTGGGCGTAACCGCCAATCATATGCGTCGGCTTCATCACAATCCGGGTCACCGAGTTGTGGTGACCACCACGGGTACCGGTGGTCTCACTACCTGGCACATTCACAATGCGCTCTTGAGCGTGATACATCATCACCATGCCCTCTTTTACCCGCTGGCTAACCACCGCACGACAGGCGATAGCACCATTGACGTTAAACACCTCCACCCAATCGTTATCTTCAATGTCGGCTTTTTTGGCATCGATCTCACTCAACCAGATAATCGGGCCACCGCGAGACAAGGTGAGCATCAACAGGTTGTCGGAATAGGTACTGTGAATACCCCATTTTTGGTGCGGGGTAATCCAGTTCAGCACAATCTCTTTATTACCGTTGGACTTCTTGTCCTTCACCAGATCAATGGTGTTGGTATGAATTGGGGGACGGTACGAGATTAACTGCTCGCCAAAAGCCTCCATCCATTTGTGATCCTGATAGAACTGCTGACGACCGGTAATCGTGCGCCAGGGAATCAACTCGTGGACGTTGGTGTAACAAGCGTTATAGCTCACATGCTCATCTTCCAGGCCAGACCAAGTGGGAGAAGAGATAATCTTGCGCGGCTGCGCCTGAATATCGCGGAAACGAATTTTCTCTTCATGCTTGGGTTCTGCAAGGTGCTTGTGATCGCGCCCGGTAATCTGTCCCAGTGCATCCCAGGCTTTTACGGCAACGTTACCGTTGGTTTCTGGTGCAAGGCTCAGTACCACTTCGGCCGCATCAATGGCTGATTCGATACGCGGCTGACCCTGGCTAATACCTTCTTCTGTCACGGTGTAGTTAAGGTCGCGGAGCAACGTCACTTCATCGTCGGTATTCCAACCAATGCCCTTACCACCATTACCTAGTTTTTCCAGCAATGGGCCCACAGAAGTAAACTTCTTATAGGTGTTGGGGTAATCCCGCTCGACCACCATCATATTCGGTGCGGTTTCACCGGGAATCAGATCACATTCACCATATTTCCAATCCTTCACGTCGAAAGGCTGTGCCAGTTCTCCGGGTGTGTCGTGAAGCATGGGAACCGTCACCAGGTCTTTCTCAACGCCTAAATTGTCATTAAAGCTGGCGACTTCAGAGAATTTCTTGGCGAT
>DFBC01000090.1:19227-19833 GCA_002367235.1 Cellvibrionales bacterium UBA3090
TTGAGATCGTCTTTCTCATACCAGGTTGCCGTCGGCAACACGATATCGGAATACATGCAGGTCGATGACATGCGGAAATCCAGTGTGGTCACCAGATCCAACTTACCAGTAGCGCCCTCTTCAACCCACTCGGCTTCCTGCGGGATGATGCCGCCACGCACACCGTTATCTTCATTCATCACGCCATTTTTAGTACCCAACAGGTACTTGAGCATGTACTCATGGCCTTTACCGGAAGAGCCCAGCAGGTTAGAGCGCCAGATAAACATGTTGCGGGGAAAGTTATCGGGGTTATCCGGTTGCTCTGCAGCAAACTTCAAATTGCCGGACTTAAGTTCCTGTACTGCATAGTCTTTCGGATCCATGCCCGCCGCTTCTGCATCGCGGGTAATTTGCAATGGATTCCTATTCAGCTGTGGTGCTGAAGGCAACCACCCCATGCGTTCAGCTTTAATGTTGTAGTCGAGCATGTGCTCTTGGAACTGTGATTTATCCGCAATGGGCGACAGCACATCGTGCATGCTCACTTTTTCATGACGCCACTGGGAACTGTGGTCGTAGAAGAACGATGTGGAGTCCATATGGCGAGGTGGTCGACTCCAGTCC
>DFBC01000146.1 GCA_002367235.1 Cellvibrionales bacterium UBA3090
GGGAAGTAGCCGCCTTTGATGCCGGGGCGGTGTCCCATGTTTCCATCAGCATAGTCGTGGCCGGCAGCCCAGGCTGCTTCCTCGGAGCTGATTTTGTAGAAGGCGCCGCTCATGTCGGAGCCCCATTTGATGTCGTCGAATACAAAGAATTCTGGTTCTGGGCCGAAAAAAGCGGTGTCGCCCAATCCGGTAGATTTCAGGTATTCTTCAGCGCGTTTGGCAACAGAGCGCGGGTCGCGTTCATAGCCTTGCATGGTGGCTGGTTCGATAATGTCACAGCGGATGATGACGGTTACTTCATCGGTAAACGGGTCGAGCATGGCGGTGTTATCGTCAGGCATCAGGATCATGTCGGATTCATTAATGCCTTTCCAGCCTTCAATAGAAGAACCATCAAACATTTTTCCCTCTTCAAAGAAGTCTTCGCCAACTTCGCTGATGGGCATGGATACGTGTTGTTCCTTACCTTTGGTGTCTGTAAAGCGTAGGTCTACCCAGCGGGCTTCGCTTTCTTTAATCAGGGTTAGGGTTTTAGACATTGGTTCCTCCAATTGTAGGTATCGAGGTTAAACAAGTTAGCCGACTTGACGGCAATACTTAAAAAAGTTTTGTAAGTTGCTGCCTGATAACAAGCGTGCAATTCATTGGTGCATTTAAAGCATGATTCATGCCAGTTTTTGGACTCAATGAATTCAACAGGTTATGGCTGTGCGTTCAAAGTGTAGAAGCTTAATTGCACCAATATGGTGCCATCTTGCTTTGTTTTGGTGCAAAGGAGGCGCGTGTCGTATTGCTTCCCATATTTTTAGCAGCCCATAATACGCCGAATTGAGGCTATTTGTAATATAATCGACAGCTTTTCCCAGTCATAGTGATGAGTAGCCCCTTTCATGCATTTTGTCGTTAAGTTATTCCCAGAAATTACCATTAAAAGTGCGCCTGTTCGAAAGCGTATGACCAAGCAGTTGCGAAACAATCTGCGGAAATTGTTGCAGTCTCTCGATTCTCGTATTCGGGTAGAGATGGATTGGGAGAAGATTGAAATAACCGGTCCCGAAGATAATGAGTTGACTGTCCAGATGGCAGATGTTTTGGCGCGTACACCGGGAATAGCTAATTTTTCTCGGGTTCAGCATTTTGCTTTGGGCGACTTCGATGACATCCTCGATAAAACGCTTTCCGTTTGGGCCGATAAGTTAGCAGGGAAAACGTTTGTGCTTCGCGTGAAGCGAAGTGGAAAGCACGAGTATACCTCTCATGATGTCGAACGCCAGGTTGGCGGTGGTTTGCTGCATCAGTCCGAGGCGGCAGGCGTTAAGCTCAAGAACCCGGATATCACCGTTAAGTTGGAAATTCGCCATGACCAGCTTTATGTGATTGAAGAGACGACACCAGGGTTGGGTGGGTTTCCCTTGGGTTCTCAGGATTCGGTGATCTCGCTGATTTCGGGTGGCTTTGACTCTACGGTTTCTAGTTACCTTACGATTAAGAGAGGGTTGCGAACGCATTTTCTGTTTTTTAACCTCGGTGGCCGCGCACACGAAGTCGGTGTTAAAGAGGTGGCATTTTATCTGTGGAACAAATTTGGTGGGTCTCATCGAGTAAGGTTTATTTCTGTTCCATTTGAAGAAGTGGTATCGGAAATTCTTTGTAACGTCCACAACTCTCAAATGGGCGTTGTGTTAAAGCGGATGATGTTGAGAGCCTCGGAGCGGATCGCTGAAGAAATGAGCGTGCAGGGGTTGGTTACCGGTGAAAGCGTGGCTCAGGTGTCGAGCCAGACATTGGCTAACTTGTCGGTGATAGATTCGGTCACAAATACACTGGTACTTAGGCCTTTGGTGACCTTTGATAAAAATGACATTATCGATATTGCCCGGAAGATTGGTACCGAAGAATTTGCAGCAAATATGCCTGAATATTGTGGGGTTATCTCCGTAAAGCCTACGACCCGAGCAAAAGAAGAGCGTGTTGTAAGAGAGGAGTCTGCATTCGATTTTGAGGTGCTTGAGAGAGCCATCGCCAATAAGTGGGTGCAAAACATTGATGAGGTTATGGATGATAGGGTGCCACTGGCTCAGGTTGAGGTGTTTTCTGTACCGCAGTCCGGTGCAGTGGTTGTAGATATTCGTCACCCAGACGAAGTGGATGTTCGTCCGCTCAAGTTGGAGGTTTCTGAGGTGCAAGAAATTCCATTTTTTACCCTGCAAAATAAATTCAAAGAGCTGGATGAAGGCACCTCTTACCTGCTTTATTGTGACAAAGGTGTGATGAGTCGCCTGCATGCTGAGTTGCTGGTGGAGCAAGGGTTTGCCAATGTGGCGGTTTATCGTCCGTAAAAATAGAGCATAACCACCTGTAATTAGAATAATTTAGCTATCTCCGCAAGGGTTGGGTCAGTATAATGCCCGCCTTTTGACCAACTCCGGACTAATCCTGTGATCGAGAATCTTCGTAATATCGCCATTATTGCCCACGTAGACCATGGTAAAACGACCTTGGTAGATAAATTGCTTGAGCAGTCCGGCACCCTTGACCGAAAAAGTATGGGCGCAGAACGTGTCATGGACTCCAATGATCAGGAGCGTGAACGCGGGATTACCATCTTAGCGAAAAATACTGCAATCGAATGGAACGATTACCGGATCAACATTGTTGATACTCCGGGGCACGCCGATTTCGGTGGTGAAGTTGAACGGGTGCTTTCCATGGTGGATTGTGTGCTGTTATTGGTCGACGCGGTTGACGGGCCAATGCCGCAGACACGGTTTGTGACTCAAAAGGCTTTTGAGCAGGGCCTGAATCCAATTCTGGTGGTAAACAAGGTCGATCGCCCCGGTGCTCGTCCTCACTGGGTGATGGATCAGGTGTTCGATTTATTCGACAGCCTGGGTGCTACCGATGAACAATTGGACTTTCCCGTTATTTATGCCTCGGCTCTGAACGGTATTGCCGGTATGGAACCGGGTGACATGGCAGATGATATGACGCCCTTGTTTCAGATGATTGTGGACAAGGTGAAATCCCCGGAAGTTGACCCTGATGGTCCACTGCAAATGCAAATCAGTGCATTGGATTACAGCAGCTATGTGGGTGTTATTGGTGTTGGTCGCATTGCTCGGGGAAGGTTAAAGCCCAACGAGCAAGTGGTTGTCGTCGATCGTGAGGGTAAAACGCGCAAAGGTAAGGTGCTGCAAGTGATGGGCTATGACGGCCTTGAGCGAGTGGCTGTGGAAAAAGCGGAAGCTGGAGATATCGTTTGTATTACCGGTATCGACAAGCTGGGTATTTCTGACACGCTCTGCCACCCTGATGCTCCGGAAGCTTTGCCACCATTGAGTGTTGATGAGCCAACAGTCAGCATGACGTTCCAGGTAAACAACTCGCCATTCGCTGGATTGGAAGGCAAGTTTGTGACCTCGAGAAATATCAAGGATCGCCTCGAACAAGAGCTGATCCATAACGTTGCGCTTCGAGTAGAGCAGGGCGATAGCCCGGATAAATTTATTGTGTCCGGTCGTGGTGAATTGCACCTGTCTGTACTGATCGAAAGCATGCGTCGAGAAGGTTTTGAGTTAGGGGTTTCTCGCCCAGAGGTTATTCAGAAAGAAATTGACGGAAAGCTTCACGAGCCTTACGAACAGGTCGTGATTGATGTTGAAGATCAGCATCAAGGCTCGGTAATGGAAGAGTTGGGCCTGCGTAAAGCGGAACTGACCAATATGGAGCCAGATGGTAAAGGCCGTGTGCGGCTTGAGTTTATGGCGCCTTCCCGCGGTTTAATCGGCTTTCGTTCCCATTTTCTGACCATGACCAGTGGTTCGGGTATCATGACCAGTATCTTTGATCACTATGGCCCGGTTAAGCAGGGTGAAGTAGCCAAGCGTCAAAATGGCGTGCTGGTTTCAATGACTAAAGGTAAGACGCTGGCCTTTGGCTTGTTTAACCTGCAGGAGCGTGGTCGTTTATTCCTCGGTGCCGGTAACGATGTGTATGAGGGTCAAATTGTCGGCCTCCATTCTCGCAACAATGATCTGCCCGTTAACCCGACCAAGGGTAAGCAGTTGACCAATGTAAGGGCCTCCGGTACTGATGAGGCGTTAACGCTGTCTCCGCCAGTTACCCACACGCTGGAACAGGCATTGGAGTTTATCGAGGACGATGAGCTGGTAGAAGTTACACCGGAAAGTATACGTCTTCGCAAAAAACTGCTCACTGAAAATGAGCGCAAGCGAGCGCCTAAATAGATCTTCTCTAAAGGTCATACTTAAGTTTTTTGGCTTTTGTATATAGGGAGTTCCAGGTTTAACTCTGGCACTCCCTGTGTCGAAAGCATGACGTGGTGTGATCATTCACTATGCCGGTGGCTTGCATGTAGGCATAGCAGATAGTTTTTCCAAAAAACCGAAAACCGATTTTTTTCATGTCTTTGCTGATCTGCTCTGACAGTGGCGTAGACGCGGGTACCTGTTGTTGGTATTGCCAGTGGTTAAGAATTGGTTTGCCATCGACAAATTGCCATAAGTAACGGGCAAAGCTGCCGTGCTGTTGTTGAACCTCTAAAAACCTTTGGGCATTATTTATCGTGCTCTCAATTTTCATTCTGTTCCGAACGATCCCCGGATTGCTCATCAGCTCGCCAATATTCCTCTGATCGAAACCCGCGACTTTTTCGGGCTCAAAATTAGCAAAAGCCTGTCGGTAGTTTTCACGTTTTCTCAGGATGGTGATCCA
>DFBC01000148.1 GCA_002367235.1 Cellvibrionales bacterium UBA3090
CCATTGCCCGCCAGCCGGCTTCTTGCATCCGCCAGTTCTGACCGGTCACTGAACGGGCCGACTAATACTCTGTGCCAGGTTTCGTTACGGCGTGGACTGACGGTCTCTATGCTGGCGCTGAGGTTTAGTAGCAATAGACGGGCACGAAGGCTGTCGGCATCGTGACTGTTTTTAAAGGAGCCAACCTGTAACAGGAAGACTTCATCTGCGCGCACGGGGTGATTTGAAGGCTGTTTGGTGTCCGGGGTGTCGGGAACGATGACTTCGGAATCGCGCAGTAGGGTGTAGAAATCAAACCGAGGTTTGGTGCCACTGTCTTCTTGGGCTTCATTTTGCGAGTTTGCACCCGTTTCTTTGGCAGCCTTTGCCACGTCCTCGGGGGACACTTCCGACAATTGCATTAATGCCATGATAAGCGCGCCGATCAGTACACCGGCTAACAGCCATAGCCAGCCAGGAGCGCTCTGGTTGGTGGCGCGTTTTTTCGTCTGACGTTTATTGGTGGTTCTGCGTCGGCTAGATTTTTTGGCGTAATCCCTGGTCATGCGATTGTTTATATTCCTTGAGAGCACCTGAATAGCACGTGGTCGCTATTGTATTGAGAAGCCGGCCGGTCTTCCAGAGCTTATATGAAGAGTCGTGATACCCATACCTATTTTCTAGATGCCAATGGATTAGGTCATATCCTGAGGGTCGACATCGATAGACCAGCGTACCCGTTTGGCTAACTGTGATTGTTCCAGTTCTTGACAGAGGGCTGCCATCATTTTTTGCAGGGTGGGGCGTTCACTGCATATAACGCTTAATTGGTGCCTAAACCGGCCACTGCGTTTTTCCATCGGGGCGGGTAGCGGCCCAAGATAGCTGGTTTTGTTCGTGGCGGGTAATAGTCGCTCTGTAGTTTGTCGAACAAAGTTAAGAAATTGTATGGCGGCTTCACTATTGACGGCTTCGGCGCGAATCAGGGCCATATGTCGGTAAGGCGGCAGTTGAGTCAGTTGACGCTCCCTGATGAGTTCTTTGCTAAAGGCGCTATAGTCCTGATGCGTGAGGGTCGCGATTAACGGGTGGTCGCAGTGGTGGCTTTGCAGAATCACTGTGCCGGGCTTTTCTCCCCGGCCAGCGCGTCCTGCCACCTGGGTGATCAGCTGCCCCATTTTTTCCGGTGCCCGAAAGTCGGGGCTGAATAGTCCGCCATCGGCATCCAGTATGGCGACCAAGGTGACATTGGGAAAGTGGTGGCCCTTGGCGAGTAGCTGGGTGCCAATAAGAATACAGGGTTCGCCGAGGTTAACCTGATCGACAACCGCTTGCATGGCCTGTTTGCGGCGGGTGGTGTCACGGTCGACCCTGATAATTGGTGTGTCGGGAAACATTGCCTCAAGGGTCTCTTCACTGCGCTCTGTTCCCTGGCCAATACATTGCAGTTTTTCGCTGTTGCAGAACGGGCAGTTTGTCGGTATTGGTTCCAGGTGCTCACAGTGATGACAGAGCAGTCGGTTGGGACTTCGGTGTACCGTCAGTCTGGCTTCACAGCGGTGACAGTTGGAAATCCAGCCACATTCGTGGCAGCTCAAAGTGGGAGAAAAACCACGACGGTTGAGAAATACCAGCACCTGATTGCCCTCCGCTAGGGTTTCGGTGATGGCGTCAATCAATTCCCGGGAGTAGCCGCTGGATAGGTTCGCTTTGCGGATATCAACCGGTTGCCAGCGGGGTTGCACGGCATTCCCCGGTCGGCAGTTCAGCATCAGTTTGGTGTAGCGGCCCTGTTCGCAGTTGTACAGCGATTCCAGTGAGGGAGTGGCCGAGCCCAGAATAAGAGGGATGGATTCCCGGTGGGCGCGAATCACGGCCAGATCTCTGGCAGAGTAGCGAAAGCCATCCTGTTGTTTGAACGAGCTGTCGTGCTCTTCGTCGACGATTAATAAACCGGGTGATTTTAACGGAGTGAAAATGGCAGAGCGGGTTCCCAGTACAATCGGCGCTCGGCCGGTGCGTGCCGCATCCCAGGCGAGTGTTCTTTCCCGGTCGGTGAGGCCGGAATGTAATACTGCGATGGGGCAGTTAAAACGCACCTGAAAGCGCCGCTGGGTTTGGGGGGTCAGGCTAATTTCAGGAATTAAAATCAGCGCCTGTTTGCCGTATCTCAGAATTTTTTCGATGGCCTGTAAATACACTTCGGTTTTGCCACTGCCGGTTTCACCGTGAAGCAGGTAGGGGTTAAAGCCATGCAGTTCAATGTTGTCCAGTGCCTGTTGCTGTTCGGGGTAGAGGGTCAGGGGTTGTTCTGAGAGCAGCTCTTCCAAGTTGAGACACGAGGTATTTTGCTTAACCTCGACCGCGGTGATTAAGCCTTTCTGTTCCAGTTGCCGCAATACGGTGCTGGAAAGGTTGCGCCGCTTGAATTCGTCTTTGCTGACCGTGTCATTCTGTTGTAACAGGTTGAGCGCCTGTTGTTGTTTGGGTGCCCGGCTCAGCGCAGATTCGGGTAAACCCTTGCCATGCTCGGTGAGCTGCCAGTGGGTGTCAGTTTGTTCTGGGATGGCTTCGCCTTTGCGTAACAGCGCCGGAAGGGCACTACTGAGGGCATCGCCAATGGGATGCTGGTAGTAGTTGGCAGCCCATTTGTATAAGTCGAAAAGCTTCTTCGGTACCAGTGGCTCGGTATCGAGAACGCCGTCGATAGGCTTTAACCGCGACAGTGAAACGCTGCTCTGCTGGGTGGTGCCGACAATAATGCCGACGAGCTTCCGCCGGCCAAACGAGATCAAAACCCTGACCCCGGGCAACAGGGTGTGAGGGGTGTTGGCGGGGGGCAGGTAGTCAAATAAACGCCGAAGGGGCGATGGCACTGCTACGCGGTAAATTGTTGGTGTTGTATTACTGGTCATCTATTACGGGTCACTTGTGACTGTCTTGCTGAGTATTTGTGCTGAAACCTTGAATGCGCGGTGTTTTCTGGTAGTATGCGCGCTTCGTTTGAAAGCGGCATATGGTACTCAACAGTATGATGATTGGGTGGCGGTATGCAAGACATTGAGGCTAAGTGCACATGAAAACTGAAATCCACCCAAATTATGGTCAGCTGACTGCAACATGTAGCTGTGGCAACGTTGTTGAAGTTGGTTCCACCCTGGTCGACAGCATCCACATTGATGTGTGCTCCCAGTGTCACCCATTCTATACCGGCAAGCAGAAAGTTGCTGATACCGGTGGTCGAATCGATCGCTTTAACAAGCGTTTTGCGGGTCGTTCTGCCAAGAAGTAACATTCATAATGTTTGCCTTTCGAGGCAGCGAAAAAACGCTCCGGGCACACGCCTTGAGCGTTTTTTTTGTTTTTGTACTGGCTACATTTGGTTTTATTACCACTGGTGTTACCGAGAGTTCTCTTGCTACACCTCCTTCGCCTAACTATTGCGCTCCCTTTGCTAAAACCGAGGTGGTTCGCGTTGCCAGAATTTACGATGGCGACACCCTGACACTGTCTGATGGTCGAAAAATTCGGCTCGTGGGTATAAACGCCACTGAGCTGGCGCGTGATGGCCGGCCGGGCGATCCGTTTTCTCGTCGTGCCCGGCAAGCGGTCAGTGAATTCGTTCAGCAGTCTCGGCGCATGGAGTTATTACTGGATACTGAAACCAAAGATCGCTATGGGCGCTGGTTGGGGCATCTTTACAATGACTCGGGACAAAGCCTCGAGCAACATTTACTACAGCGGGGTTTGGCTTACCACGTGGCAATACCACCTAACCTGAAGTTGGCTGAATGCTTTGCCACTGCAGAACAAAGGGCCCGGGATGCCAAGTTGGGCTTGTGGGGCGATGAGGGGCCCTTGCCATTAGCGGCCAAAGCCATTCGGCGTGGTGGATTCCATAGGGTTCGAGGGGTGGTGACAGCCGTTCATCTGGGTAAGCACTGGCGCCTGACATTAGATGACAATATTTCTGTGATGATCTATTCAGAACATCACCACCGATTTACTAAAGCGTGGTTCTCTCACCTCCTTGGACAGAAGCTTGAGGTGCAGGGCTGGATCTACAAGGTTAAGGGGCAGTGGCGTATTAAGCTGGAAACACCTTATGGGGTGGAGCTTTTGTAGTTTTCGCCGTATTCTCCTACGCTGGGTAGGTGTTGCTAATGTGCCAAATTATACGCATTCGTGGTTCTTCACCTCTATTCTCGGAATCCTGATAAAGGAACATGAAGAAGATGATCAATGAGTATTACTCACAAGAGAATCATGGCCCCTTTGAGCTTTTTGACCTGGGTGATTTTCAATTAGAGAGTGGCGGGACGATCAGAAACTGCCAGCTGGCGTATTCAACATTTGGTGAGTTAAACGCGAATAAAGATAACGCCATTTTGATGACTACCTGGTATTCCGGTACCAGTAAAATTATGGAGCAGGTTTACGTCGGTCAGGGGCGGGCAATTGACCCCGATAAATATTTTGTCATTATCATCAATCAAATTGGTAATGGTTTATCCACCTCGCCTCATAACACACCGCCACCTCTGGGATCGGCAGCCTTTCCGCATGTGAGAATCGGTGACGATGTTCGCGCTCAGCATCGGCTGCTCACTGAAAAGTATGGTATCGATTCATTGGCTCTGGTGGTCGGCGGGTCGATGGGTGCTCAGCAAACCTGGGAGTGGGCTGTGCGCTACCCGGATATGGTAAAGCGGGCGGCACCTATTGCCGGAACGGCTAAAAATACCCCCCACGATTTCTTATTCACCAAGACATTAAATGAGGCCATAACCTCTGACCCAGCTTGGCACAATGGTTGGTATTCAGATTCAAATAATGTTCATTGTGGGTTGCGTCGGCACGCTGACCTTTGGTCTGTGATGGGCTATAGCACAGAGATGTTTAAGAAAGAGCTATGGCGTGAGTTAGGTTTTTCTTCCCTTGAAGATTTTTACGTAGGGTTCACCCAAGGGTATTTCTTACCCATGGACCCAAATAATTTGCTGTGTCTGGCCTGGAAATGGCAAAGAGGGGACGTGAGCAGAATTACGGGTGGTAATCTCGAAGATGCCTTGGGCCGAATTAAAGCAAAAATGTTTGTGATGCCCATTAGTACCGATATGTTTTTCCCTCCCAGAGACTGTGAAGACCACCAGAAAATGGTGACGAATAGTGAGCTTAGAGTGATTGATACCGATTGGGGGCATTTGGGGCTTTTCGGCATGGATCCAAACTACACCGAGCAGGTCGATAATCACCTGAATGAGCTGTTGGCGATACCGGTTTAAAGGGTTTGAGTTAGTGAGGGTGAGGGCATTATTGATGATTCGGGCAAGACAGGGGCGTGAACATGCCCTCAGATAATTCCTCTAGCAAACTCAGCCGCGTAGTTGCCGAAGCTCGTCGCACTCGGGAGGAACGAGAAAAAGGCTACCGTGAAAAGGCCTTGAAAATGTATCCCTGGGTGTGCGGCCGTTGTGCCCGAGAGTTTACCCGGCAAAACCTCAGTCAATTGACGGTACATCATCGCGATCACAACCATGATAATAACCCGGCGGATGGCAGCAATTGGGAATTGTTGTGCCTCTACTGCCACGATAATGAACACTCGCGCTATACCGAAGTCGATGGTGGTAATACATCGACGGATACGGAGAAAAGTGCTGCAACGTATAATCCCTTTGCAGGGCTTGACGCGTTATTAAAGGGTGACGAGACAAACGGTAATCAATAGAAGGTTACGCAAACCTGGTCTTCTAGGGACGCGTTGGTCTCTTCTTTTTGTGGCCTGATTTCCCGCCTGCCGTACTGTTCGTCGCCCGCGTCTTGTTTCTTCCCCCAGGTTTTTGACCACCGGATTTGCTGCTGAATTTTCCCCCAGAACGTGCACCCGTTTGTTGGCCAGTTTTTGGTTTGTTCAAGTTTTTGGGTTTTTTAGGCTTTTTGGGTTTTCTCGGTCGTAGATCTAATTTTGATTCCGGGACATTATGGTCTGGTTCAAAACCATCCATTAGTTTTCGAGTTAATAACTGTTTTATTAACCGTTCAATGTCCGTCAGTTGTTTGAATTCATCAGCACTGACCAGCGAAACTGCTTGCCCTTTTAAGCCGGCCCGCCCGGTTCGCCCTATCCTGTGTACATAGTCCTCAGCCACAATGGGTAGGTCAAAATTGACCACCTGTGGTAGTTGGTCGATATCCAGGCCCCGGGCAGCCACATCGGTGGCGACTAAAATTTTTATCGAACCTTTTTTGAAGTCTTCGAGGGTCTTTGTTCGCACCGCCTGACTCTTGTCTCCGTGAATAGCTGCCGCTTTCAACCCATCGTTGGCTAAGTATTTGGTGAGCTGGTTGGCACCTTTTTTGGTCTTGGTAAAGACCAGAAGTCTCTCCCATTTATTTTGTCTGATCAGTTCGATGAGTAGCGCCGGCTTTTGCTTTTTATCAACGGGGCAGATCCACTGTTTAACGGTAGTTGCCGTGGTGTTCTGAGGATTGACCGAGATCTCGATAGGATCTTGGACTAAGCCCTTGGCGAGTTTGCGGATGTCATCAGAAAATGTTGCAGAGAACATCAGACTTTGACGATGACGGGGTAATAGTGCGAGTACTTTTTTAATATCGGTGATAAACCCCAGATCAAGCATTCGGTCGGCTTCATCCAGTACCAGTATTTCCAGCTGGTTAAACCTCACCGCATTTTGTTGGTACAGGTCTAGCAGGCGTCCCGGTGTTGCCACGAGAACATCGACACCTTTACGCAGTTTCATCATCTGGGGGTTTATCTTGACGCCGCCATAGACCACGGTAGAGCGCAGTGGTAAATATTTACCATAGGTTTCGACGCTATCGGCAACTTGAGCGGCCAGTTCTCGTGTCGGCGCTAGAATTAGAGCGCGAATGTGGTTGGCTTGGGCGCCTTCACCTCTGGCGAGTTTGTTCAGGATTGGCAAGACAAACCCTGCTGTTTTTCCGGTACCCGTTTGAGCTGCAGCCATGACATCTTTTCCCTGGATTGCCGCGGGTATCGCCTTGGCCTGAATCGGCGTTGGCGACTTATAGCCCTGCTCGGCAATAGCTTCAAGGATTTGGGGGCATAGACCGAAGGTGGAAAAACTCATTCAGCAATCTCTGCATGTCGATGTGGGTGGTTGAGGGATGGAGTATAAAGGGTTGGCGGTAGATTTCTGACAGAATTATTAGGGAGATTTCAGCTGGCCTGCTAGTCTGGTGCTAATTGCTACTTGTAGGTAATAAAGGCTTGGGAGCCTCATATGAAAAAAATGTCAGTTTTAGCCGGTGTTTCATTGATGTTATTGCAAGTGCCGGTCAGTGCCGGTAGCTGGTGGGACACGGGTAAAAGTTTATTGGATAGCGTTGTAAATACTCAGCCCCAGAGCGAGAACAGTGCTACGGATACCGCATTATCCACACTCAGTGTGGAGGAGATCAGTGCGGGCTTAAAGGATGCTCTGAAGGTGGGCACCGAAAATGTGGTGAGTCAGTTGGGCAAGCCCGAGGGATTTAATCTTGATGAGGCGATTCATATTCCACTGCCAGTCCAGATTCAGCAGGCAAAGAGTTTGCTCGATACGGTAGGTATGGGCTTCATGTTAAGTGAGCTGGAAACCAAGCTGAACCGAAGTGCAGAGGCGGCGACACCGAAAGCCAAGCAGCTCTTTTGGACGGCGATTACCGAGATGAGTATCGATGATGCCAAGAAAATTTATAATGGCCCCGATGACTCAGCAACGCGCTATTTTAAGGAAAAAATGAGTGTGCAGCTGGCCGATGAAATGCGCCCGGTAATAGCAAATAGTTTGAGTGAAGTGGGTGCGGTGCAAACCTACGATACGATCATGAGTAATTATAAAACGATTCCATTTGTACCCGATATTAAGGCCAACCTAACCGAATATACGGTTAATAAGGGGATGGATGGTATTTTTTATTACTTGGCCAGGGAAGAGGCTGCCATCCGTAAAGACCCCGTTAAGCAAACGACGGCATTGCTGAAAAAAGTATTTGGTCAGTAGGAATCAAAGCTTCCCGCCATGCCCTTG
>DFBC01000138.1:0-288 GCA_002367235.1 Cellvibrionales bacterium UBA3090
ACTGTCTGACTCATTTTCCTCTGTCGTGACTGACGTGCTGGATTCTGGAGGTTCACCTGTATCCGAAGCGCCAGAATCATCTGTAGCGGCCGGGTTCTTCTGTTTCTCATACAGGAATTGCAGTACTTGTTGGCGGTAGTGGATAAATTCGGGATCCTCTGCCAGTGCCAAGCGGTCTCTTGGGCGAGCTAATTTGACGTCTAACACCTCGCCAATCGTAGCGGCAGGGCCATTGGTCATCATCACGATGCGGTCGGAGAGCAGTACCGCTTCATCCACATCGTGGGT
>DFBC01000138.1:324-2686 GCA_002367235.1 Cellvibrionales bacterium UBA3090
AGCGCGCCAAAGGGCTCGTCCATCAGCAGTACTTTGGGTTCCATGGCCAGACAGCGGGCAATACCGACACGTTGTTTCATGCCCCCTGAAATTTCTCCAGGTAGCTTATGCATGGCGTGGTCCATGTGCACCAGTGACAGGTTGTGAATTATCCAGTCGTGCATTTCCGCTTTAGTTTTGGTCTTTTTAAAGATACGTTTTACGGCCAGTTCAACATTTTCATAGACGGTAAGCCAGGGCAGCAGGGCGTGGTTTTGGAAAACCACTGCCCGGTCGGGCCCCGGCTTATCCACTTCCTTTCCCTCGAGAATGATACCGCCCTCGGTGGCCTGATATAGGCCAGCAACAATATTGAGTACCGTGGATTTACCGCAACCGGAGTGACCGATCAGAGAGATGAATTCACCTTTTTGTATGGGCAAGTTGATGTTCTGAAGTGCACGAAAAGGCTCGTCGTCAGTTTCAAATTCAATGCCCACTTGGCTGATAAGAAGATAGCTGTCGTTCATGATTGTTTCCCTAAGTGTTATGGCTAAAAGTTTTTAGTTAAAAGAGTGATTAACTCGAATTTTCCTTAACGATTAGCTTTTAACGAAGAATGGCTTGCTTGTCCCAACTGATGCGTTTTTGGATTGCCAACATCAGGCGATCCAGCAGGAAGCCAATAAAACCGATGGCGAGCACGGCGACCATAATGCGACCAAGTGAGTTGGATGAGCCGTTTTGGAACTCATCCCAAATGAATTTTCCGAGGCCGGGGTTTTGCGCCAGCATTTCAGCGGCAATCAGTACCATCCATCCGGTGGCCAGCGAGAGTCGAAGCCCGGTGAAAATCATAGGAATCGCAGAGGGAATCACAATTTTCTGCACATGTACGAGAGAGGGCAGCTGTAAGACACGGCTGACATTGACCAAGTCTCTGTCAATGCTGGTTACTCCGACGGTGGTGTTAATGACCGTAGGCCACAAACAACAGAGGGTGACAGTAAAGGCTGAGGTGAGAAATGCCTTTTCAAAAAGTGGATCTTCACTGGTGTAGAGTGCAGACACCACCATGGTCACCAGGGGAAGCCATGCCAATGGCGAGACGGGTTTAAAAGTTTGAATAATGGGGTTTGTCGACTGATATATTTTTTCACTAAGGCCACAGGCAATTCCTAGTGGTATAGCGATAATAGACGCAGCAAAAAACCCAAATGCGACCGTGTATAAACTGGTAAGGATCTGATCGAAAAAGGTTGCTTTACCGGTGTAGGTGCGGATCTTTATTTTCGCATCAGGGTTTTTTGCCAGCTTTTTGGCATTGCGTTCATCCTGGCGTTCGTAGAACTTTTTTTCTTTTTCCCGCTCACGCTGGTGTTCAGCAACCAAATTTTTTGATTGCTCCCAAACCTGTTCGGGGCCCGGGAATTGCCCGAGAGAGGTAACAATATTATTGGCAACAGACTGCCAAAGTATCAGAAAAATAGCGATACCTGCCAGGGGTAGAGATATGGTTTTGAATACCTGTCGAAAAATTTGTTGAAACTGTACTGAGGAAAACTTGGTTTCCCTTTGTTCATTTCTGAAGGGGGCTATGGTTTCAGTCATGATGTAATCCTTTTATAAGAAGCTGGCAGGCACCGGGGAGAGTTTTTTAATTCAGTGCCTGCCAGCATCTTTTTTTTGCAAAGCAAATGTTTAATAATTTCCTGATAACGTCTTACGCAAAAATACTTTTTTAAAAGCGCGCCGTTAAAGCGTTTCGTCTTTTAAACCGATGGGGAATTTCTTCAGGTAAGCATTGGGTTGCTTGCCGTCATAAACAATGTCATCGATAAAGTGTTTCTGTGGTGCACGGAATCCTTCTTCAGAAGAAAAATCAGGGAAGTCAGACGCTTTCATCAACCCTTCGTTGATCAACTCGTTAGCAGCGGTGGCGTAGATTTCAGGGATATAGACCTTTTTGGCTGTTTCAAGATACCAGTCATCGGATTTAGGCTCTGAAATTTGACCCCAGCGGCGCATTTGAGTGAGGTACCAGATGGCGTCAGAGTAGTAGGGGTAGGTAGCAAAGTGTCTAAAGAACACGTTGAAATCAGGCACTTCTCTTTTGTCACCTTTTTCATACTCAAAGGTGCCGGTCATGCTGTTGGCAATAACATCGTAGTCAGCGCCTACATATTCTGAACGGGATAGAATTTCCACGGCAGCAGGGCGGTTGGCATTATTGTTTTCATCGAGCCATTTGGCGGCTCTCAATAGTGCTTTAACAATGCGAGCTGTGGTGTTCGGGTATTTTTCCGTAAACTCTTTGGACATCCCGAATACTTTTTCTGGGTTGTTTTTCCAGATTTCGTAATCCGTAATCACCGGAACGCCA
>DFBC01000029.1:0-321 GCA_002367235.1 Cellvibrionales bacterium UBA3090
GATTTAATGGAGTTTGCGCCGATTGAGGGCTTTCATGCCTACGAGTTTGCGGCGGCGCAGTTGATCTACAAGATGATGGGTATCATTCAAAGAAACCGATAATTAATTCGTCCGCTATTTATCGATCCCTAATGAATCCCAAAGCCCGTCAATTTTCTCTTTGACCGCGGCATCCATCTCAATGGGTTCCCCCCACTCCCGGTTGGTTTCTCCTGGGAATTTATTCGTCGCATCAAAACCAATTTTTGAGCCGAGGCCGGAAACCGGCGAGGCAAAGTCCAGATAGTCGATGGGGGTGTTGTCGATCATCACCGTATCCCG
>DFBC01000029.1:373-5520 GCA_002367235.1 Cellvibrionales bacterium UBA3090
TCGGTGACAATCACAAACTTGGTGTACATAAACTGACGGAGGAATGACCACACCCCCATCATTACTCGCTTGGCGTGACCGGGATACTGTTTCTTCATGGTCACCACCGCCATGCGGTAGGAGCAACCTTCCGGCGGTAGATAGAAGTCGGTAATTTCTGGAAACTGTTTTTGCAAAATAGGCACAAACACTTCGTTCAGTGCCACGCCCAAAATAGCCGGTTCATCCGGTGGTCTGCCGGTGTAGGTGCTGTGGTAAATCGGGTCTTTGCGGTGGGTGATTCGCTCCACGGTGAATACCGGAAACTGATCCACTTCATTGTAGTAACCGGTGTGGTCGCCAAAGGGTCCTTCGTCGGCCATTTCGTCCGGGTAAATAAACCCTTCCAGAATAAATTCGGCACTAGCCGGTACCTGCAAATCGCTGCCCAGGCACTTAACGACTTCGGTTTTCTCGCCGCGTAGCAGTCCGGCAAAGGCATATTCCGACAGGCTGTCCGGTACGGGTGTGACGGCACCCAAAATGGTCGCAGGGTCGGCCCCCAGTGCCACGGCAATGGGAAAGGGCTCGCCGGGGTGGGCCAGTTGCCAGTCGCGGAAATCCAGTGCGCCGCCGCGGTGGGACAGCCAGCGCATAATCAGTTTGTTTTTGCCGATCACTTGCTGGCGGTAGATGCCGAGGTTCTGCCGTTCTTTTTCCGGCCCGCGGGTGACTACCAATGGCCAGGTAATCAGTGGCCCCGCATCATTGGGCCAGCAGGTTTGAATGGGCAGTTTGCCCAGATCCACCTCGTTGCCTTCAATAATCACAGCCTGACAGGGCGCTTTTTTCACCACTTTGGCGGGCATATTCAGAATGGGTTTAAACTGATGGCGCTTGTCCCATAGGTCTTTCATCCCCTTGGGAGGCTCGGGTTCTTTTAAAAACGCCAGCAACTCACCCACTTCGCGCATGGCCGACAGGCTCTCCTGGCCCATTCCCATGGCAACGCGTTCCGGTGTGCCAAACAGATTGCCCAGCACCGGTATATCAAACCCCTTGGGATTTTCAAACAACAGCGCCGGGCCACCGGCACGCAGAGTGCGATCACAGATTTCCGTCATTTCCAGATGGGGATCAACTTCCACGGGGATGCGCTTTAATTCGCCGCGCTGTTCCAGGAAGTCGATAAATTCCCGCAGGTCAGAATGCTTGATGGTCATATTGGTTAAGGGGCACCTTGTCTAAGGATCAAAGATACAAGTGTGCGAAGTGTTACGGCAATGGGGTGGGATTGCAACAATAACAGTGGTGGATTGGGGGTGGTCGTTATTGCTTGGCGCTATTGATTGCCGGGCAATAATGCAAATCGTGTTTAAACAGGGTACATTTGGCAAGGTCGCACTGGATTGGTTTTAAGAGTAATAGTGTGATGGTTGTTAATAATTAAGAGTGTTGGTGGGGTAGCGTTTTGGACGGATTGGCCACAGTGTTTGTTTTCAATGGCATCGTTATCTGCATTGCTGTGCTGGTGCACTACGAAGCGCTCTACCGTCTTGGGTTACTTTTGCCTTATTTAAAAATTCCACCCCGTTTTCGGGTATTAGTCGGTGTGGCGGGTGCCTTTATGGCTCATGTGGTTGAAGTCTGGGTGTTTGCCGTGGGTTACTACTTGATGTTGAAGTGGGATACGGGAAGCGAACTGGGTGGCAACTTCGACGGCTCGTTACTGGATTGTAGTTATTTCTCGTTTACCAACTATACCTCGCTAGGCTATGGCGATATTGAACCCTTTGGTCATGTCCGCTTTCTGTCTGGTTTAGAAGGTCTCACCGGGTTGATTCTAATCGCTTGGACCGCATCGTTTATGTACATCGAAATGCAGAAGTTCTGGGAGTCGGGCCGGGCGAGGTATCGGTAGGTCCTGAGGCGGTGGTCGCTGTACTGTCGCTATTGGTTTGACGGCAGGACGAAAGAGCGGCAACCCGGCTGCGTGGTTTTAGCATTGCAATAGTCGTCTTATTTCTGAAGAAAGTCTTCAAAAAACCAGGCTGCAAAGTCATGGCGCCCGGTGACGCCGGCCTTGTTGTAGATAACGGAGGCTTGTTGCCGAACCGTTTTCTCCCGTGTATCCCTTAGTGCGGCAATTTCTTTAAAGCTCAAACCCTTCAACAAAAAAATAGCAATTGCCTGCTCGCTATCACTCAGTTTCCAGGCCTCAAACTGCTCTTGAATCACTTTGCCGTACTGGCTTCGGGCCGCCTTCATTTGGCGTCCAAGCCGCTCCAGTGTTAATTGGCTTTCATCCAACTCGGATTTTAGGCCGGTGAGATGCTGGTGTTGATTTTTGACCTTAATGATCAGGTAGATGATCGCGCCAACGGATAGTGTGATGACAGCCCCTTCTTCCAAAAGGTGCCAGATAGCAGCATCCATCATGGTGTCGTAAATAAGATCCGCCAGATTGGCAACGACAATGATGAACAGTATTGCGATAAAAAGAAGTTCTTTTGTTCGAACCATTTGAGAGCTCTCTGATAACAGCTAGAGTCGAACGAATGTCCTGTATGGGACATATGTTCGATGGTCAATTGGGTGGTGTTCTACATACTACCAGTATCTGGCGTACTTAAAGGAGTCTATACCCATGAAAGATAAGCAGGTCAAAGTGTGGGATATCGTTGTTCGGTTGTTTCACTGGTCTTTGGTGGTTGCATTTATCATCGCCTACATCTCTGGTGAAGATGAGGGTGCCGTGCATGTTTATGCGGGTTATATCGTAATTGGTTTGATTGCGTTTCGTATTTTGTGGGGTTATATCGGCAGTACGCATGCCCGCTTCAAGGAATTTGTCTACGGGCCCGCAACGGTAAGGGATTATCTGCGCAGCTTGTTAGCGAGAAAGCCCAAGCACTATCTTGGCCATAATCCGGCAGGGGGCTGGATGGTATTGATGTTGTTAGCCAGCCTGTTGGTGACCGGTTATACGGGCCTCGAGGTCTATGGAGCTGAGGGCTACGGACCTTTAGCCAGCGCAGAGTCTGTGGTGGCTGTCGAAGCGGATGATCATCGGCACCACGAAAGTGATGCCGAGGAGTTTTGGGAGGAAGTCCATGAAGTGGCGGCTAATTTCACGTTGTTTTTAGTTCTGGTTCATGTGGCGGGCGTATTGGTGTCCAGTCGACTGCACCGGGAAAACTTGGTAAAGGCCATGATTAATGGCAAAAAGACGGATCGAGGGTGAGCAGCGTTAGCGCGTGCCATTACTCAAAAACAATGGTTTTGTTGCCGTGTAGTAGCACGCGGTCTTCCAGGTGATTCCGCAGGCCTCTGGCCAGAACCGTTTTCTCCACATCTTTCCCTTTGCGCACGAGGTCGGGAATGCTGTCGTGGTGGCTGATTCGCACCACATCCTGCTCAATAATGGGGCCGGCATCTAGATCGCTGGTGACGTAGTGGCAGGTCGCGCCAATCAGCTTAACCCCGCGTTCTGCCGCTTGGTGATAGGGCCGAGCGCCGACAAATGCAGGTAGGAAGCTGTGGTGAATATTAATAATTTTACCTGGGTATTTTTCGCACAATGCCGGTGGCAGTATCTGCATATAACGGGCGAGGACAATGATGTCGGCGTTACTGCCGTCGATCAGTTGCTCCACCTTGGCGAAGTGTTCAGTTTTATCCTTGGTGTCCACCGGCGTGTGATGGTAGTCAATCTTGTGCCACTCGACATAGCTGCGAAGGTCGTCGTGGTTGGAGATCACACAGGGAATATCAAAAGCCATCTCATCACTACGCCAGCGGTAGAGTAGGTCAGACAGGCAGTGGGCCTGCTTGCTGGCCATCAGTACCACTCGTTTCGGCACACTGGTGTCCGCTAAGCGCCATTCCATATCGAATGACTTGGCCAGTGGAGAAAAGCGTTTTTTTAGTTCTTCGGGGCCATAGGGCAGGGAGTCAGCCTCAATCACCTGGCGCATAAAAAACCAGTTGGATTCCGGGTCGCGGTAGTAGTTAGCCTCTGTGAGCAAACCGCCCTCTGAGGCAAGAAACGAACTAACAGCTGCGACCAGACCAACACGATCTGGGCAGGAAATAATCAGGCGGTAACTATGTGTACTCATGGGCATTGATACTTCTACGTTGAGGGAGAAACTGTCGCATATTTGGGATTAGATTTCATTAACAGCGATGCTAATTTTATGCGGCCTATTTTCGGTATACTTCTAGCTTAAACCGATATCAGGATGAGATAGGCAGATTATGGCTTTGTATAGGTTATGGATAACGATCGTGATCAGCACAGGAATGCTGGCCCCAGCTGCCCATGGCGAAATTTATAAGTGGGTCGATGAACACGGAAAGGTGCATTTCGGCGATCAAAAACCTGACAGGGGTCCCGCTGAGCAGGTGGAGGTGCAAGTCAATACGATCACCACACCGAGTATTCTGGACAGTGACTTTCTTGAGGCGCGCGAGCGAAAGCGGGTGGTGATGTATAGCGCTGTTTGGTGTGGTGTCTGTAAAAAAGCTCGCCGTTACTTTCAGCAGAAAGGCATTGCTTTCAAAGAATACGATATTGAAACATCCCGCAAGGGTCGGCAGGATTTCGCCAAGCTCAACGGCCGTGGCGTGCCCATTATTCTGGTGGGGAAAAAACGGATGAGTGGCTTTAGTGCCGATCGCTTTCAGCACATGTATGACGAAGCGCGTCGCTAGGGGCTGTTGTAGTTAGCGGATTGCAGCAGGCTACGTTCTCCGGCATAGTACGCCGAAATTGACTCGAGTATGGGAAGCCCTATGGCTGATTATCTGATAGCACCTTCGATTCTCTCCGCAGACTTTGCTCGCTTGGGTGAGGAAGTCGATGCGGTTCTCAATGCTGGTGCCGACGTTGTGCATTTTGATGTGATGGATAATCACTACGTGCCTAACCTGACGATTGGCCCAATGGTTTGCACGGCGTTGCGTAATTACGGTATTTCTGCACCTATTGATGTGCATCTGATGGTAGACCCGGTGGATCAGTTGATCGGTGATTTTGCCGCTGCGGGGGCAAGCTGGATCACGTTTCACCCCGAAGCTTCGCGGCATGTAGACCGCTCCTTGCAGTTGATTCGCGATGCCGGTTGTAAAAGCGGCCTGGTGTTAAACCCTGCAGTTGGCTTGGA
>DFBC01000029.1:5617-10052 GCA_002367235.1 Cellvibrionales bacterium UBA3090
GCAAACTGCGTGAGGCGCGGGCGCTCATTGATGATAGTGGTCTTGATATCCGTCTTGAAATTGATGGTGGTGTGACGGTTAACAATATTCGTGATATCGCAGCGGCCGGGGCAGATACCTTTGTAGCCGGCTCCGCTATTTACGGTGCAGAGAATTACTCGCAGGCGATTGATGCAATGCGTAACGAGCTAAGTCAGGTCGGCTGACTTTCCTGTTTTGAATGAATGAATTAGAATGCCTCCTCAAGTTTTGGAGACACCCGTGATTATCACTAAGTGCCAACATCTTTATTCTGCCCAACAGAGCTGGCGATGGCGTAGCCAGTGACCTTGGTGTGCGTGCGCCTTATGCTGGCCGCTCGCAATGAGCACCCCCCTCTTTTCTATTTATTATCTGATCATTCTGCGCTGGTATGCGCAAGGGAATAACCATGACCCCTGAACAATTTGCCGAATTGGCCGAGCAGAACTACAACCGAATTCCGGTTGTCCGTGAGGTGTTGGCAGACCTCGAAACGCCCTTGTCCTGTTACTTGAAGTTGGCCCGCGGGCCTTACTCCTATTTGTTTGAGTCGGTGCACGGCGGTGAAAAATGGGGGCGTTATTCCCTGATTGGTTTGCCCTCGAGTACCATTCTCAAGGTTTACGGCGATCAGCTGATTATCGAGCGAAATGGCGAGGCCGTTGTGTCTCGTGCTACGGATGATCCCCTGAGGGACGTCGAAGATTTCCATGCCGAATTCAAGATGCCAGAGCTTCCCCAGTTACCTCGTTTTACCGGGGGGCTGGTGGGCTACTTTGGCTACGACACGGTTCGTTATGTGGAGCCAAGATTAAAAGCTTCTGTGCCCAATGACGATTTAGGCAATCCCGATATTTTATTAATGGCCTCCGACGAGGTGATTATCTTTGATAATTTGTTGGGTAAGTTGATCTTTGTGGTGCATGAGGATGCTGCAGAGCCAGATGCCTGGAGCAAAGCTCAGCATCGGTTAGATGAGCTTGAGGAAAAGTTGAAGCTTTCGTTGCCCGAGCTTCCGCCGGTTAACCTCGAAGGCGGCGGCCTGGATGAGTCAGCCTTTGTCTCCAGCTTTGGCGAAGAAAACTTTAAGGCAGCGGTCAATAAGGTAAAAGATTACGTATTGGCGGGCGATGTGATGCAAGTTGTGCCATCTCAGCGTATGTCCATGGACTTTGATACCGAGCCGTTGAACCTCTACAGGGCGCTGCGTTGTCTCAATCCATCGCCCTATATGTATTTCCTCGATCTGGATGATTTTCATATTGCGGGCTCTTCGCCGGAAATTCTGGCGCGTCTGGAAGATGGCGAAGTCACGGTTCGGCCGATTGCGGGAACCCGTCGCCGTGGCCATACCCCCGAGGAAGATAAAGCCCTCGAAGAAGATATGATGAACGACCCCAAAGAAATTGCAGAGCATTTAATGCTGATTGATTTGGGTCGTAATGATGCCGGCAGAGTGTCACAAATTGGATCGGTCAAAGTGACGGAGCAAATGGTGGTCGAGCGTTACTCCCACGTGATGCACATTACCTCCAATGTCACTGGGCAGGTGGAGCCAGGCACCAGTGCTATCGATGTTCTGCGAGCTACGTTACCCGCGGGTACCTTAAGCGGGGCCCCTAAAATCAGGGCCATGGAAATTATTGATGAGCTGGAGCCGGTAAAGCGAGGTGTTTATGGCGGTGCGGTGGGCTATATCGCCTGGAATGGCAATATGGATACGGCCATAGCCATTCGTACCGCAGTGATTAAAAACGGCAAGCTTTATGTGCAGGCAGGTGCGGGGATCGTCGCAGACTCTGTGCCTGAATTGGAGTGGAAAGAAACCATGAACAAGGCGCGTGCCATTTTCCGCGCTGCTGATCTGGTGGTTTGAGGAGTCCTGGCACCATGATATTAATGATCGATAACTACGACTCGTTTACCTACAACGTGGTTCAGTACCTCGGAGAGCTTAAGGCCGATGTAAAAGTTGTTCGCAACGATGAGATCACGTTGGATGAAATAGCGGCATTGGCCCCGGAAAAAATTGTGATTTCGCCCGGGCCATGTACGCCCAATGAGGCCGGCATTTCTGTGGCGACCATCGAACGTTTTGCGGGGCAAATTCCCATTCTGGGTATTTGTCTGGGGCATCAGAGTATTGGCCAGGCTTTTGGTGGCAAAGTGGTGCGAGCCAGAGAGGTGATGCACGGCAAGATCTCTCCTATGTATCACAATAACACCGGCGTGTTTAAGGGTTTGCCCAATCCGTTTGATGCCACTCGTTATCATTCCTTGGTGGTTGAGCGCGATAGTCTTCCAGACTGTTTGGAGATTACGGCCTGGACTCAGACCGAATCAGGCGAGGTGGACGAAATTATGGGTTTTCGCCATCGCGAGCTGGCGGTGGAAGGTGTTCAGTTTCACCCGGAATCGATTCTCACTGAAAACGGGCACGATATGCTCGAAAACTTTTTGAAGAGCTAAAGGCGGACCATGGATATTCAACAGGCAATAGCCAGATTCCTGGATAACCAAAATCTCGATACGAACGAGATGCGCGACGTTATGACGCAAATTATGACGGGCAATGCTACGGATGCTCAAATAGGCGCTTTTCTCGTAGCCCTGCGTATGAAAGGTGAGACGGTGGCAGAAATTACCGGTGCTGCACAGGTGATGCGGGAATTGGCTACGCCAGTGGTCATAAGCGGCGATCATCTCGTGGATATCGTCGGTACCGGCGGTGACAGTTCGGGTATTTTCAATGTCTCCACCGCCAGCACCTTTGTGGTGGCGGCTGCGGGCGCCAGTGTGGCCAAGCACGGCAACCGTTCGGTTAGCAGTAAGAGTGGCAGTGCCGATTTGCTTGAATGTGCGGGCGTCAAACTGGACTTAACACCGGAACAGGTGGCGCTTTGTGTCGAAGAGGTTGGCATTGGCTTTATGTTTGCCGTCAACCACCACAGCGCCATGAGACATACCATTGGCCCTCGAAAAGAGTTGGGGGTTCGCACGCTGTTTAATTTGCTTGGGCCATTAACCAACCCAGCCAAAGTACCCAATATGTTGCTTGGTGTCTTTGATCGACAATGGCTTCGCCCGGTGGCGGAAGTGATGAAGCAGTTGGGTGGCGAGCATGTTCTGGTGGTGCATTCGGCCGATGGTCTGGATGAAATCAGTATTGCTGCTGCAACCTGGGTGGCGGAGCTAAAAGACGGCAGTATCACTGAATACTCGGTGGCGCCGGAGGATTTTGGCCTCTCCCGGGGTAATCTCAATGACTTGAAGGTTGCAGATGCACAAGAAAGTCTGGCTATGATCAAGCGGGCGCTGTCTAACGATGCCGGTTCTGCTTCTAATTCCGCCTCCGATATGGTGGCGCTCAATGCCGGTGCGGCACTCTATGCTGCTGGCGTAGCAGGCGATCTGGCCGAGGGTGTGGGTTTGGCTCAGGATGCTATCGGTAGTGGTTTGGCAAAGGCGAAGATGACAGATCTGGCCTCCTTTACTCATTGTTTAAAATAAACGGACGTTTGAAAGAAACTTAAAAGCTTATGAATACAGCATTAAATACCCCAACTGTTTTAAAGAAAATTTTGGCCCGCAAGGCCGAGGATGTGGCGGAACGAAAAGCGGCAGTCTCATTGGCACAGATACAGAGTGAGTGTCAGAAAGATAGGGATATTCGCGGTTTTACCGATGCCTTGGTTGCAAAGATGGATCAGGGTTTGGCTGCCGTTATTGCCGAGGTAAAAAAAGCCTCGCCAAGCAAGGGGGTGATTCGAGAAGACTTTGATCCCGTGAGCATTGCCAGAAGTTATGAAAGGGGCGGTGCCGCTTGTTTGTCGGTGCTTACCGAACGAGATTTTTTTCAGGGTGCCGATGAATACTTGAGAATGGCGAGAGAGGCGACTCGCCTGCCCGTCCTGCGAAAGGACTTTGTTTTCGACCCCTATCAGGTTTACGAATCCTATGTTCTGGGCGCGGATTGTATTTTGTTGATCGTCGCGGCATTGAGTCAGAGCCAGATGGAAGAGTTGCACGGTATCGCGGTAGGTTTGGGGATCGATGTGCTGATTGAAGTGCATAATGAGGCTGAACTGGACCGGGCACTGTTGATTGAGAATCGAATGGTCGGCATTAATAATAGAGATTTACACACATTTAATACCACTCTCGACACGACCTTTGGTCTGTTGGATAAAATCCCGGATGATCGTATTGTGGTAACTGAAAGTGGCATTCTCACCATCGATGATGTCGCCGCGATGCGCGGTCACAACGTAAACACTTTTCTGGTGGGTGAAACCTTTATGCGTGCCGATGAGCCAGGAAGGAAGCTCATAGAAATGTTTAATTGATACGGTTGATAATAAAAAGGCCCCGAAGGGGCCTTTTTATTGCTCATAACTGTTAGATAAAGCGGGGC
>DFBC01000029.1:10097-11072 GCA_002367235.1 Cellvibrionales bacterium UBA3090
TATCTGGTTCCAAATACCACCATCGTCTTGCCTTTAACGGAGACCAGCTCCTGATCTTCGAGTGTTTTAAGCACCCGTCCAACCATTTCTCTGGAACAGCCGACAATTCGTCCGATTTCTTGACGGGTGATTTTGATTTGCATGCCGTCCGGGTGGGTCATTGCATCGGGTTCATTGCATAAGTCCAGCAGGGTGCGAGCCACGCGGCCCGTGACGTCCAAAAAGGCAAGGTCGCCCACTTTGCGCGTAGTGTCCCTGAGTCGCTTGGACATTTGTACGCCAATGGCAAACAGAAACTCAGGGTGATCCTTGGAGAGTTCCTGAAATTTTGTATAGCTGATTTCGCCTACTTCGCATTCAGTTTTTGCTCGAATCCAGGCACTTCGGTCAGTTTGTCCAAACAGTCCCATTTCACCAAAAAAGTCGCCCTCATTGAGATAGGCCACGATCATTTCTCTGCCATCGTCATCTTCAAGGAGAACGCTGACGGAACCCCTAATGATGTAGGACAGGGTGTCACCCTGATCTCCAGCATAAATGATCGTGCTTTTTGCAGGGTATTTTCTGCGGTGACAGTGAACTAGGAACTCTTCGACATTAGGAATGTGACGTGTTATTGGTGCTGGTGCCAACTCGGATTCTCCCCGTGTGTGATCTCTAGCATATAAAGAATCCATTATGGGCACAAAATCCTCATTGGCCAAGCTCGATTTTATCATTGTGAAGCGGTTCCTTATGACATAAGTATCTGCCGAGCGGTCAATTCTAAGGCTTAAAGCACATCAATTATGTTAGGCTTTCGACACTTTTGAGAACTACTTTTAGAATTTAGGGTGCCATGAAAGCAAAAATTACTTGGGGCGGCGACGCCAAATTTATCGCTGAGTCTGAAACAGGTCACACCATTGTTATGGATGGCCCGGCAGATCACGGCGGAAAGAATCAGGGCGCTCGCCCTATGGAAATGATGTTGAT
>DFBC01000137.1 GCA_002367235.1 Cellvibrionales bacterium UBA3090
CATGATCAAACTCTTCAGTTTAATCTTTAACCTCTGCCTTGCGACAAGAGGAAGCAGTTTCACGTTACCCGCGATACTACTCAAAAACTTGGCTCAAACACTTTCTGCTTACCAAATTACTTCTTCTGGTGAGATACTTGCGTTTGATGATTCGTTGTCACTTGAATCGTCTCAGCAAGCACCCACACGCATTATCTGATCAATTGTTAAAGAACATTCGCTCTCTAGGAGCGGGCTGCGTATTCTAAGGATCGCCGCCTTAATGTCAACAGAGTTTTGCGATATTTTTTATTAAAAATCTCAACTCTAACGTCTGCTAACTTCCCACTTCGATTCATCCCCGAAGCGGACGCGCATTCTAGCGCCCTACATCCTATTGTCAAAGGTTTTCTGCAAAAACTAACTTCTTTCTACAGGCCTCTTTCAAAAGGTCGGATAGGTCACATACCCCTAAACGAGGCGCGCATTCTATCGTTTAATATCCACCCGTCAATGCTTTTCTTTTTTTATTCTTAATGGGACGAATTTCACCCACTAAACTGACCATATTTCAGCCAATTTATCCCAAAAAAAACCCAGCTCACCGGCCGGGTTTATATTCGCTCTTTAAACTAGGCAACTAATTCGTACAGATGATGCTTTTTCTTGCCCAGCCTCACCATAAAAAAACGACCATACAGCGCCTCATCGGGTGAAAAACTTTCAACTACCCGCATGTTGTCTTCAGATCCCTTCGACTTCCCATTGATGAACACCGCATTGCGACCCAATGCGTCCTTTACCTCTCGCCCCGCCTTAACTAGACCACAATCAACAAACAAGCTGGTCAGCATCTGCCCGCTCAGCCCCGACAGGCTCAAATCGCTTGCCGGCATTCCATCCTGTTTTAACTGCTCCAGGTCACTTTCCGTCAAAGACTCAAGACCACCAGAAAACAACGCCTCGGTAATTCTCTCTGCGGCCTCCAGTCCGGCGGCGCCATGGACAAGCTCAGTCACCTCTCTCGCCAGAACACCCTGGGCAGATTTTCGGCCCTGTATTTCGGCGTCTACTCGCTCGATCTCTTCTATTTCGCTCACCGGCAAAAAAGTAAAATAACGCAGAAACTTGTACACATCGGCATCCGCGGTATTAAGCCAGAACTGATAAAAGGCATAAGGTGAGGTCTTTGTTGAGTCCAACCAAATCGTGCCACTTTCCGTCTTACCAAACTTGGTTCCATCAGATTTCGTTACTAGAGGCAGGGTCATACCGAACACTTGCGTGCCATTTAATCGACGGGTGAGATCAATTCCACCCGTGATGTTTCCCCACTGATCTGAGCCGCCGATCTGCAATGTGCAATTATGCAGACGGTTCAGCTCCGCAAAATCATAGGACTGCAACAACATATAAGTGAATTCGGTATAGGATATTCCAGCCCCCTCTCGATCGAGCCGCTGCTTAACTGACTCCTTGTTCACCATGTTATTGACCGAGAAGTGCTTCCCCACATCCCTTAGAAAACCCAACAAATCTATTTTGCCAATCCAATCAAGATTATTGACTACTTCTGCAGAACAGTCTCCCGCATCAAAATCTACAAACTGAGAGACCTGCTCCCGAATCTTCTCCACCCAGTCCGTGACCACATCTGGCGTATTAAGCTTTCGCTCCTGGGCTTTAAAGCTTGGGTCGCCAATCAGACCGGTAGCGCCGCCCACCAAGGCGACGGGTTTGTGCCCAGCCTGCTGAAAGCGCCGCAGAGCCAGCAAAGGTACCAGGCTGCCAATATGCAAACTATCTGCAGTGGGATCAAAGCCACAATACAGCGTACGACAACCACTCGACAGATGCTCTGCAAGCTCTCCATCACCAGTCATTTGTGCAATCAGGCCGCGGGCCTGCAAATCAGCTATCAACTCTGAGCCGCTTGTGGACATGCTTTATTCTCGTATTTCTACCAATAAAAAGGACGCAAACGATACATTATCCCCTTACAAAAACAAGTATCGCCCGATCTGAAATAAAGCTTAGACGGTGGGATTGCGGCACTTTCTATTATATATTGCTACATTATTAGCATCACTCATGAAAACTTTTTAATCGCCATGTCCCAAGCCAACTACAAAAGTGCTCCCAAGTCCCGCTCATTCAGGCAAAATTTAATTGCCGCGAGACTGCCAAGACCACGACTCCTGTTCGCAGGTGTTATTGCTATTTCAATCGTTGCACTGTTGACCGCACTTCCCAGCAAACAGGCTGAAGCTAAGCGCCAAGAGATCAGCATTGCGCTGCCCTTTCAAGAAAATAGCGACACGAGCATAAATAAAGACCATCAAATACTAGCTCCCAGCCAAGAGCCATCACAAACCAAACCCTCGCCAGCTCCCACGGAAGAACCCGCAGAGAACCTCGATTGGCAAAAACAAACTGTTCGCAGTGGCGACAATCTCAGCACTCTCTTCAAACGAGTTGCACTGGGGGCCAGTGATGTTTACAACCTCATGTCATCGACGACTCTCTCCAAACCTCTCGTCGATATACGTCCGGGACAGGAAGTTCAGTTTGGCCTGAACAAAGCCGGGGAACTCAAACAACTCAAATATATCAAGTCAAAACTTGAATCCTACCTCTACACAAGCAGCGATACAGAGGGTGGCCAGAGCTATACTGGCCAGCATATTCTGTTAGAACCTGAATTGCTGACCACTTATAGAGAATCCACAATTGAGGATTCACTTTTTCTGGCCGGCGACAGGGCTCAGTTACCCCACGGCCTGATTATGGAGCTCGCCAATATCTTTGGCTGGGATATCGACTTTGCGCTGGATATCCGCAAGGGTGACCATTTTTCATTACTCTACGAAGAAAAATTTCTTAATGGTGAAAAAATCGGCACCGGAAATATTCTCAGTGCTGAGTTTACCAACCAGGGAAAATCATACCGGGCTGTGCGCTACGAAAATAGTGACGGACGGGCTAACTATTATGCCCCCGATGGATTTAGCATGCGCAAGGCTTTTCTACGCGCCCCGCTAGATTTTGCCCGCATCAGTTCAGGATTCAACCTTCGCCGAAAGCACCCTATTCATAAAAGTATTCGAGCACATCGAGGGGTAGATTACGCCGCGCCTCGAGGCACACCAGTATTTTCTGCCGGAGATGGCAGAGTGGTAGCGGCAGGTTACAGCAAGGCTAATGGTAACTACGTATTTATCCAACACGGCCAGCGTTTTACCACCAAATACTTACACTTGAATAAGCGCAAGGTAAAAAAAGGCCAATCGGTAAAGCAACGGCAAGTGATAGGCACTGTTGGCTCCACAGGCTACGCCACCGGCCCACACTTGCACTACGAATTCCTGGTAAACGGTGTGCATCGCAACCCTCGCACTGTGGCGTTACCTCAGGCCAAGCCCATTGCCAAACAAGAGCGGCTTAAGTTTGAACGCGACACTACACCCCTCTTAGCCCAACTCACACGCCACCAGCAATCTTCCAAGCTGGCATTCAACACCACCAAAGACCCGGCTTCGGCCCGTTAACAGATAAAATAAATGTCGGCTGAAAAATTGTATGTAGGACTTATGTCCGGCACTAGCGCCGACAGTATTGATGCTGTACTGGTCAACCTCACGGCAACCACCCCCAAATTGCTTGCCACACACTCGGCCGATATTCGGGGGCTCAAATCGGAAATTCACACACTTGCCAGTTCTAGCGAGAATGAAATACACCGGATGGGCCAACTTGACCGTGAACTTGGCATACGCTTTGCTCAAGCAACCAACGAACTACTGAGCCATGAAAACCTTTGCGCAACAGATATAACAGCCATCGGTAGCCATGGACAGACTATCCGACACTTCCCACCCACCACGACCAGCGAACACCCCTACAGCATCCAGGTGGGAGACCCCAACACCATCGCCCAACTCACCGGAATTACCACGGTAGCTGACTTCCGTCGTCGAGACATTGCACTAGGCGGACATGGCGCACCACTTGTTCCCGCTTTTCACCAAGCGGTGTTCGGTAAGACCGACAGCTGCAGAGCCATTGTTAATATCGGCGGCGTAGCAAATATCACACTGCTTAATGGCGATACCTCAAACTCACCACTGCTGGGATACGACACGGGCCCTGGTAACGTATTGATGGATTGCTGGATCAACCAAAACCTTGGCCTTTCTTACGACCAGGGGGGCCATTGGGCAGCACAGGGGCAAGTGATCACCTCACTTCTGCAACAGCTGCTGGACACGCCCTACCTGTCGCAACCGGCTCCAAAAAGCACCGGGCCTGAATTATTTAATCTCTCCTGGCTAACCAAACATCTTGAGCAACTACCCGAGGTCAGCTCAACGGACGTTCAAGCAACACTGCTTGAATTTACTGCCCGCACTATTTCCGATGCATTGAAATCACATACACCGACAGCAAGTGAAATATATTGCTGTGGTGGTGGAGCCTACAACACAAGTCTGATGCTGCGATTGAAAACACTGCTAGACCCAAGCCTAACAAGCAGTACCGAGCATCTGGGCATTCCACCCGAGTGGGTGGAAGCCGTCGCCTTCGCCTGGCTGGCCAAGCAAACCCTTGAAGGAAAACCCGGCAATGAACCCTCGGTCACAGGTGCGTCCAAAGCTTCCATATTGGGTGCTATCTATCCCGCATAAGGGATCATTCACAAGGACGAAAAGAACGAACAGAGACAAAAAAGAAGTGCGCGATCGCGGCTTAAGAAGATTTTAATTGCCGGACAACGTGTTAGAAATAGACGTACTTCTCAACCTCAATCAGCCTGGTTATCTCCCTAGGGCCATATGGAACCGTACCCACGAAAGGGAACCGCGTCTTGATATCTAGCCCCAGCCCTCTAGCTGAAGCCTCACAGACTCTGATATCAATAACCTGAAATGCGGTTAGCTTGGCTGCTAAATCAACAATGGATTTATATTTCGAGTAGTTTTCTTTAAAAAAGATACTTACTTCCGAGCCATGGATAACCATCACCACGGGAGGCAGTGCTTTCTCACTCATACCTGCGCTATGGTAAAGCATCTCGGCACGGTGCAATGCACCAGCCACAGCCTCTGGATCATCCAGTTCAATTCGACCCAAATAACCAGCGGGCTCATACCCTTCTGCATGACCGCCAACATCGGCATGAGGGATAAAACCACCAGCCATGGCCACAGCAACTCCGCTAATGGCTATTAGCGCCAAAAGGGATTGGCAGAGCTGACGAATGCTCAAAATTTACACCGAAAATGACGCTCCACAACCACAGGTTGTTGTGGCATTGGGGTTTGAAACAGTGAAACGTGAACCTTGAAGTCCTTCTTCATAATCTACGGTCGATCCCATCAGGTACTGAACGCTCAAAGGGTCTGCCAACACTGAGACCCCATCTTTTTCAACCACGGTATCGTCTTCAGCTACCAGCTCATCAAAGCTAAAACCATACTGAAAACCTGAACAGCCACCGCCGGTGACAAACACCCGTAGCTTCAAATCTGGGTTGCCTTCCTCTTCAACCAGACTTTTTACCTTCGCCACAGCATTTTCTGAGATATACAGCGGTGAAGGTGTAAATGTTTCAATACCTGACATGAGTACTCCTGAAAAATCATTCAAAATGCACAACCGGGCCTATACCCAAGCATTACAGTCAAGTATTCTATCATGAACTTGCCGACTCCTGACTAGATTCTGTAGCGTTTTCTAATGACACCACATTATTTGTCTCTTCCGCCGACTGATGAACAAAACTCCCATTCACCTGTGCACCCTTCTCAATTTCAATTAATGCATAGTGTAGATTACCTTCGACAACAGCCTTGTCTGCCAGTTCGACCTGACTACTGGAATAGATATTGCCTTCAATATAGCCATTAATAACCACGATGGGGACGTGAACATCACCAAGAACCCGCCCATCTGGAAGCACACGCACGCGCGCCTCAGCACCATCCTCAGCCACCACATTACCCGTAACCTGACCCTCTATTTCCAGATTACCGGAAAAATGAATATCACCAACCACATGTGTGCCACCGGCAATCAATGTTGTATTTCCCTGTGCAAACGGTATCGAATTGTTTTTCTTGCGCATGCTTTTGCTCCTCTATATCTCATCCACTTGCCAGTCAAAGCGTCTTTCCACTCGACTACTTCTAACGCCATCTTTCCAAACACTAACCACCAAGGCTTGCGGCTGAAACTCAGGTGTCAGATTTAGGACACCTTCTACCACATGAAAATACTTAAACTTTGTCCGAATCGGTGACTGATCAAGCTCGGCATCCAGACTCTCAAGACCAACAGCAACGTCTTTTCCATCCTGAACACCTAATATATCTACCTTAATACTGACGCTGATCCTTTTTAACTTTCTTTCTTTTTGCTGGACCACCAGCCGGTATGTCACTCCCTGCTGATCAATGGAGTGCTTCAACATCAACTCGCCGATCAATAAACCGCTTTCGGTACCACCGCCCTCCAAAAGGTTTCGATACAGACTAAGTTCTTCCTCATTAACGGCCAACTCAGACTGAAGCGATGTCACCAATTGGCGTACTTGCTCCAAGGCCACCTGATCGATACTTGTCGCCATTTCAGCGTTTGCCAATTGCTGTTTCAAATCAGCAAACTGCTCTTCCAGGACACCCAGTGCTTCCGCTTGCTGTCGCTTTTCAACCATGGCCTGATCAAAGAACTTCAACCCCAAATAACCACCCAGTGAAAAAGCCAAGATCACCAGCAGCAACCACAGACCGATCTCCCGCTGACGATCGCTGGGGCGATACGAGCTAACTACCAGCTTATGACCACGATGCGGCATCAGGGCAACAGCGCTGGAGCCTCTAGCCCCGCAGTTTCCGGCAAATCAAACATGATATTCATATTCTGTATCGCTTGCCCAGAGGCCCCTTTTACCAGGTTATCCTCCACAACGAGCACCACAACCTTGTCACCACCTTGAGGCCGAAATACACTAATTCGACAAGTATTAGAACCCCGAACCGATCTTGTTTGAGGGTGACTACCCGCAGGCATCACGTCGACAAAAGGTTCATCCTTGAAGCAATCTTCGTACAACTGCTGCAAGTCTTCTTCAGAGGTATCCATTTCACTGTTTTTCAGTGTGGCATACAGCGTCGAATGAATACCGCGAATAATGGGCAATAGGTGGGGGATAAATGTAACCCCCACCGAGGAGCCCGAAATATCCACTAATCCCTGCTCAATCTCGGGTAAATGCCGGTGGCCTGGCGCACCATAGGCCTTGAAATTATCGCTGGTCTCGGCCAACAACGTGGCAACATTTGCCTGACGGCCAGCGCCACTTGCACCCGATGCCGAATTGGCGATCAAATCACCGGGTTCCACCAAACCCTTCTCAAGCAATGGTAAAAATCCCAGCTGAACACTGGTCGGGTAACAACCCGGACAAGCAATCAACCGTGCACCTTTAATTTTCTCACGATTCACTTCCGGCAGGCCATACACCGCCTCTCCCACCAATTCTGGACAGACATGGGGCTGGTTGTACCACTTTTCCCATATAGCGATATCCCGAATTCGGAAATCGGCCGAAAGGTCGATCACCCGAATACCTTTATCCAACAACCCCGGCACCGTACTCTGGGCCACCCCATGAGGCGTCGCAAAAAACACAACATCACAGTGATCCAAGTCACCCGCAGCCGGGTCTGTAAACACCAAATCAAAATGGCCTCTAAGGTTCGGAAATAGATCGGATACAGCTCTACCCGCCTCTCCTCGAGAGGTGATCGCCGTTACATCCACATTGGGGTGGGTCGCCAATAGTCTTAATAATTCAACGCCGGTGTACCCTGTACCACCAACAATACCTACTTTAATCACAATACTGATGTTCCTGTCATGGGTCTGAGAAGCTGCTTATAATAGCGCAAAGATACGCGTATGAAACGCGCACTACTCTAGCAAAAAGCCCAAAAAGTCTGAAATAGGGCTTAAAGTGGTAAACCTGAGAACGAGGCATGCCCCAAAAGGATCAAGATCGTAAAACGTCTCATCGAGGCTGGCTTAAACGAGAACTAGATGCCTTTCGAGTCCGACTGGCCCATGCCGACGCACTGCCACAACTGGCGATACTGGGCTGTATAAGTGGACTGCTAACAGCGTTAACGGCAATAGCCTTCCGACTTTCATTTGAACTACCCCTGGAATATTTTCTTCCCGGTGACAGCGAATCCTTCGAGCAACTACCCACTGCCGCCCGATTTCTACTACCCCTCATTGGCGCGCTACTGATCGGTTTGATCATGCACTACACCAAGCCAGAGCATCACTCTGTCAGTGTCGGCCACGTACTCGAGCGACTGCAACATCACCAAGCACAACTGCCCGCAGCCAATGCTCTGTTTCAATTTGTGGGTGGTGCCATTGCCTTACTAACGGGAAATTCTGTCGGCCGCGAAGGTCCCGCTGTTCATTTAGGCGCCGCAAGCTCAAGTCTGCTAGGACAGCGATTACAACTCCCCAACAACAGCCTGCGCGCACTGACAGCCTGTGGAGTAGCGGCAGCCATCGCGGCTTCATTCAACACGCCCCTGGCCGGTGTAATTTTTGCCATGGAAGCCATATTGATGGAGTACACCATCACTGGCTTTATTCCAGTGATTCTTGCCGCCGTCACCGGCGGAGTCATGTCTCGCATAGTGTTTGGCAATGAACCCGCCTTTTCAATACCCCTGATCGAACTGGGCAGCCTCTGGGAACTCCCATTTTTAATCCTTTGTGGCCTGATCGTAGGGCTGACAGCTTCGGTAATGCTGCTGCTCTACCGTCGAACCCGACAATTCAAAGACCGTCCCGCGCTTCTGCGCATGCTGTTTGCAGGATTACTCTGCGGCACTATCGCCATTTTATTACCGCAGATTCAGGGTGTCGGTTACGATACTGTCGAGCAAGCCATGCTCGGCGAGCTAGGTCTACTCCTGTTAGCAGCCATCGTAATAGCCAAGATTCTGGTCTCCACCATTTCCGTCGGCCTAGGCATGCCGGGGGGTATTATTGGCCCCAACTTTGTGATTGGAGCCTGTATTGGCGGCGGCCTTGGCGTGATTGGAGGCTACTTCAATCCGGAGCAGGCATCCTCTTCCGGCTTTTATGCCGTCCTCTGCATGGGCGCAATGATGGGCGCCGTATTAAATGCCCCACTGGCAGCCTTGATCGCCGTATTGGAACTGACCTACAACCCCAATATCTTGCTGCCCAGTATGCTGGTAATAGTCATAGCCTCTATTACCAGCCGCATGCTCACCAAACAGCTGGGAATTTTTTCCGTAGGGCGTGATTTAAGGGGCTACTACTCTCCTGTCTTTCAAATGCTTAGCCGCGCTGGCGTCACCAGCTTGATGAAACAAAATTTTGCCCACCACTCTCGCTACCTGTCGCGACCTATGGCGGAATCATTGCTCAAAGAGAAGCCGACCTGGATTGTGATAGAGGATGCCGGCGAACCAAAATATATCCTGCGCTCTGCCGACCTGGCTCTTCACCTAAAAGAACAACTGCTTGAATTGCTTGATGAAGACACTCTCATTGATCTACGCGAAATTCCCGGCGAACGATGGCAACTATTTCCGATACATGCCAGGGCCACACTGCAAGAAGCACTACTCGCCATGCAACAAAATAACGGCCAGGCCGTTTTTGTCAGCCAACCCGCCGCACCGCTTATGAGCGAAGTCGCAGGAATCATCACCAAGCAGGATATAGACAACTATTACCAGTAACCGAGAGCCGGTAAACTACCACCGGCTCACTATTCACAATAAACAACTGTCGGTAAACTTCCCGCAGAACATAACAATGGCACTCTTATCTAAACAGGGGCAACTATGGGTTGGGCAAAAGACATTCTCATCAGCGGACAAAGCTGGATTACCGCCTTTCATATCATCGCGGTGATCTGCTGGTTTGCTGCACTGTTTTACCTGCCTCGACTCTTTGTTTATCACGCGATGTCTGATGACAATATCAGTATCGAGCGATTCAAAATCATGGAGCGAAAATTATATCGAGGTATAGCCACCCCCTCGATGATTGCCACTATTCTGTTGGGCACAGCCCTCTTCAGCATCTACCCCAGTTACTTTCTCAGCTCTGGTTGGTTTCAGGTAAAAATCGCCTTGGTCATTTTGCTGATTATTTACCACTACGCCTGCCTCTATCTCCTGAAGCAATTTCGCGATAACCAAAATACCCGTAGCCATGTGTTTTACAGGTGGTTTAACGAAGTGCCGGTATTCATGCTCATTGGTATCGTAGTGATGGTCGTCGTCAGACCATTCTAAAGAATGCTGAAAGAAAACAGTCACTCACTTAGGTCGAACCTCATAGAACGCGAGGCCTCTTCATTCTGAATGAGCAAAATGATACACAAGGGTATGAAATAAGTATTAAGCACTTTATTCCAACGCCATCCCTCATGTCCTGACTGGGCACTTCCTCCTGTTCTTCTATACTGACAATACATATACAAAAAACGCTGGATGGAGCGCAGACCGTCATGGCAACTAAGGTTACGACGACTATTTGCCCTTTTTGTGGAGTGGGTTGCGGGATGAATCTTCTCACAGAAAAGAACCGACTCATTAGTGTCGAACCCCAGATTGACCACCCCATAAGTCGAGGCCAGCTCTGCGCCAAAGGATGGAGCAGCGCCTACGGCATTGACCCAAAAGATCGCATCACCCACCCACTTATTCGAACGCCACAAGGGTTTCGCCAGACGTCTTGGAATAAAGCGCTGGAGACGGTTGCCGCTAGGTTGAAACAAATTATGGAAGAAACTGGTCCTCAGGCCATAGGTATTATCAGCAGTGCCCGGGCGACCAATGAAGACAACTATGCCGCTCAAAAATTAGCTCGCGCTGTTCTTAAAACCAACAACATCGACCACTGTGCACGTATCTGCCATAGCCCCACAGTCGCGGGCTTAAACCAGACGCTGGGCTCTGGAGCCATGACAAATAGTGCTGAGGACATTTTCGAGACCGACCTAGTTCTTGTCTTTGGTGCCGACCCCACTGAAAATCACAGTATTCTCGGCGGCCATATTATTCGGGCACACCTTGAAGGCACCCAGCTGATTGTAGTTGACCCGCGCCGTACTCGATTAGCCAAGCTGGCAGACACACATTTGCAGTTAAAGCCCGGCAGTAACATTGCCCTGCTCAATGCCATAATAAAGATTATTCTGGACAACAGATGGCAGGATAAAAAGTTTCTTGATCAACGTTGCGAGGGTCTGGCACAACTGACAGCCTCCGTTGCAAATGCTCTGGAGGGTGTAGAAAAAACCACCGGTATATCCCTGCCAAAAATTGAGGCTGTAGCCAAAGCATACAGTCAGTCCAAGCGGGCTATGATTCTCTATGGCATGGGGGTCACCCAATATGTCAGTGGCACCAATAACGTAATAGCGCTCTCCAATCTGGCGTTAACCTGTGGCCAGTTAGGTCGAAAAGGCACGGGAATCAACCCGCTCCGAGGGCAAAATAATGTTCAGGGGGCCTGCGACATGGGCTGCCTGCCCAACGTTTATCCCGGATACCAGAAAGTCGATAACCCAGAGGTAAGAGCTAAATTCAGTCAGCACTGGAAAACCGAGGTTCCAGAACATCCAGGACTTACTTCCATGGGTATGACCAAGGCTACCCTGGCAGGAGAGTTTAGAGGACTGATCCTATTTGGGGAAAACCCCGTAGTCACCGACCCCGACCAAAACCTAGTAAAACGAGCACTCGGCAAACTAGATCTCTTGGTCGTAGCAGAGCTGACCATGACCGACACTGCCCGAATGGCAGATATTATTTTGCCCGCAGCCTCTTTTGCCGAGAAAACCGGGACATTCACCAATTGCGAACGACGGGTACAACACGTACAACAAGCATTGCCGCCATTAGGCGAAGCACGAACAGATTGGCAGTGGCTGGCGGCGATCGCCCAACAACTTGAAAGCGATCAGCTAGACTGGCCTGACAGCGAAGCGGTGTTTCGCGAAATCACCGAGCTGACCCCAATCTACAGTGCCATGAATTACGCCAAAATGGATCAGCTGCATGGGCTTCAGTGGCCCTGTAGCCCAGAAACGCCTGAGGGAACGGCCATTCTCCACAAAGACACTTTCCCCATCGGAAAAGCTCGGCTAATTCCGGTTCACCCTATACCCATCGACGAAAACATTGATAGTAAATACCCGCTGTTACTAACGACGAATCGACTGCATTTTCACTATGGTTGCGGCTCTATGACCAGAAAATCACCACTGCTCGAACGTGAAATACCTACGGGGCTTCTGTTTATCAATCCAGCGGACGCCAATGAGCTAGGCGTGACCCATCAATCCGCCGTGGGAGTTGGTTCACGACGAGGCTATATTGAAACCCGAGCTATGCTCACAGATGACCTTCCACCGGGGTTGGTCTGCATGCCTTATCATTTCCACGAAGCACCCTCGAATCAGCTGACCAACACGGCTCAAGATCCCCTCACAAAAATGCCTGAATTAAAAGCGTGTGCCGTATTCGTTCAACCTCTTGAACCGGGGAGCTTCCCCCGACCCATTGATGAAATCAGCGGCCTCAGCGTGGAGGGGGTTAAATGAAAATACAGAGCTTCTATCTAAACCACCCAAACACACTGAGAGACCACCTGGCAAAGTCTTACCGGATCGAGCCACCCCAAGCTGCCCCTGGCCAAAACACCCCCCCATTGGTCTCGCCGAAAGGACAACTATTTGCAGAACATGAAAACCTCTTTACCTTCGACGGTGAATGCTTTCGTGAAACACTTCCCAACCCTGAACCTTTTGCCCTGTTTGGGGTACAAAGTTGCGACCTAACAGCCATCAGCTACCAAGACCAGTTCTTTGCCAACGACCCCTACTACCAGGCTCGACGACAACAGGCGTTATTGATCGGCATAGATTGCCTAAGCCCCTGCCAGCACGGTTTCTGTCCCAGTGTTAATGCCGGTCCTGGCGTCAAACATGAAACGGCGGATCTAATTCTCCATCAGCTATCTACGACCAGCTGGCTACTGCTGGCTTGCAACCAAAAAGGACTAGGCGCCCTAGAGGGCCTTTCATTGAATCCAGCGAACCAACCCGAGCTTAATGATCGTGATGACCGCATAGCCTCCTGCATCGAGCAATTCAGCGATGACAGCCACCTGAAGCAAGGTATTACTGCCATAAACCAAAACCAGGTTCCCGAAGACTTATGGCAGCAACTGGGACTTCAGTGCTTAAGCTGCTCGGGTTGCACTTCCCTATGCCCGACCTGCTCCTGTTACGGAACCTGGGAGCAACAAGAGAGTAATGGTGACATCCGACGCCAACGATTCTGGGACTCCTGCCTCTACGAAAGTTTTCAACGAGAGGCCAGTCAGCACAATCCCACCGAGAAAGCCGGTGAGCGGGTGAAACGCTTCTGGACCCATAAATTTGGTGACAATTTCGCTAAGGAATTTGGACGTTATGGCTGTGTGGGTTGTGGTCGATGTGAGGTGACCTGCCCGGGAGTGATTGGTGTTCATTCAGTGATGAAAAGGATTAGCAGTGATGCACAACTCGATAACTAATCACCAAACTTTTTACAACTTAACGCCCACCGCAATGGAGCTGGTTGATTTTATTGATGACGGTGAAGATGCTCGCCATTTTCGCTTTCGCTTAATTACTCCTCAATCTATCAATACACCCAAGCCCGGACAATTTTTTATGCTTAGCGTACCCGGCGCCGGTGAAGCGCCATTCACCTTCACAGCCAAGCCCAACAACCAAGGTGTTTTTCGTGCCTTGATCCGCAAAATGGGCGACGTCACTACAGCTCTATTTCAATGTCAATCTGGTGCCATATTGGGTATTCGAGGACCCTTTGGCAAAGGCTGGCCAATCGCTTCACTCTCCGACAAGAAAATTATCATGGTTGCAGGTGGCTGCGGACTCGCCCCTCTAACCGGTCTCATTGATCAGCTTATTGCCGAACGTCACCACAAACATTTAGCTCTAGTTTATGGTGCACGCAATCGTGCATTACAAATGTTGAATCCGGAACGCCTGCGCTGGCAACGAGAAATCTCCCTCTTTGATGTTCTTGAAGACACGGGGGAAACGGTGACCTCGAGTAAAAACCACGTTCTGGAAGGGACGCCGCTGGATGCTATGGACTCAGTACTCCGCACTCTGGACTGGACACCTGACATGCTTCTCCTATGTGGCCCAGAAGTCATGATGAAGGCTGTTGCAAAAAACTTTCTACAACGAGGACTACCGGCACAATCAATCTGGCTCTCGATAGAGCGACGCATGCATTGTGCCGTGGGCCTTTGTGGTCATTGCTACCTAAGTGAACACCACTTAGCCCATCACTATGTGTGTAAGGACGGCCCCACCTATCGCTGGGACTATTTACAACCTCCTGAAAAAACTGAGTGAGAGCATAGCGAGTGAGTGGACTTTCCTCGGAAGAAGTCGACAAACGCCTAGAACAATATGGCTACAATGTGCTCCCGGAGCAACGCAAGGATGGGCCTATTGGTATCTTCGTGCGCCAATTTAACAGCCCTTTTATTTACGTGTTGCTGGCCGCCGCTTTGGCCTCATTTGGGTTAGGCCAAAACCTTAATGGTATTTTTATCTTTGCCGTACTACTGATTAACGCGACCATCGGGACAATACAAGAATATTCTGCACAGCGCGCCGCCTCAGCACTAAAGAAAATGGTTCCCCAATATGCCTCGGTAATACGCGATGGCGTGCCAAAAAAAATTAATGCCACTGAGCTAGTCCCGGGCGATATAGTGCAATTGGCCTCGGGTGACAAAGTACCAGCAGACCTACAACTACAACAGTGCCAATCCTTGCTGGTTAATGAATCCATTCTAACCGGTGAATCTCTGGCCTCCATGAAATCAGTCTGCACCAACATACGCGAAGACACACCTCTCAGTGAGCGGCGCGGCAATGCATTTGCAGGTACCATCGTGACCCACGGCCGAGGTCAGGGTAAAGTCATTGCAACAGGACGACTCTCTCAGGTCGGACAAATTGCTTCAGAAGTCAGTGAACGACAACATATTAAACCACCACTATTACAGCGTATCGAACGCTTTACATTGCGGGTTTCCTGGAGTGTCCTGGTTGTAATCGCTATCCTTTTTATCATTACTGTATTGCGAGGCGAAGAGTTAGCCACAGTATTTTTACTGGGCGTGGCATTGGCAGTTTCAGCGATCCCCGAAGGTCTTCCTGCGGCTATTACCGTAGCGCTTGCCATAGGCATGCGGCGCATGGCCCGAGTTAATGTCATCGTACGAAAACTGATCGCCGTAGAATCTCTCGGTTCCTGCACCTATATTGCTTCTGATAAAACAGGCACGCTCACCGTTAACGAGCTTACCGTAAAAAAACTGCTGCTCCCCAACGGCCACAGCTATTCCGTCAGCGGAGAAGGTCTGGATATCCACGGGGATATTTGCTCGGACAATATAGACGGCACGAAGGACAGGGAATCCCTAAAAGCACTCATACGAACCGGCCTGTTAGCCAACGAAGCTCATCTTACGCTTGCATCAGGCCTTCCCTACGAACCGAGCGCGCCACAAAAAAATGAAGCTTGGCAGCCCTATGGCGATGGTGTTGATCTGGCATTTTTAGTCCTAGCCGCAAAGCAGGGCTTTGATCATCAACGAGCACATATTATTTACCCTGAGCAAGGCCGGATTCCTTATGAATCAGAAAACGCCTATAGCGCCAGCATTAACAAGGTTCACAATGAGTTAATAATACATGTGAAAGGCAGTGCTGAGCGCCTGTTACCCATGTGTAATTCGTGTGCAACTAGAGAAAAGTTTGATATTGATAATATTTATCAACAGGTTGATGCACTTGGTCAACAAGGTTACAGAGTTCTTGCATTGGCTAGCCGTCGAATAACCAATTCCAGTCAAGCTGACGAGGAGCAACTACAAGACCTAACATTTTTGGGGCTGGCAGCGATGATCGACCCTTTGCGCCCAGAAGCATACCAAGCCATGAAACAATGCCACCACGCCAACATAACGGTAGCAATGATCACTGGCGACCACCCACAAACAGCTCTTGCTCTAGCCAGGGAG
>DFBC01000087.1 GCA_002367235.1 Cellvibrionales bacterium UBA3090
CGCCGCCCTGTTTCTGCTGTGCTGGGGTTTGCTGTGGTGCTGCTTGTTGATCGCCTCGGTAAAACACTTGCACGTTACCTAGTATCGGGCCTTTAACGCCTTGCTCGCGCTCTTCTTTAGAAACGTCCTGTGAACAAAACCCATTATTGCCATACTGGTCTTGCTGATCTAAATCAATAAACGCTGTGCAATCCAAATACAAACCCTTAGAGCCTTTAAACAACCTTTGTTTTTCTATCTTTGAAACATTTAATTTAACTCGGATTCCGATTTTAGACATTTGGTATCTCCCCATGATTTGTTAGGCGGATTGCAGTTTTTCGACCAGTGAATATATCTTGCTTGATGACTCACTATCTTGTACCAAGTTTCCTATTTCGTGCAGCTCTGAGATTACATCTTTAAATATCGCGTGCATTAGTTGCTTCCTTGCATTATCGGTTTTGCGCTGCAACTCAACATCGTTTGATACAAAATCAACGCCAACTTTCAGGAACAATGTGTACTCACTATCTACGCCGAAGCTAGCGCGCTGGATTGGTGCTCGTCCAACCTCGGCTATATCAACCTCTGCAAATGCCGCCACATTCCTTCTTGGGAATACGTTATCTCCTCTCTCAACCTTTAGCATCTCATTAATCATACATCACTCCGTAATGCGCATAACAAATCGCTCAAATTGAGCGGTTAAAGTTTCGGCCAATTTAACTAAATCGTTATCTTCCAGTGCTGCCAAAACCACCATCGCCACGGCCTGTCTTGTCCAGCGAAGGAACCACCATGATGTTTGGTTTCATGCACTTTTGAACAACTAGCTGTGCAATCCTGTCGCCAGCCTCGCATCGAAGCGGTCTGTTGCCGTTGTTGACCAGTAGCACCATCAGTTCGCCGATGTAATCCTGGTCTATCGTCCCGGCCTGTACGTCGATGCCGTACTTTGAAGCCAACCCTGATCGTGACCTTACTTCGCCCCATGATCCAACAGGCAGCGTTATAGCCAAGCCAGTGCCGATCAGCCGCCGTTCATTCGGCTGTAGGATAAAACCCATGTCACAACTTAGGTCGTAACCAGCGCTACCCTTTGTGGCCCTGCTTGGCACTGTCGCGGTATCAGACAACAGCCTGATTTTCATTATCTCACTCACTTGTCATGTCCCTGCTTCATCGCTTTTTTGTCTGTCCACAGCCATAATGCATACGCTACCGTTGTTATCTTCTCCTCATGAGCTGGCGCGAAACTCGACAACCACGCTCTTATTGCTCGCTCAGCTTTTGTAACATCTACGCCTTCCGCAAACGCTGGTAAAGCGCCTCCGTTAAAAAATAGCCGGCTAGCCATGTCATCGAATTTTCCCGGAACCTCTGGCAAATTACTTCTTTTAAAATATGCGCCCTGACCTGCTCCAAACGCTACATCAACATCTTGAAACTCTGGTACTGGGTAAAATACAAGATTGTTTATTTTCTTTTTAGGTCTCATATTTATTCTCCGTTTTATATATCTATGTGATTTTATTTAACGCCATTGCCGCCTTTCTCTCAGCAGCCTGGCGCATTCTGATCTCTTTGCGCTCTGCTGGCTTGATAAGGCGCTTGCCTTTGAATGTGTGGTCGTGCAGCTCCACAAGAGGGTATCTCTCTGCCCCCATATTAGGGTGATTCTTTAGCGTCACCATCCCATCAGGGCCGGGGCGCAATATCCGACCTCCTGTAAAGCCACGCGACTTAACACCGTTGCGATACCCCATTGCTGTTTTTTTGCTGCGGCAAAAGTAACCCTTCGAGCAATCGTAGAGTATTTCGTACTTCGGGCAGTCGGTTATAGTGGCCCATGTTCCGGTAATGTCAGTCATTTACTGCCCTTTTTAATTTTAGCTAGCCTTTCCTGCTTTTTGCGGTACTTGGTCAAGCATTCGTCAAGATGCACCCTCTCTTCTGGCGTCACGAACCGGCGCATAGGTGTTCGACCCATAGTGGCCTCGCGGTCGTATCTATCCTTTTGGTAATCTGCGTTCGTCTTCATCGTCCTGCCAGTTGGTTTTATTTATTATGCCACACATGAGTACACAGGCAAGCATTGATTTATATTGCGCTCCTGATTAGCGCCCTATATTTTGCCGCTTCGTTTTTAATGTCTTGCACGTCTGGGTACTGCTCTTTCAGGCTTGGGTGGTTTACCTCTGCCTCGAACCATAGAACGGCATCAAGCCCAACCTCATTGATTAGCCTCTCCCTGTACTCTGCTCGCATACCACTATTGGCAACATTGCATGAGTAGCATTGAATCCTTAACCAGTCGATCATAAACCGGCGCGGGTCTACCGTTTTTGCCGGTATAAAATGGCCAACATGGAACGCCCCGCCCGAGTCGCTTGGTGATTGAGGTTTATCGCAGGTATAACACGGCTCGCCTTTGCGTAAAACGTGCTTGATGTATTTGTGGAGGTCTGTTTTTAGGTTGTCGTAATGCCCATTTTTACCCGTCCGCTTTTTAATCCGCTCCCTATCCGCCTTGTGCTGCGCTCGCTTTTCCTTCTTCGCCTTATTGTCCGCAGCATGGGCCTTACGTTGTGACCGCCTGTTAGCGTACTCTATGGCGCAGTCGAACGTGTGAAACCATCCGGCCGGGTGCTTTTGCATTGTCTCAGCGTCGAAGCGGTCTTTGCAGCCGGTACATTTTCGCTTAGGAATTTAGAAAAACCCTATTAATTTATTCTCAACATCAACGCCGCAACCCTTAAAGATCGTGCGCATTGCCGCCGCTATCAATGCCTGGTAGCAGCCCTCAAACTCCTCTTGAGCCATGCTTGAAAAGGCTAGTGACTTGGCCTCTATCCTGGCATCGCCTTTGATCGTGTAATAAGTGTCGTAATACCCGGCCAGCACCGTGAGATTCTTACGGAATACATCGAACTGCCCAGCCTCATTCATAAACTCGCAGCTTGACTTCCAGTGTTCAAAGCAGAATTGAAAGAACTTAAACACCTTCGCGTGAAACTGAGGGTTACGAGTGAGTTTAATCTCTATCTCGTACTGCTCATAATTCTTAAACCGCTCCAATGCCGTGGCCGCCTCCTCATTAGCCGGGGATAGCTGGCCACCGTGGAATTTGAGCATGGTTATTTTCACACCAACCCCCTAATCAAATAAATCAAAACCCACGGCCTAGAAATGCACGATAGAAACACCGCGCAGTGCTTTACTTCATTGTATGTGGTTTCCATAGGCCTACCCATAATTACTCCACAATAACTTTCCAGTCTGAATATAAGTTGCGCAAAGCCTTTCCGTAATTCCCGTCCTTTTTTTGCACATACCCTTTCACCCACGGTCTACGGTTATAAGCCTCACGCGCATCAACAGAATCAATCATCGCCATCTTTCCATCCTTTAACTCCACAATAACACCGGGCGAAACTCCAAAATCTTCCTTATGCTTATTTAGCCAGTATTCTCGTATTTCCTTCCTGACGCCGCCAAGTAAATCTAAGGCTGCTTTTTCTCTTCCTTTTAAATCATCTAAAACACTCATTATTCACCACTCTCTATTTCATGAATTCTATCCATTATCGCCGCCTCACAAAGAGCTTTTTTCTTTATCGCTTTGTGAAACTCCTTTGCAAGAACGTCGCCAAATCCTCCAATAGAACTTGCCAGCTTTTCTTCGTAGCAGTTTGCGCAAAGCCCACTACCTCGACCTGATCCGCTGCAATTATTAGTCGGACAATAGCCGAACGTGCTAGCAAACCCTGGGTAGTTGCGCTCAATGCCTGTCATATATTTACGGGCTTGGCTTTCTTTTGATTGTGTCATTCTCCACCCCTCTTAATTACCTTAGCAGCTAATATTAATGGCACTCGCACAGCCCGCCGTTATACTCATAAGGGCCGCCACTGCCGCGCGGGTCTTCAAAGTTATAATGCTCGCCATGTACTCCGTAGAAAGTTTCACCATCACCACAGCAGTCACATACTTGAACATCGTGATCGCTATTTTTACCAATCCAATCAAGTATCGCATCAACCCCGCCTTTAACTTCATCATCTGGCATTTGATGAGTATTTAAAAACCCAGTCCCATCACATCTTGTACATTCAATCATCACTACCCCTCTCAATTACCGGCATAGCCTCTAGCTCTGACTCTACCACTGTTGTGTCTATGCGTTTTGGTTCGGCTGGCTCTAAACCCACGGAATCGCGCAGGGCTGCCATCATGCTCGCTCTACTCGCTTTACTTGCACTACATTTTTCTTGCCGTTGTAGTGGTTTGTGGGCTGCGTGTGAGGTATTTAAGCAAACACCAACAGAGTCTTTATGCCAGTCATTGTAATCACTCATTTGATTTTCTCCAGGAAGGCCACTACCGCAGGATGAATATCTACCTCACTCTGCGTGTTTGGGTCGTAGGCTGGCTCAATAAACCGCCTGTGCCTTTCTGATAGCTCGATACTGGTCGCTCGCTCGATTAACCCGGCATTGACAGGTGGCGCGGCTAGACCGGCTGAGAATGGCGCCGAGGGGCTTACGTCGTACTTGAGCATCACGCTGATTTCGTGGTCTGAGTATTCGCCACGCTTGGCTCGCTCTTTCCAATCCGGCAATTCAAGCAAACATTCAGCAGCACGTTGTTTGAGGTAGTA
>DFBC01000025.1 GCA_002367235.1 Cellvibrionales bacterium UBA3090
TTCCGTTTTGTGGAAATACTCCGCCGCATTAAAAGGCGTCACATTGGGGATTGCCTGAGCCACCATATCTCGGCTTGTACGGTTTTTAGCGTAAAACACCGCCTCCGTTGGCTCCCCTGGATGCACCGTGACCTCATATACTTTTGGGGTGAATTCCCAAGGCATGGCTCCATTGTTGGTGGCAACAAATTGAACCTTCACCGTGCGGGAATTATCCACACCAGCATCTGAGACCTGGTAAGCATCACCAGTCTTGCCGCCAACACCTGTGATCTCACAAAACACATCGTACAGAGGTGGCATGACAAATAACGCAAACAAGAACATGCCGACCGCGCTTATGAGCAGCTTGACCAGGGTCTTTTTAACCGGTTTGGTCGACATGTTCTAATCCTTCTACCTGTTACTTCACTTCCGGAGGAGTAGTAAAAGTGTGATATGGCGCAGGGGTGGCAACAGTCCACTCAAGGCCTTCCGCTCCTTCCCAGGTTTTAGGTTCACTCAGCTGTTTTCCAGATCTGATCGCTCTAATTACGATGAACATGAACAACAGTTGTGAGGAGCCATATATGAACGCACCAATACTGGAGACCATGTTCCAATCAGAGAACTGTAACGCGTAATCAGCGTAACGACGTGGCATACCTGCCAGACCCAGGAAGTGCTGAGGGAAGAACGTGATGTTGAAACCGATGAACGAAATCCAGAATTGCAGTTTAGCCATGGTTTCGTCATACATTCTGCCACACCACTTGGGCAGCCAGTAATAGACCGCTGCGGTGCCGGAGAATACCGCGCCAGCAACCATAACGTAGTGAAAGTGGGCGACCACAAAGTAGCTGTCGTGGTACTGAACATCAGAAGGTGCAATTGCCACCATCACACCAGTAAAGCCACCAATGGTGAACAGGATAACGAAAGCAATGGCAAACAACATTGGTGTTTCAAAGGTCAGGGAACCACGGAACATTGTGGAGACCCAGTTAAACACTTTCGCCGCTGTCGGAATTGCAATCAACATCGTGGCGTACATGAAGTACAGCTCTCCACCGATTGGCATACCGACCATAAACATATGGTGAGCCCAAACAATGAACGACAAGAAAGCAATAGACGCTGTTGCGTATACCATTGAGCTGTAACCAAACAGTGGCTTACGGCTAAAGGTTGGGATGATGTGAGAAATCACACCAAACGCAGGCAGGATAATGATGTAAACCTCTGGGTGACCAAAGAACCAGAATACATGCTGGAACAATACGGGATCACCACCACCGGCTGCATCGAAGAAGCTGGTACCGAAGTTAATATCCATCAGCATCATAGTAACGGCACCTGCCAATACTGGCATGACCGCAATTAATAAGAAGGCTGTAATTAACCAGGTCCAGACAAACATCGGCATTTTCATCAGCGTCATGCCAGGTGCACGCATATTCAATACAGTGGCAATAATATTGATAGAGCCCATGATTGAAGAAGCACCCATGATGTGAACACCAAAGATAAAGTAGTTCACAGTGTCTGGAGCATACGTCGTAGAAAGCGGTGCGTAGAATGTCCAACCGAAGTTAGGTGCGCCACCTTCCATAAACAGCGTAGATGCCAACAATGCAAAAGCAAAAGGCAAAATCCAGAAGCTGAGGTTATTCATTCTAGGCAAGGCCATATCTGGAGCACCGATCATCATCGGAATCATCCAGTTAGCCAAACCAACAAACGCCGGCATGATGGCACCAAACACCATCACCAAGCCATGCATTGTCGTCATTTGGTTAAAAAATTCAGGTCTGACAATTTGCATACCGGGCTCGAATAACTCAGCACGGATAACCATTGCAAAAAATCCACCCAAGAGGAACATCGCAAAGCTAAACCAGAGGTAAAGCGTACCGATGTCCTTGTGGTTAGTGGTAAACAGCCAGCGGCCAATACCTTTAGCGGGACCGTGTGCCATGACTTAATCCTCCCTTATTGACCTTGCTTGAATTTAAGAACATCGATGGGCTGAACCACATCGCCGGTATCATTACCCCAAGCGTTACGCTCATAAGTAATGATGGCGGCCAAATCGACTTCTGATAGTTGGCCACCAAATGCCTGCATTGCAGTACCAGCTTTACCATTAACAACGACATCTAGGTGCCCGTTAATGTCGCCAGTAGCAATTGCACTGCCTTTCAAGCCTGGGAATACGCCAGCAATACCTTCGCCATTCCCCATGTGACAAGAAGCACACGAGCGGTTATAGGCTGCTTCACCTTGAACCATCAGCTCTTCCTTGGTAAAGGTTTTCTTGGCCAGTTCACGAACTGCGGCTACTTGAGCTTTTTTCTCTGCTAACCAGCTGTTGTACTCTTCCTTCTCAAGGACATTCACCACAATCGGCATAAAGGCGTGAGCCTTACCACACAACTCAGCACACTCTCCACGGTAGATGCCAGGCTCCTCAACATAGGTCCAGGTCTCATTAACAAAACCTGGAATAGCATCTTTTTTGACACCAAAATCTGGCACCCACCAAGAGTGGATGACATCTTTAGCTGTGATAAGAAAGCGAACTTTTGTCTTGACTGGAAGAACTAGCGGCTCAGAAACTTCCTGGAGATAGTATTGGCTTTTAGGTGCGGTGTTATAAATTTCAGATTCTGGTGTAGTCAGTTCGCTCATATAAGCGACGTCTTCACCAAGATATTCATATTGCCACTTCCACTGATAGCCAGTAACTTTTACATCGATCTCCGCTTCAGATGTATCGTAAACATCCAATAGCGTACTAGTTGCTGGGATCGCCATCACAACCAGAATCAGTGCAGGAATTACTGTCCATACCACTTCTGCCGTGGTGTTCTCATGAAAGTTTGCCGCAACAGCGCCGCGTGATTTACGGTGTGCATACATGCTGTAAAACATGATCGCAAATACACCGATACCGATAGCCACACAGATCCAGAAAATGACCATGTGAATATCGTAGATTGCGTTGCTGACCGGGGTTACCCCCTTAGGCATATTTAGTGCCCAACGCTGAGCTTCTTCTGCTAACACTGAGCCGGAAAAGACCAGTGACATAACAGGGGCAAGCACAAGCGCGAAAAGCATATTTGCTCTTCTTGACATCGCCCTATCTCCAAATAAGTTATTGTTTATAGTTTTAATCCCCTGAAAAATTGCCTAGACACAGGCACTCCTTGCAGGGGACACTAGCTAAGTATATCAGACTTTCGTCGCGCCCCTCTACACCACAAATCAACCTTTCTCTCGGAACAAAGCCTATAGAACGCATTCATGTCATGAATCAAATAAACCACCAAAAAGTTTTAGCGATTGCGCTACCCATGACGATTGCCAGCGTGAGCATCCCTCTACTAGGTCTTGTTGATACCGCTATTCTGGGACATTTAGAACTGGCGCATTACCTAGGTGCTGTCGCGGCCGGCAGCAGCGTTTTAACGATGCTTTTTTGGCTATTTTCGTTTCTCCGAATGGGCAACACCGGGCTAACGGCTCGCGCCCGGGGTGCTGGCGACCACAATCGGTGCCGCGAACTACTCGCTCAATCACTGGTACTTGCCATGCTACTGGGGTCTGCCCTGGTATTGTTTCAACAACCACTACTGACCGTCATTCTGAATTTAATTAAGCCTTCCACTGAAGTGAAGTTACTGGCCGCTGAATACTGCCAAATTCGCATTCTTGCTGCACCAGCCACATTTGGCACACTCTGCGCCATGGGCTGGCTGCTAGGGTTGCAACGCGCAAAAGCCACGCTACTGCTAATGCTGTTTACCAATGTTGTTAATATCAGTCTGGATTTTGTGTTTATTGTTGGCCTTAAAATGAATAGCGCGGGTGCCGCCTGGGCCTCTTTTTACGCCGAACTACTCGGCTTTGCGCTGGCAATGGGATTGATTGCAACGTCCTTGTCAGAAATGCCGGGAGCCATAAATTGGCGACACTTATGTCAGTGGCATCGCTATCGAGAATTTCTACAGGTAAACCAACACCTGTTTGTACGCACGGCTTGCCTAGTCTTTACCATGGTGTTTTTTACTGCACAGGGGGCTCGACAAGGTGATAATTTTCTAGCCGCCAATGCCATATTAATGCAATTACTCTTACTGGTAGCCTATACCCAAGATGGCTTTGCCCATGCAGCAGAATCGCTCGCAGGGCATGCCATCGGGACTAACAATCTCGATCACTTCTACCAAGTTTGCGCAGAGGTCACGTTATGGGGGCTGGGTATTTCATGCATCGCCACCATTGCCTACCTGTTGTTTCCAGCGAGTATTATTGCCATTTTTACTGATTTGCCAGATGTATCTTCCACTGCTCGCGAGTATTGGCCATGGCTCATATCCCTACCGCTAGCCGGAGTTATATGCTTTATGGCTGATGGTATTTTTATTGGCTCCGGAAAAACTCGAGCAATGCAAGACACGATGATACTGGCCACCTTTGGGTTGTTTTTACCAATTTGGTATCTATCGAAACCTCTGGGCAACCATGGATTATGGATGTCTTATCTGATCTTTCTCTGCGGACGCAGCACTCTGATGCTAGGAATGTTTGCTTTTTACAGTCGCCGTACCTCGTGGTTAAAAAATAAGGCTTAATGAGCGTAACAAGTCATTTCTTATACCAAGATGTTCTTTGCCTTTTAGCGTCCGTCTACTAGTTTTGGTATATGGACACAGTCAACATACGCCAAGCGATCGCCGCGGCAAAGGCTCACGAAAAAACTACAGGGCAGCTAGCCCTTCTCCTAAAAGCCAGGGCCGGCAGCCTACACCATGCAGTACAACTTCCGCCGCAGAATATTGTTCCTGCACTGCTCAACTTTATTATTCATTACATTGACCAGGTACCAGAATTTATTGATGCCGTTGACGCTATCTCCAACGAATGCAATATCTCGGATTACACAGAGCCCGTCATCGCCATTGCCAGTGAGTTTTTTATGCAGCCCCCCAGCCTAATTGATGGTCACGATGGACTAAATGCACTAATGGATGAGTCTTATCTGGCTCATCGGCTGATAGAAGAGGTGAACGACCGGTTTATGTCCCATTACAACACGCCGCTGGTGCCAATGGATATGACGCGATCCAATCTGATTATCCACCACTTGATTGGCGAGCCCTTTGCAAATCGATTAGATCAAGCTGTTCACCTAATTATCGATAATCTGCAAAACCACGACCTGGTATTTGTACCGGATGCCTGCAAAGAAGATCGAAGTAAACGCTGGGCCAGTGACCTACAACGCTGGCCCTGCTTGGTGGATAACCTTTCTGTCAACCTGCTGCTGAACGGGCAGTCTATAAGGGTTATGATTCACTGAGATTATCGGCTCTCACCTCTTTTCATTAGGATCCACCAGCCTCACGGGCTGGGTTTCGGCTTCTTTTTCTTCTTTAGTCTTATTAACCCGGGTATCCAACTCATTCGGCGTACTCTGCAGCAACATCTGCTCCCTAAACCCACAGCCCACGCATTCGCGAAATTCCTTTTCGCCCTCTTTAAAAATCGTTAATTTGTCCATCTCACTGCACCGAGGGCAAACGGCTCCGGCAATGAAACGCTTTTTGGCTTTAAACATAAACGGCCTTATTGAAATTACTTGAGGCTTTTGAAGGTATCGCTATTATAACGTTAACTATCATTGATCATGGAAAAGTATCATGCCTGACAACATTCGATCCCATCGAGGCATCACACCAACGCTTGGCGCCAGAGTCTATGTGGATCCGGCGGCAACAGTTATTGGCGACACAATATTAGGCGACGATGTTTCGGTATGGCCAGGGGCGGTGATTCGTGGCGATATGCACCGCATTACTATTGGCAACCGTTCCAATGTACAAGACAACGCGGTGCTGCACATTACTCATTCCAGTGAATTCAACCCCGGTGGCTGGCCGCTAACTATTGGCAATGATGTCATTATTGGCCATGGCGCTATTTTGCATGGCTGCACATTGGGTAGTCGCATCTTGGTGGGGAATGGTGCCATTGTTAACGACGGGGCAGTTGTAGAAGATGAGGTTATTATCGGTGCTGGAACGGTAGTGCCACCTGGAAAGACGCTGGAAAGCGGCAATCTCTATGTTGGCAACCCCTGTCGATTATTGCGCCCGGCAACGGATGTCGAGAAGGCATTTTTTACCTATTCACCCGCAAATTATGTGAAACTTAAAGATCAGTATCTTGCGGAAAGCCGGGATGACTGGCGCAATGAGGTAGAGTAGCCGGAACACAGCCAGAACCTGAATGGTAGTGGCACACCGCTACCATTTCTATTTATCGACAACCAAATCTTTATACCCACCTTCATTGCTAACATGGGTATACCCCATACCCTCAAGAGTCTCCTGGGCAATACCGGCTCGCCGGCCACTGCCACAGTACAATTTTATCTCCGCATCTTTTTCTAGACTCACCGCATTTATGCGTTCAGCAATTTCTGTATGAGGAATATTGATCGCTTGGGATAAATGACCTTTTTCATATTCAGCCTCAGATCGGACGTCGATCCACACAACTTCCGAAGCAAATACTGGCAAGCATGCCAACGATAACGAAGCTATCACTAGCAGTTTTCCAAACAATGCCTTCATTTCCATCACCCGTATCTTTTACCCGTAAAAAATTACATGCCTTTTCTAAGATCAGCTATCACCGATTTGGTTTCGGGCCTCACGCCTCTCCACAGGAAAAATGATTCCGCAGCCTGCTCGACCAGCATACCCAAACCATCGGACACCTCCCTAGCACCATGCTGCAGAGCCCACGTCATAAATACGGTGGGCTTTGATCCATACATCATGTCATAGCAATTTGCACTTTCAGTCAGCAGGTCATTGGGGAGCGGCGGGAGCTCGCCAGACAAGCTAGCACTCGTGCCATTAATCACCAGATCAAACTGCTGTCCGGGCAACATGTCAAAACCACAACCCAGTAAATAACCCATTTCGGAAAAGCCCTTGGATAGGCTCAACGCCTTATCAATCGTACGGTTGGCTATCACTACATGCTGGGGTAATAGTTCGAGAAGCGGCTCCAGCACACCACGAACAGCCCCGCCAGCTCCCAGCACTAAAACTTTCTTGCCTTTGATTTGCCAGCCGAGATTATCCACCATGTCGCGAACCATGCCGACACCGTCCGTAGTATCACCCAGCACCGTCCCATCGTCTTGCAAAATCAAGGTATTTACTGCGCCAGCATGGCGCGCCCTAGCAGTCAGACGGGCAGCGTACCCATAGGCGTCTTGCTTAAAAGGCACGGTGATATTTAACCCCTTACCGCCCGCGGCAAAAAAAGCATCTGCCGCCACACTAAAATCATGCACATCAACCTGTTGTTTTTGGTAACAGATATCTTCACCGGTTGCTGCAGCAAATGCGGCGTGAATAGCCGGGGATTTACTGTGTTCTATGGGGTTGCCAAAAACGGCATAATTACTGGACATAGAGACATACCATTATTTATCGTGGCTCTCACCACTTGGCGATTAGGCCAATGTTAGAATTTCAAGCTTATTAAAATCCCTGCTACACCCAAGTGCGTGGCTGGAGATAAATATTATATAAGTCTGCTTCCGCTGAGCCTTCCTCTGGCTGCCAATCATACTCCCACCGAACCAGTGGTGGCAGCGACATCAAGATAGACTCCGTGCGACCACCGGTCTGTAATCCAAACAAAGTACCCCGGTCATAGACCAGGTTAAATTCCACATAACGGCCCCGGCGATACAACTGAAACCGTCTTTCCCGTTCACTCCAGGACATCGTTTTCCTACGTTCCACTATCGGCAAATACGCTTCTACATAGCTATCACCCACGGAGCGCATAAGCCCGAAACTCTGCTCAAAACCCGGTTGGTTATAATCGTCGAAAAAAAGGCCGCCCACACCCCGCGGCTCATTCCGATGCTTCAGAAAGAAGTACTCATCACACCATTGCTTCAACCTAGGGTACACTTCTTCACCGAAGGGGTCGCAGGCCAACTTGGCTGTTTGGTGCCAATGCTGGCAGTCTTCAATATTCCCGTAGTAGGGCGTCAAATCATAACCACCGCCGAACCACCACACAGGTTCTTCACCCGGTTTTTCTGCAATAAAAAATCGTACGTTGGCATGGGAGGTGGGGATATACGGGTTTTCAGGATGCATCACCAACGACACCCCCATGGCTTCAAAAGAACGTCCAGCTAATTCTGGCCTCGCCGCGGTAGCAGACGGTGGTAACTGAGTGCCATGAACATGGGAGAAATTAACACCCCCTTTCTCAAATATGCCACCCTCTGTGATGACTCTGCTGCGACCACCACCCCCTTCTTCGCGAGTCCAACTATCCTCCTTAAACGAAGCCTGTCCATCTTCAGCCTGCAGGGCATTACAAATTCGATCCTGTAAATCCAGAAGATAGGCCTTAACCGCTGTTTTGTCTGTCATGCTCTTAACCCCTAACAAAAGGTTATTGAAGAAAAGCCAAGGGAACCCGCCTGGCGAACTAGCTTTAACGTAAAACCTGACCGGTTATTAAGTGCTTAATAGGGGTTGGCTTATCATGCCGGCCCAATGAACCCGGCACCAAATAATCGAGCTGGGCACGAAAGTATAAGTTTACTTTCAATGGGGTTTTGGCTGGCGGGAAACCATGGGGGTTTGCTGATGTTGACACCAGTGGTCCACCAAATGCTCGGCAAAGAGATGCCGCAACTGGGTGATCTGTTACTCTAAGTGCCAAGGTATCACGCCCACCGGTAATCCACGGGGGCGCCACACCATTGCTGGGAATCAACCATGTTTGAGGACCCGGCCAGGTTTCTTTTAATACCGCCAGCTGTTTCAACGACAGCCCCGATAGAAAAGGGTGGAACTGCTGAATATCAGCCGCAATTAAAATTAAGCCCATTCCACGCCGACGACGCTTCATAGCCAGAATTCGCTCCACGGCTGGTTCTGAAAAAGGATCACAGCCCAGCCCCCAAACCGCCTCCGTGGGATATGCCACAACGCCACTCCGGTTAAGAACCGCAGTGGCTTGTAGCCTAGAAAGCAGGCTCTGGTTACCGGGAATCATAACGGTCCCTTTATCAACCGTTATTCAGCTTCTCTTGTAAAGCTGCGTCTTTTTCAATGATAGCCTGTGCATTGGCTGCCCGCTCATCAACCAGCTTTTGATGCAGCTCAGTATCCGAGACCGCTATAATCTGGGCTGCAAGATAAGCGGCATTCTTGGCACCAGCTTTACCAATAGCTACGGTCGCCACAGGAATACCGCCGGGCATTTGCACGGTAGAAAGCAGGGCGTCCAAACCATCCATTGAGGCATTGATTGGCACGCCAATAACTGGCCTTAACGTATTGGCTGAGACTGCACCCGCTAAATGCGCCGCCATACCTGCAGCGCAGATAAATGCCGCACAACCACGGACATCCGCATCTTTAACAAAACTGTGTGTAGCTTCCGGCGTACGATGTGCAGAGGAAATTTTAACCTCAAAGGAAACATCAAATTTCCTTAAAATCTCAAAGCACGACTCCATCACCGGAAGATCAGAATCAGAACCCATTAGGATCGCAATAAAGGGTTTGCTCATTTGTACTCCCCCAGAAAAACACGGCAGGCTACCCGAATAGTCCATGTATAGCAAATAAGTGTTTAACTGCCCGTTATGACAATCGGTGATATCGCCCATTACTAGATGCAACCAAGCCTTCAAGCTCCAACGACATTAGCTGGCGGTTAAGCGAAGAGATCGACAATTCTGTTCGTTCAACCAAGGTATCTATATCCACGGGATCAAAACCCATGGCATCAAGGAGCAATCCATTTTCTTCCTTGACAACCGCGCCAGAGCAACCGGATTGTTCCTCTATATAAGCAAGCATTCCACCCAATTGATCAACAATATCCTGAGCCGACTCGACCAAGGTCGCCCCCTGCTTCAATAACAGGTGCGCACCCTTGCTAAGCGCATTGTGAATAGAACCGGGGACAGCAAAGACCTCTCGACCCTGCGCCATCGCACATCTGGCCGTTATCAGTGACCCGCTCCTGATAGCGGCCTCGACCACCATCGTGCCTAGACTAAGCCCACTGATCAAACGATTACGACGAGGGAAATTGGCTGGTAACGGCGGTGTACCGGGAAGAAACTCACTGACAATAGCGCCGCCATTATCAAGTATTTGCTGATACAGCTCGCGGTGCTGCCGCGGATAAATCACATCCAGCCCAGTGCCCACTACTGCTATGGTTTTCCCTGTTTTTAACGCACCGGCGTGAGCAGCACCATCAATCCCCAATGCCATACCACTGGTAATAACAAAACCGCTGCTTGCCAGGGTATGAGCAAACTCTGAAGCCGTGCTGCAACCAGAAGCCGTTGCATTACGACTGCCAACAATCGCCACCTGAGGAAAAGACAGCAGTTCGACATTACCCCGAATGAATAACAGTACCGGTGGTGTATCAATTTCTTTTAGCTGCGGAGGGAACAGAGGGTCAGCAATGCTCAGGCAGTGGACTTTGTTATCCCGGCACCAGCACAAAATGCTTTCAGCTTGCGCCTCAAGAGTTGCTTTCTGCCGATGCAAACAACCAAGGCTTATATGGGCTTTTTCTGACAGCGACTCCGGCCACGGCCCCACTTCTACTGAAAACACCTCAGCGAGTGAGCCAAAAGCTTGATAGAGCCTTCCTATATCTGCTGTTGAAATACCTTTATGGAAACGCAGCATCAATGCTGCCCGGGACTCCTTGTCCACCGTATTACTCCCTGTGTTCCTTCACATAATTTAAAAAACGCCGACCATGGTCGGCGTTTTTCACCTCGATAACATCAAGGGTTTTTTAAGATGTCGTTCACTGCAAGTGGTCGCTCAGCGTTTAGCACCAGACCATAACTCATTTTTTCAAAGGTTCGGAAGATCATCAGCAAACCAGCCCGCTCGTGAGGTAAGGTAATTTTCTCCTTGGCAACTTTGTCTGTAATAGTTTCGCCTCGCTTGAAAATTGCCAACACATTGCCCTCTGCAAGGCCTTCTCGCTCACCGCGGTTAATCGCGACCACATCCAGATGCCCGACCTGAGAGACGCCACCTTCAACCGCCATAATCACACCCTCAACTTCACTTTCAGGCGCACTGGGATAGAACGTCGACTCAAGCCGGCGCTCTTCATGTGGAAATAAGCGCTCACCAACTCTGACTTCTTCAATAGTTCGGGACGCCAACAATGTGCCGATATCACCCTCAACCGTCTTGAGTTTTGCAGAACCCACATCCTGTGCCCGAATCCCCAATAACTCATCTGTTTCAGGATCTACGTAAGGCTTACCAATGCGATACAAACCGTATGCCGGGGTTTCGTCAAATTGCCCTCGAGCATAAAAATTGTCTCCAGAGCCTGAAAGCAAACGCTTTTCATAACCGGCTACCACATAGGGCGCACCATCAATTTCTTCCTGAGTCACCAAACGATTTCGTGACAGGAAGTTGTTGATAATATCCAGCGGGAGTGCCGGTATTGCATCCGCATGTGGCAAGACTTTAACTTCCGGTGAAAGTTTAATATCTCGGCCACGTTGCAACGTCAACCTTGGGCGTCCATCGATATAAACCAACGAAATAATATCGCCAGGATAAATCAAATGAGGGTTTCTGATTTGCGGATTTACATACCAGATTTCGGGCCAAAGCCAGGGGTCTCTTAGAAAAAATTCAGAAATGTCCCAAAGGGTATCTCCTTTTTTAACCGTATATTTATCCGGAACATCTTCATTAAACGGGGGTTCTGCTGCTATCGCTAACATTGTAAAGGTGCAAGCAGCTACTATTCCCAACAAGGCTTTTTTCATTTTTCGCGTCCTGTGTGCTGTATCCCGATTCTGTGTATACTTCCAACCCCGAGGTATTCCCTAGGTATTAGCACCTAAAACCTCTCCATTAACCCTATGTTAGCAGTGGTCTGCGCCACATTGCTAGAAACTCGTCACAAACAAATGGCAATACTAAATATACTTGAATTTCCAGACTCCCGCCTTCGCACCATAGCAAAACCTGTTCTTCAGGTGGATGACAGCATTCGCAAACTGGTGGACGACATGCTGGAAACAATGTATCAAGCGCCCGGCATTGGTCTCGCCGCCACCCAGGTAGATGTACACCTGCGCGTTGTGGTTATGGATTTATCCGAAGAGGGTAACGATCCTATGGTATTGATCAACCCTGAAGTTGAAGTTCTCGATGGTGACACTTGTCCCAACCAAGAAGGCTGTTTATCGGTACCTGGTTTTTATGAAACGGTTGAGCGCCCTGCACACATTCGCCTAAAAGCACTGGACAAATACGGTGCTCCATTTGAAATCGAGCCAGAAAATTTAATGGCTGTCTGCATCCAACATGAACTTGATCACCTCAACGGGAAACTGTTTGTAGACTACCTGTCTGCCTTTAAACGAGAGCGCATCAAGAAAAAACTGGAAAAACTTCACCGCCGCCAAAACTAACCTGTTTATAAGGAATACCACATTGCGCATTGTCTTTGCCGGCACTCCCGAATTCGCAGCCCTTCATCTGCAAGCCCTGTTATCTAATGGCCACCATGAGATAGTAGCCGTTTACACTCAACCGGATCGCCCGGCTGGCCGCGGCAAAAAACTGACCGCCAGCCCCGTTAAATCTCTGGCACAAACCCATGGGTTGCCCGTTCTTCAACCCCGTAGCCTAAAAGATGTGGCGCAACAAAAAATACTCCTGGACCTGAATGCCGACATTATGGTGGTCGTGGCCTATGGGCTGTTATTACCAAAAACCATCCTCGAAACGCCAAAACTGGGCTGTATCAATGTGCACGGGTCTCTTTTACCGCGATGGCGCGGAGCCGCCCCCATTCAACGAGCAATTGAGGCGGGCGATAAAGAAACCGGTGTCACGATTATGCAAATGAATGAAGGGTTGGATACGGGAGAGATGCTGCTTAAAGCTCACTGCCCAATTACCGAGCAAGATACCGCCGGCTCTCTTCACGACAAACTCGCCAAGATCGGCCCTCCGGCATTACTTAAAACTCTGCTGGCATTGGAAGAGGGCACGGCAGTGGCTGAAAAGCAAGATGACGAACAAAGCAACTATGCCCCGAAAATCAGCAAGGATGAAGCCCTGCTGGATTGGAACCAACCGGCCCAGAGTCTTGCTCTAAAAGTCCGGGCATTTAATCCATTCCCAGTAACTTACACCACCTTTGGGGAAGCTGGTATGGCGCAAGCTGAACGTCTTCGTATTTGGCGCGCTGAAGTTGGCCCCGGTTCCAAGGAGGTCTTACCAGGCACCATTCTGGAAGCTGACAACCATGGTATCTGTATTAATACAGCTGATGGCGGCTTGGTAGTTACCGAACTTCAGCTTCCGGGCAAAAAACGCCTTCCCGTGGTAGAACTGCTCAAGTCACGCTCCGAACTGTTTACTCCCGGCACACTACTTGGACAACAGCTAACTACGCAGAGGGCAAAGAGCCAGTGAATGTCCGTGTAGCTGCGGCCAAAGTCATTGTCAGCGTCTTGCACGATGATGGCTCACTCAGTACGCTACTCCCGCAATATCTCGCAAAGATTGAAGAGCGAGACCGCGGGCTACTGCAACAACTCTGTTATGGCACGTTACGCTACTACCCCAGGCTGAAAGCCTATCTGGATCAACTCCTCGCCAAGCCATTCAAGGCTAAAGACCAAGATCTGGAAGCCATACTGGCATGCTCGCTCTATCAGCTGCTGGAAACCCGGATTCCTTCGCATGCGGCTGTTAACGAGGCCGTTTCTACCTGCAAAGCACTTAAGAAGCCTTGGGCCAAGGGGTTAGTCAACGCCATACTACGCCGCTTCATTCGCGAGCGGGACGAACTGGATGAAACGTTAAAAGATAATCTCGCATTTTCTACCGCTCATCCAGATTGGCTCATTGCCTATTGGAAAAAAGCATGGCCAGAACACGTTGATAGCATCGTACTTGCTAACAACACTCAGCCTCCGATGACCTTGAGGGTGAACCGTCGCCACCTAGACCGTGAACATTATCTTGAAAACCTCAATACGCTGGATATAGCGGCCTCAGCAACCCCATATAGCATCGACGGAATCACCCTCCAGAGCCCAAGGGATGTATTAACGCTTCCCGGCTTTACTGAGGGCGATATCAGCGTACAGGATGAAGCGGCTCAACTATCTGCTAGGTTACTGGATTTAAAACCGGGCCAACGAGTATTGGACGCATGCTGTGCACCAGGTGGTAAAACCTGCCATATTCTTGAATTGCTTGATAATGATGGCGACGTGGTTGCCCTCGATATATCGCCAACCCGGCTGGAACGCGTAGAGGAAAACCTGTCACGACTGGGTTTAAACGCACAACTGATTGACGCCGATGCTGCCGACACCGCTAGCTGGTGGGATGGTAAGCCCTTTGATCGAATCCTCCTCGACGCCCCATGCTCAGCCACCGGCGTGATTCGTCGTCATCCCGATGTGAAACTACTGCGCAACCCAGCAGATATTGCTAAGCTTGCCAAATTACAACTGACCCTTTTAAGAGCGCTGTGGCCATTACTAATTGAGGGTGGGGTACTGTTATACGCGACCTGCTCTGCTCTTCCACAAGAGAATGACGAGGTCATCAAGGCATTTACCCACGATGTCAGTGATATTTCTGTGGAGGACACCGCTGTAAATGCGGGGCTAGAAACACCGGTAGGGCGCCAATTGTTTCCCCAGGTTAACGGACACGATGGCTTTTATTACGCTCTATTAAGAAAGACCGCGACAAATTAGAGCCCAGCTATTCTGATTAAATACTGGCAATAGCTGGCCTGAATTCAATCAACGGGATTATCCGTTATGAAAATAGTAATTGTTGGTGCCGGGCAGGTGGGCGGCACCCTTGCTGAACATCTTGCCAATGAAGCCAATGATATTTCAGTGGTGGATCTGGACGAACGACGTCTGCGGGAACTGCAGGATCGTCTCGACATTCGCACTGTTCAAGGTATGGGCTCCCACCCGGATGTACTCACGCGTGCCGGTATTGAAGATGCCGATATGTTAGTAGCCGTCACCAATAGTGATGAAATCAACATGTGTGCCTGCCAGGTTGCCCACACACTATTTCGAACCCCCACTAAAATTGGCCGAGTCAGACACCGCAGTTATACCTCCAACAAATATCGCGACCGCCTATTTAATGAGGGCAACGTTCCCGTTGATTTCCTAATAACCCCAGAGCAAGTGGTTACCGATTATATATTTCGCCTAGTTGAACAACCTGGCGCTTTGCAGGTTTTGGACTTTGCCGATGGCTTGGTTCAGCTGGTTGCCGTTCGAGTCGTTAAGGGTGGGCCACTCGTTGACCGAGAAATAAGGCTTTTACGTGAGCATATGCCTAATGTCGATGCTCGGGTAGCTGCCATCTTCCGTCACGACCGCCCTATTGTGCCCGAGGGCAACACCGTAATCCAAGAAAATGACGAAGTCTTCTTTATTGCCGCCAAAAAGAATATTCGCAAAGTCATGGGCGAGCTCAGGCGACTGGAGAAGCCCTACCGACGGTTAATTATCGCTGGTGGCGGTAACATCGGGTACCGACTCGCCAAGGCACTGGAAAACCGATACAACATAAAAATTATTGAGTATTCTGAACAGCGCTGTGAATATATCTCTGAACGCCTCAACAGTACTGTTGTGCTCAACGGTTCCGCCACAGATCAGGACTTACTACTGGAAGAAAACATCGATAAAACAGATGTGTTTCTGGCCCTGACTAATGATGATGAGGTCAACATCATGGCGTCCTTGCTGGCCAAACGCCTCGGCGTGAACAAGGTGATGACCCTGATCAACAACCCGGTCTACGCCAATCTGGTGCAGGGCGGAGAAATTGATATTGCAATCTCTCCACAGCAAGCAACGACTAGCATTCTTCTCGGCCACGTGCGCCGGGGTGACACCGTTAGTGCGCACTCACTACGCAGGGGCGCGGCTGAAGCGATGGAAATTATTGTCCATGGAGACCGTAAAACATCCAAGGTCGTAGACCGTGCCATCGAAGACATAAAGTCGCCACCGGGAACTACATTAGCGGCTTTAGTACGGGATGGAGAGGTGCTCATCGCCCATCACGATACGGTGATTAAAAATAATGACCATGCCATCGTGTTTGTCGTGGATAAAAAACGTACCCGGGAAATTGAAAAACTATTTTCTGTGGCATTCACCTTTTTTTAACGGCGTACTTATCCATCATGCACTTTTCCGTTATCTCCAAAGTTCTCGGCATGCTGTTAATGATTTTCAGCCTGACTCTGCTGCCACCCATGCTGGTCGCCAGTATCTATGGAGAAAATACCCACCAGGCCTTTTTCCTCTCCTTTGCTATTACCTTTTCTATTGGCATGTTGATGTGGCTACCCTACAGCCGCGACCAGGCAGACTTGAGAACCCGTGATGGGTTTTTAATTACGGTCATGTTCTGGTTAGAACTCGGGCTAGTTGGCGCGCTACCTTTTGCACTAGTCGACCCGCTAAACCTCTCTTTTACGGATGCTGTTTTTGAATCCATGTCCGGGTTAACCACCACAGGAGCAACCGTAATTACCGGATTAGACCTCCTACCAAAATCGATCCTGTATTATCGTCAGCAACTCCAATGGTTAGGTGGCATAGGTATTGTGGTAATTGCGGTAGCCGTAATGCCCATGCTGGGGGTAGGCGGTATGCAGTTATATCGTGCAGAGACACCAGGGCCGGTTAAAGATAGTAAGCTCACACCCAGAATCACAGAAACCGCCAAGGCGTTATTTTTAATTTATGTCACACTCACCATTAGCTGCATGATTGCATACTGGCTGGCGGGCATGACCTTCTTCGACGCCTTATCTCACAGTTTTTCTACCGTTGCTATAGGTGGCTTTTCTACCCACGATGCCAGCATGGGTTATTTCGATAACAACCCAGCGATTATCAGTATTTGTATTTTCTTTATGATAGTTTCAGGCATCAGTTTTGGATTGCATTACTATGGCTGGGTACATAAATCCGTGTCCCACTACCTGCGCAACCCCGAAGCGAAGATGTATCTGATCATGCTGCTAGCGGGTTGCCTCGTCTCCTGCCTCTACCTCTATTTCAGCGGCACCCACAACAAGGAAGACAGCCTCTATCATGGCGCCTTTCAAATGGTCTCCATGATGACCACCACGGGCTTTGCGACAGATAACTTTAGTGGATGGCCCACCTTTTTACCCTTCCTGCTCGTATTTTTTTCCTTCTTTGGTGCCTGTGCTGGCTCCACAGGGGGAGGCATCAAGGTGGGTCGAATGCTTATTCTGGCCAAGCAGGGCGTGAGGGAGATTTATCGATTAATTCACCCCAGTGCGATTTACCCTATCAAAATACGCAACCGAAATGTACCAGAGCGCATCGCCGATGCCATCTGGGCATTTTTTGGTGTCTACCTGGCTGTGTATTATTTTATGGTGCTGCTACTTCTAGCATCGGGGCTAGACTATATTACTGCTTGGTCTGCCACAGCCGCGGCTCTCAACAACCTAGGGCCGGGGCTGGGAGAGGTTGCATTACACTATGGGGATATTAATGGCTTTGCCAAATGGGTACTCTGTAGCGGAATGATCCTGGGACGACTGGAAATTTTCACCCTACTGGTATTATTTACACCCATGTTCTGGCGACGCTGAGAACCTTACCAATGTCTCTTATAGAAAACCTGGAAAACATGCTTTCCTCAGGGAATGATTCAACTATGCTGCGTTTTGGCTTAGGCAGTGCCTATTTCAATGAGAAAAGCTTTGAAAAGGCTATTCCACACCTACAGCGATGCATCGAGCTGGATAATAGCTACTCCGCTGCATACAAACTCCTAGGCCGAGCACAAATCCAAATGAATTTGATGGACCAAGCCAAAATTACCCTTGAAGAAGGACTGTTACAGGCCACATTAAAAGGCGACAAACAAACCGAACGTGAAATTACTACCTTTCTGAAAAAGCTTGAAAAGAACTAAGCATCCATCGTCCTCACCATTCAACGTGACGGCGGACCTAATCATCATCAGGCAATTAATTTATGCGTACCTTTGTACTACGGGCCAGGTCAGCCCCCACCGACAGTCAACGTCTGATGCTTTCCGTAGGCCAGGATGCTCATACCGAAATTCTTGCACACACCTTGATGAATGCCATCTTTGTGGCCCAATCACACCGCGACGATGTGATCGTTCATCTGGTTCTGGAGAGCACTCAGGATTTCTCTCGCACCATTAGCTTTATTGCCAACGACCTGCGCGATATAGGCGGTTTTCACGAGCAAGCGCTACTGGCCAAAGTTACCAAAGCACTGGATGTCTCCGTAGGTATGGCCAAAGAAGAAGAGCGAGCCGTTGAAGCTGGTATTACCGTGCGAACCCTCAGCTTTGAAAGGCTGATACAAGAACTGGCGGAAGACCACCAGCTATTTGTCATGGACAAGAAAGGCACACCTATTAGGGAGCAGGCATTTGAAAGCAATCCCTGCTTTTTGCTTACCGATCATATCCAAATGCCAAAGAAGAGCTTTAACAGTTTGAAGCGGCTGGGAGCAGAGAAAATCAGTTTGGGCCCCAAAATGCTCTTTGCCTCACAATGTGTGGTGCTCATCCACAATGAATTGGATCTAAGTTAACCCGCCTAA
>DFBC01000052.1 GCA_002367235.1 Cellvibrionales bacterium UBA3090
ATTATCGAGTAATCGATACTTGCTGGATTGATGTTGAATTGAGAAGTTTTTTTAAGGGTTAACGACAGGCCAGTAGTTCAATTGGTAGAGCACCGGTCTCCAAAACCGGGTGTTGGGGGTTCGAGTCCCTCCTGGCCTGCCAATCTTAAACCTGAAACCTCGGCAATTTGGCTGGGTTTACTGAGAAGGGCGCAATTCGAAAATGAATGCGATGACGGAAGAAAAGCAGTATCGGCTAGATGGCTTGAAGTGGTCAGTCGTGGTGCTATTGATTGCCAGTGCTGTTTATGGCAACTACTACTTCTCTGTGGAGTCTTTGCTCTACCGGGTTGTAGCTATGATCGTTATTGGATTGGTAGCTGCGTTTATCGCTGTAAATACTCGCAAGGGTGAAGGTTTTGTGTCCTTGTTGCACGGTGCCTACAATGAGGCGCGCCGTGTAGTGTGGCCAACACGTCAGGAGCGCAACCAAACCACGTTGATGGTAGTTGCGGTTGTGTTGGTGATGTCGTTGATTCTTTGGGGTCTCGATTCGCTATTCGGTTGGCTGGCCTCAATGGTTATAAGCTAAGGGATTCAAATGCGCTGGTACGTAGTACACGCCTATTCAGGCTATGAGAAGAAAGTCGCCGCGGCATTGAAAGAGCGTGTTGCGCTGTACGGTATGGAAGATCGTTTTGGTGATATCTTGGTGCCCACGGAAGAGGTGGTGGAAATCAAGGGCGGTCAGAAGCGTAAGAGTGAGCGTAAGTTCTTTCCCGGATATGTGCTGGTTCAGATGGATCTAGGTGATGACACTTGGCACTTGGTGAAAGAGACTCCTCGGGTGATGGGTTTTATTGGCGGGAAAGCTGATCAGCCCGCGCCGATCACAGACAAAGAAGCCGATGCCATTTTGCAGCGCGTTCAGGATTCTGAAGATAAGCCTAGGCCCAAGACGGTGTTTGAGGCAGGCGAAGTGGTTCGAGTTGTCGACGGGCCGTTTAACGATTTCAATGGCGTGGTTGAAGAAGTCAACTACGAGAAAAGTCGTGTTCGCGTCTCTGTGTCAATCTTTGGGCGTTCAACGCCAGTAGAGCTAGAGTTCACGCAGGTCGAAAAAGTATAAGATTTTTGTCATTGCCCATGGTGGGTGATGACGGGGAGCCGGTGACGGGTTGTAAACATCCTCGAGGCGTTAATACCCATTAGGAGAAACTAAAATGGCTAAGAAAGTAGAAGCTTATATCAAGCTTCAGGTGGCTGCAGGTCAAGCCAACCCAAGTCCCCCCGTTGGTCCCGCGTTGGGTCAGCACGGTGTAAATATCATGGAGTTTTGTAAGGCATTTAATGCGCAAACTCAGGGGTTGGAGTCTGGTGCACCTGTTCCCGTTGTGATTAGTGTTTATAGTGATCGCAGCTTCACTTTTACCATGAAGACGCCGCCCGCTTCTTTCTTGTTGAAGAAGGCTGCTGGTATCAAGAGCGGAAGTGGTCGCCCTAATACTGAGAAAGTGGGTAAGGTGACTCGCGCGCAACTTGAAGAGATTGCTAATGCTAAAACAGCTGATCTCACTGCGGCAGATTTGGATGCAGCGGTTCGTACGATTGCTGGTTCTGCTCGTTCCATGGGCATAGAAGTGGAGGGTGTGTAAGTGGCTAAGCTATCTAAGCGTCTTCGCGCTATTCGAGAAAAAGTTGAAATTGGCAAGCAGTATTCAATTGATGAAGCTGTTGCGCTGTTGAAAGAATTATCCTCTGTTAAGTTTACAGAAGCTGTTGATGTTGCCGTTAATCTGGGCATTGATCCTCGTAAATCTGATCAGTCTGTTCGCGGAGCAACTACGCTACCTAACGGTACGGGTAAAGAGGTTCGCGTAGCGGTATTCACTCAGGGTGAATCTGCAGAAGCGGCCAAGGCTGCCGGTGCTGACCTAGTCGGTATGGAAGATTTGGCTGAGCAAGTTAAAGCAGGCGTTATGGATTTCGACGTTGTTATCGCTGATCCTGCTGCGATGCGTGTTGTCGGTCAGCTGGGCCAGGTGCTCGGTCCCCGTGGCCTGATGCCAAATCCAAAAACTGGCACGGTAACTCCAGATGTAGTTACAGCGGTTAAGAATGCTAAAGCCGGTCAGGTGCGATACCGCGCTGACAAGAACGGTATTATTCATGGTGGAATTGGAAGCCTGGTTTTTGAAGCCGGTGCACTAAAAGAAAACCTGGAAGCACTGATTCTGGACTTGAAGAAGGCTAAGCCTGCTTCGGCAAAAGGTATTTATCTCAAGAAGGTAACCCTCTCTACTACGATGGGTCCCGGCTTGACTATTGATCAGGCTTCTCTGGAAATATAGGAGAGGCTAGAGCTTCCTTGTGAGGCTCTAAAACCAAACTTTGGGGTCTGGGTGTGAGTTTGCAGTACGCGCCCGGGCCGTCAAAGACCGTAGGTTCCCCGTTGGGGTTTAATGCGACGTTTAGGCCTTGAGGCCGTAGTTAAAAAGAACGCCTACGCAGACGGTGTGACCCGTTCAGTATTTTTAAGCTGGATTTGATCACCGAAATGGCATCGACTCTACCGTCGGTGTTTAACCGATTTGAAGCTCGTAACCGAGCTGATAATTAAATCCAGGAGATAATCTCGTGGCATTGAATCTCGAAGACAAAAAGGCGATTGTCGCTGAAGTTAACGAGACTGCTGGCAATGCGTTGTCACTGGTAATCGCTGACGCTCGTGGCGTCAACGTGACGGATATGACAGCCCTTCGTGCTCAGGCGCGCGAGCAGAATATCGACCTACGTGTGATTCGTAATACTCTTGCGAAACGTGCGTTCGAAGGTACTTCGTTCGAGTGTGTGGCAGATGTGCTGACCGGTCCTTCACTATTCGGCTTCTCTATGGAGGATCCGGGTGCTGCGGCTCGCCTATTCAAAGATTTTGCGAAAGCAAATGACCGGTTTGAAGTTAAGGCGCTATCTGTCAGTGGTCAACTGTTGGAAAAAGAGCAGATCGACAAGCTCGCCAATCTACCGACCTTGGAGCAAGCTCTGGGTCAGTTGGCAGGTCTAATGATTGCTCCAGTTACCAAGTTGGTTCGTACTTTCAACGAAGTGCCTACCAAGGTAACGCGTGTTGTAGCAGCGGTTCGCGATCAAAAGCAGGAAGCTGCTTAATTTATCGCATCGTTTATTTTAATTTATTTTTTATCAGGAGATTGAGTCATGGCTCTGTCCAAAGATGACATTTTGAATGCAATTGCTGAAATGAGTGTAATGGAAGTTGTTGAACTCGTAGAAGCAATGGAAGAAAAATTTGGTGTTTCTGCTCAAGCTGCTGTTGCAGTGGCCGCAGCTCCAGCCGCTGGTGGCGACGCTGCTGCAGCTGAAGAAAAGACTGAGTTTGATGTAATGCTGACTGCAGTTGGTGAGAAGAAAGTGAACGTTATTAAAGCTGTTCGCGCAATCACTGGCTTGGGTCTGAAAGAAGCTAAAGAGCTTGTTGATGGTGCCCCTTCTGCAATTAAAGAAGGCGCTTCTAAAGACGACGCTGAAGAAGCTAAGAAGCAATTGGAAGAAGCTGGCGCGAGTGCAGAACTGAAGTAAGTTCTGGATGCGAAATACGCTGGTTGTCTGATAGTAATCAGACATTGGCTGACGGGTAGTATGCCCGTCGGCCTTTTCCTGCTTCTGGTCAATGTGCCAGAGGTGGGGTTAAAGGCCTTTTTTTGATAGTAAATAAGGCAAACAGCCGAAAGGCTGAGCAATGCTGAAATGGTCTGCTGACCAAGTGAACGTGCTGGGGACTCTGATGGCTTACTCATATACTGAGAAAAAACGTATTCGCAAGGATTTTAGCAAGTTACCGCAGGTAATGGACCTGCCGTTTCTTCTTGCGATTCAGCTCGACTCCTACCGAAATTTTACACAGACCGGTGTATCTGTTGAAGAGCGGATGAATACTGGTTTGCATGCCGCATTTAAGTCTGTATTCCCGATTGTTAGTTATTCTGGGAATGCAGGACTTGAGTATGTGGATTACACCCTTGGCAAACCTGCGTTTGACGAGGAAGAATGTAAGCTCCGCAGCGTAACCTATGCCGTGCCGCTTAGGGTTCGTGTGCGCTTGATGATCTACGATAAAGATTCAGCCAATAAGGCCATCAAGGATATTAAAGAGCAAGAGGTCTACATGGGTGAAATTCCCCTGATGACTGATAACGGTACCTTTATTATTAATGGTACTGAGCGAGTAATCGTTTCTCAGCTCCACCGTTCGCCAGGTGTGTTCTTTGACCATGACAAGGGTAAGACGCATTCGTCTGGTAAGCTTTTGTACTCAGCGCGAATTATACCTTACCGTGGCTCGTGGCTTGATTTTGAGTTTGATCCAAAAGATTTGGTTTACGTGCGTATTGATCGTCGTCGTAAATTACCGGCGACAATTTTATTGCGTGCACTGGGTTTTAGCTCAGAAGAGATGCTTGCTATGTTCTTTGAGACTAGCACATTTAATCTGGGTAAAGATGATACCTATAGCCTTGATCTCGTCCCTTCAAGATTGCGTGGTGATATTGCCGCTTTTGATATCAAAGGTAAGGGCAATAAAGTTATTGTCGAGGAAGGCCGCCGTGTTACTGCTCGCCATATCCGCCAACTAGAGAAAGACAATGTCGCCAAATTGGAGGTCCCAGCTGACTACCTATTTGGACGTGCGCTGGCAAAAGACTTGGTTAACCCTGAGACGGGTGAGCTGTTGCTTGAATGTAATACTGAAATCACGCAGGAAGTCGTTGAGCAGTTGCGTGAAGCAGGGCTTAAATCCGTAGAAACAATCTATACCAATGATCTGGATTGTGGTCCGTTCATTTCTCACACCTTGCGTGCAGATAGCACTCGTACACAACTAGAGTCGTTGGTCGAAATTTACCGGATGATGCGCCCGGGCGAGCCGCCTACCAAAGAGTCTGCTGAAAACCTATTTAATAATCTGTTCTTTAGTCTTGAGCGTTACGACCTCTCCTCTGTTGGTCGGATGAAATTTAATCGTCGTCTCGGTCGTGAAGAAGAGACGGGTGAGGGCACGCTTAGCCGAGACGATATCGTCGATGCGCTTAAAGTGCTTATCGGTATTCGCGATGGCAAGGGCAATGTCGACGATATCGACCACTTGGGTAACCGTCGTATTCGTTCTGTAGGTGAAATGGCAGAAAACCAGTTCCGTATCGGTCTGGTTCGTGTTGAGCGAGCAGTTAAAGAGCGTTTGTCTGTTGCTGAATCTGACGGCTTGATGCCGCAGGATTTGGTGAATGCCAAGCCAGTAGCTGCTGCGATGAAAGAATTTTTTGGCTCTAGCCAGCTCTCCCAGTTTATGGATCAGAACAACCCTCTATCCGAGGTGACGCATAAGCGTCGTGTTTCTGCTCTTGGGCCGGGCGGTCTAACTCGTGAGCGTGCTGGTTTTGAGGTGCGCGACGTACACCCTACGCACTATGGTCGAGTCTGTCCTATTGAGACACCAGAGGGGCCAAACATTGGTTTGATCAACTCTCTGGCCGCATATGCTCGCACCAACGACTATGGCTTTCTGGAAACGCCTTACCGAAAAGTAGTCGATTCCAAAGTGACAGATGATATTGAGTATCTGTCTGCGATCAATGAAGCGAGCTATGTCATTGCTCAGGCGTCGGCTGAAGTTGATAAAAACGGTAAGCTTTGTGAAGAGTTGGTCAGCGTACGTCACCAAAGTGAATTTACCATTAAGCCTCCCTCGGAGGTTCAATATATGGATGTGTCGCCACAGCAGGTCGTCTCCGTGGCGGCGTCACTGATTCCATTCCTTGAGCACGATGATGCAAACCGTGCGCTGATGGGCTCAAACATGCAGCGTCAGGCGGTGCCAACGTTAAAAGCTGAGAAGCCATTAGTGGGTACAGGTTTTGAGCGTTATGTGGCAGGTGATTCTGGCGTTTGTGTTGTGGCCCGTCGTGGCGGTGTCATTGAAAACGTAGATTCGGGCCGTATTGTTGTTCGCGTTAGTGATGCAGAAGTAGAATCGGGTGATGCAGGTGTAGACATTTACAACCTGACAAAATATACCCGTTCCAACCAAAATACCTGCATTAACCAGCGTCCTATTGTTAAGCAGGGCGACACTATCGCCAGGGGCGATATTCTTGCCGATGGTCCCTCGGTTGATATGGGTGAATTGGCGCTTGGTCAAAACATGCGTATCGCTTTTATGCCCTGGAATGGTTACAACTTCGAAGATTCGATACTGATCTCAGAACGCGTAGTTCAGGAAGACCGCTTTACAACGATCCATATTCAGGAGCTGACTTGTACGGCTCGTGATACAAAGTTGGGTTCCGAGGAAATCACTGCAGATATTCCTAATGTTGGTGAGTCCGCCCTATCGCGTCTGGATGAGTCGGGCATTGTTTATATCGGGGCCGAGGTGGCTGCGGGTGATATTCTGGTCGGCAAGGTAACGCCTAAAGGTGAAACTCAGCTGACACCAGAAGAAAAACTACTGCGTGCGATCTTTGGTGAAAAAGCTTCCGATGTTAAAGACACGTCACTGCGTGTTCCTTCGGGCACCAAAGGCACCGTTATTGACGTGCAGGTGTTTACCCGTGAAGGTTTGGAAAAAGATCAGCGTTCATTGCAGATCGAAACCGCTGCTCTCGACCAGTTCCGTCAGGATTTAAACGACGAATACCGCATTATGCAAAATGCGACTTTCGAGCGTCTTACCGCAGCACTGAGTGGCAGTAAGGTGGTTAAGGCTACAGGGCTCAAGAAAGGCGATGAGCTGACCGCGGAAGCAGTGGCAGATTACACTGGTGATGACTGGTTTAAGGTTCGTATGAGTGATGAGGCTTTAAATGAGCAAATCGCCCGTGCAGAAGAGTTGCTAGAAGAGCGTCGTAAAATACTCGACGAGCGGTTCGCCGATAAGAAAGGCAAACTGCAAAGCGGTGATGACTTAGCGCCTGGTGTCCTGAAAACAGTTAAGGTTTACCTCGCGATTAAGCGTCGCGTTCAGCCTGGTGACAAGATGGCAGGGCGCCATGGTAACAAAGGTGTTATCTCGGTCATTATGCCCGTCGAGGATATGCCGCATGATGAGAACGGTGTTCCCGTCGATGTGGTTTTGAATCCTTTGGGTGTGCCATCGCGTATGAACGTAGGTCAGATCCTCGAAACACATATGGGGCTTGCTGCGAAAACGCTAGGTGAAAAAATCGACAAAATGATTGTTGAGCAGAAGAAAACTGCGGAAGTTCGCAAGTTCCTTCAGGAGATCTATGATGTCGGTATTGGCACCAAGCCGGTTGGTCTGGACAAGTTTTCAGTGAGTGAAATAGAAGAGCTTGCTGGGAATCTCCGTAAGGGTGTTCCTATGGCGACGCCAGTATTTGACGGTGCCAAGGAAGAGGAAATCAAGAGGCTTCTAGAACTGGCTGACTTGCCTGAAAGTGGCCAGATGCATCTCTATGACGGACGAACTGGCGATCAATTTGAGCGCCCGGTTACTGTTGGTTACATGTATATGCTGAAGCTGAACCACTTGGTGGATGACAAAATGCATGCACGTTCCACCGGTTCATACAGCTTGGTTACTCAGCAGCCATTGGGTGGTAAAGCTCAGTTTGGTGGTCAGCGCTTCGGGGAGATGGAGGTCTGGGCGTTGGAAGCCTATGGTGCCGCCTATACCCTGCAAGAAATGTTGACGGTCAAATCCGATGATGTGAACGGTCGAACCAAGATGTATAAAAACATTGTTGATGGTGACCACCGTATGGAGCCCGGCATGCCGGAATCCTTCAACGTGCTGGTGAAAGAAATCCGCTCGTTGGGTATCAACATCGAGTTGGAAAACGAGTAACGATCAAAGTTAAGTTGGGGGCGGGCCTTGTGCCCGCTGCGCAAAGGTAGCACCCACTCTGGAGAAAGGCATTGAAAGACTTACTGAATCTTCTCAAGTCACAGGATCAAACTGGCGAGTTTGATGCCATCCGTATCAGCCTGGCTTCACCGGATATGATCCGGTCGTGGTCTTTCGGCGAAGTTAAAAAGCCGGAAACAATTAATTACCGTACCTTCAAGCCTGAGCGAGAAGGCTTGTTCTGTGCCAAACTTTTTGGTCCAGTTAAGGACTATGAGTGTCTCTGCGGCAAATACAAGCGCATGAAACACCGCGGTATTGTGTGTGAAAAATGTGGCGTTGAAGTTACATTGGCCAAAGTGCGTCGTGAACGCATGGGTCACATTGAACTAGCTTGCCCCGTTGCACATATATGGTTCCTCAAATCATTACCCTCCCGCATAGGCCTCATGCTGGACATGACGTTGCGTGAAATTGAGCGGGTTCTATATTTTGAATCATTTGTTGTTACCGATCCCGGTATGACAACCCTTGAGCGTGGGCAGCTTCTCACCGATGAAGAATACTTCCAGTCGATGGAAGAATTCGGTGATGATTTTGAGGCGATGATGGGTGCTGAAGGCATTCAGTCACTCATGAAGGATCTCGATCTTGAGCAAGAAATTGCCACGATTCGTGAAGAAATTCCAAATACACGCTCAGAAACCAAAATTAAAAAATTCTCCAAGCGTCTCAAGCTACTGGAAGCGTTCCTCGGTTCTGGTAATAAGCCCGAGTGGATGATCTTGGAAGCGCTGCCGGTACTGCCGCCAGACCTGAGGCCTTTGGTACCATTGGATGGTGGTCGTTTTGCCACCTCCGACCTGAATGATCTCTACCGTCGAGTGATTAACCGGAACAATCGTCTGAAGCGCCTGCTGGAGCTGAATGCTCCGGATATTATCGTGCGCAACGAAAAGCGTATGTTGCAGGAATCCGTTGATGCATTGCTGGATAACGGTCGTCGCGGTCGAGCTATTACCGGTTCAAATAAGCGTCCTCTGAAATCGCTTGCCGATATGATTAAAGGTAAGCAGGGTCGCTTCCGTCAGAACTTGCTTGGTAAGCGTGTGGACTACTCAGGCCGTTCGGTCATTGTAGTTGGTCCTAAGCTTCGCCTGCATCAGTGTGGGCTTCCCAAGCGCATGGCACTGGAGCTGTTCAAGCCCTTTATTTTCTCCAAGCTGGAATTGCGCGGTTTAGCCACCACGATTAAAGCGGCCAAGAAAATGGTTGAGCGGGAAGAGCCGGTAGTCTGGGATATTCTTGACGAAGTGATTCGTGAGCACCCCGTCATGTTGAACCGTGCACCAACGCTTCACCGTCTTGGTATTCAGGCCTTTGAGCCCGTACTGATTGAAGGTAAAGCTATTCAGTTGCACCCATTGGTATGTGCAGCCTATAACGCTGACTTTGATGGTGACCAGATGGCGGTACACGTGCCGTTGACACTGGAGGCCCAGCTTGAGGCTCGTGGACTGATGATGTCCACCAACAACATTCTGTCGCCGGCAAACGGTGAGCCGATTATTGTGCCGTCTCAGGACGTTGTGTTGGGCTTGTACTACATGACCCGTGATCGGGTAAATGCGCCTGGCGAGGGTAGAGTCTTCGCTAATTTGCAGGAAGTGTCTCGAGCCTATTACAGCAAGCAGGCACACCTTCAGGCTCGCGTTAAAGTGCGTATCACCCAGGTTGCGTTTAATGATGAGGGCGAACGTCTAGAAGATACCTCCATTATTGATACCACCGTCGGTCGTGCAATGCTGTGGGATATCGTGCCGGAAGGTTTGGGCTTTGAGCTTGTCAACCAGCCGATGACGAAAAAGGCGATTTCGCGAATCATTAACCGCTGCTATCGCGACGTCGGTCTGAAGGCTACGGTTATTTTTGCTGATCAGTTGATGTATACCGGCTTTGACTTTTCTACTAAATCAGGTGCATCGATTGGTGTTAATGACTTCACGATTCCTGATGCGAAAGGTGAAATCATCGCTCGTGCAGATGATGAAGTGAAGGAAATCGAAAGCCAGTTCTCTTCCGGCCTGGTAACTCAGGGTGAGAAGTACAACAAAGTAATTGATATTTGGTCTCGTGCTAACGACCAGGTGGCAAAAGCCATGATGGAGGTGATTAGTACCGAGCCAGTGATTAATCGTGATGGTGAAGAAGAGAATCAACCCTCATTTAACTCCGTCTTTATTATGGCCGACTCTGGTGCTCGTGGTTCCCCCGCACAGATTCGTCAGCTAGCCGGTATGCGTGGCCTTATGGCACGTCCTGATGGTTCCATTATTGAGACGCCAATTACCGCAAACTTCCGTGAAGGTTTGAACGTACTGCAGTACTTCATCTCAACTCACGGTGCGCGTAAAGGTTTGGCTGATACGGCATTGAAAACAGCTAACTCCGGTTATCTGACTCGCCGTTTGGTTGATGTTTCTCAGGATCTGGTGGTTGTAGAAGATGATTGTGGCGCTACTGAAGGCCTGTTGATGACCCCGGTTATCGAGGGTGGCGATATTATCGAATCCTTGGGTGACCGTATTCTGGGTCGTGTCGTCGCTGTAGACGTTGTCAAGCCTGGCACTAATGATATTGCCGTAGATGCCGGCACAATGATCGACGAGAAATGGGTAGAGCGCCTAGAAATATTGGGTATCGATGAGGTGAAAGTTCGTTCACCAATTACCTGTGATACTCGCTACGGTATTTGTTCTGCGTGTTACGGTCGTGATTTGGCGCGTGGCCACATGGTGAATTCTGGTGAAGCGATTGGTGTGATCGCGGCTCAGTCAATCGGTGAGCCGGGTACGCAATTGACCATGCGGACTTTCCACATCGGTGGCGCCGCCTCGCGTGCCTCTGCTGTTGATAGCATCCAAGTTAAGATGGGCGGCACCATACGTCTAATTAACATCAAGGTTGTGGAGCGAGAGAATGGCGAGCTGGTAGCGGTATCCCGCTCCGGTGAACTGGCCTTGGCGGACGAAAACGGCCGTGAACGCGAGCGTTATAAGCTGCCTTATGGCGCAATGATCAAGGTTAAAGAAGGCTCTACTGTGCAGGCTGGCGATGTGGTCGCCAACTGGGATCCTCACACACACCCCATTATTACTGAAGTGGCTGGTACGGCTTCATTCTCTGGAATGGAGGAGGGTCTGAGTATCCTTAGCCAGACTGACGAGATGACAGGGCTGTCTAGCATTGCAATTGTAGACCCGAATGAGCGTCCATCGGCGGGTAAAGACTTGAAGCCAATGGTGACCTTGTTGGGTGACGATGGCAAAGAGCTGACATTTGCGAACTCTACAGTGCCCGCACATTACATGTTGCCAGCCAGTGCTATTTTGAGCATTACGGATGGCAGTCATGTGGGTGCTGGTGATGTTGTCGCTCGGATACCACAGGAAGGCTCTAAAACACGTGATATTACCGGTGGTTTACCACGAGTTGCCGATCTGTTTGAAGCGCGCAAACCGAAAGACCCCGCTATTCTGGCTGAAATTACCGGTACGGTAAGCTTTGGTAAGGAGACTAAGGGTAAGCGTCGTCTAGTGATTACGCCCAATGATGGTCAGTTGCTTCCCGATGGTAGCACTCATTACGAGGCTCTCATTCCTAAATGGCGTCAGCTAGGTGTCTTTGAGGGTGAGCACGTCTCCAAGGGTGAGATTATTGCTGATGGCCCCGAGAATCCTCACGATATTCTGCGGTTGCAGGGTGTGGACTCTCTGGCGAAATATATCGGTAACGAAATCCAGGACGTATACCGTCTTCAGGGCGTAAAGATCAACGATAAGCACATCGAGGTTATCTGCCGTCAGATGCTCCGTAAGGTAGAAATTACTGAGATGGGTGATTCCTCTTTTGTTAAGGGTGAGCAGGTAGAATATAACCGAGTTCTGGAAGAAAACGAGAAGCTTGAATTGGATGGGAAATTTCCAGCCAAGTATGAGCGACTGCTGCTTGGTATTACCAAGGCGTCATTGGCGACAGAAAGCTTTATTTCTGCGGCGTCTTTCCAGGAAACCACTCGTGTGCTTACCGAAGCCTCTGTTACGGGTAAATCAGATCCGCTGCGTGGCCTAAAAGAGAACGTTGTTGTGGGTCGACTGATTCCCGCCGGTACCGGTTTGACCTATCACGCACAGCGTCGTAAAGATCGCGAATCGGCGGGTGAAACCACCGTTAGTGCTCTCGATATCGAAGCGGCATTGAGTGAAGCTCTGAGCTCCGGCGACGAGTAACAAAAATGAGTAGTGCGATCCCGCTGGGGTCGCTTGACTCTAGGAGCCGGTATCTTTAGAATGCCGCCTCCCTGAATAGGGGTCCGTTTTTGCGGGTCTGTTTATTAAAGCCTTCATAGTGAAGGCGTTTTGTTTGGAGTTATTAAATGGCAACGATCAACCAGTTGGTTCGTAAGCCGAGAAAACGTAAAGTCGCTAAAAGCGATGTGCCCGCGCTGCAGGCTTGTCCACAGCGCCGTGGTGTGTGTACTCGTGTATACACAACAACACCTAAGAAGCCGAACTCAGCACTGCGTAAAGTATGTCGTGTTCGTCTTACCAATGGCTACGAAGTAACGTCGTATATTGGTGGTGAAGGGCATAACCTACAAGAACACAGCGTTGTATTAATTCGCGGTGGTCGTGTGAAGGATCTACCTGGTGTGCGTTATCACACTGTTCGAGGTAGCCTTGATACTGCCGGAGTGAATAACCGTAAGCAGCGTCGTTCCAAGTACGGTACTAAACGCCCTAAGTAAGGTGCGTTACTTTGCGTCGGTAAGAACCGAGTAAGGCCGGGTGTGCAAGAGCACATGTTGATCCCGGAAAACCCTGAAGAGAAGAGCTAGATTATGCCTAGAAGAAGAGTAGTCGCTAAGCGTGAGATTCTGCCTGACCCCAAGTTTGGCAATGTCACCTTGGCTAAGTTTATGAACCACGTGATGGTCAGCGGTAAAAAAGCAGTAGCTGAGCGTATCATCTACGGTGCTTTGGATCTGGTGGAAAGCCGCCTTAAAGAAGATCCTGTTGCCATTTTTGAATCTGCCCTCGACAATATTTCGCCACTTGTTGAAGTTAAGTCCCGCCGTGTTGGTGGTGCTACTTATCAGGTGCCGATTGAAGTTCGTCCCGCTCGTCGCGTAGCGTTGGCAATGCGTTGGTTGGTTGACTACGCCCGCTCTCGTGGTGAGAAATCCATGTCACAGCGGTTGGCAGGTGAAATTATTGATGCACACCAAAATAAAGGTGGTGCAGTTAAGAAGCGTGAAGACGTCCATCGTATGGCTGAAGCCAACAAGGCGTTCTCTCACTTCCGATTCTGACCGTAGTATCGGTAAGTTGACGTTTCACAAAAGGGTAGCTGTTGTCAGCTACCTTTTGTGGTTTATAAGATTAATTGTTTTAGATTAGCTATTTAAATTAATCGTATTAAGGAAAGACTGTGGCTCGTAAGACTCCCATAGCTCGTTATCGTAATATTGGCATCTGCGCACACGTCGATGCCGGTAAGACCACCACCACTGAGAGAGTGTTGTTTTACACTGGGCTGTCTCACAAAATTGGTGAAGTGCACGATGGCGCCGCCACCATGGATTGGATGGAGCAGGAGCAGGAGCGAGGCATTACCATCACTTCGGCAGCTACCACCTGTTTTTGGTCCGGTATGCAGCAGCAGTTTCCACAGCACAGAATTAATATTATTGATACCCCGGGACACGTCGACTTTACCATTGAGGTAGAGCGTTCGCTGCGTGTTTTGGATGGCGCTGTTGTGGTTCTTTGTGGTTCCTCTGGCGTGCAGCCACAAACTGAGACAGTCTGGCGTCAGGCCAATAAATATGAAGTGCCTCGCATGGTGTTCGTCAATAAGATGGATCGTGCCGGTGCCGATTTCATGATGGTGGTTGAGCAGCTCAAAGGGCGCCTGGGTGCCAATGCCGTACCGCTACAAATGACGATTGGTGCGGAAGAAGAATTCAAAGGTATTGTCGATCTGATCAAGATGAAGGCTATTCTTTGGAATGAAGCTGATCAGGGCATGACGTTTGACTATGCAGAGATCCCTGATGAGATGCGTGCTCAGTGTGAAGAGATGCGCGAATACCTTATTGAGTCTGCAGCGGAAGCTAACGATGAGCTAATGGAAAAGTATCTCGAAGGTGGTGAGCTTTCAGAGGAAGAAATTATAGCGGCTATTCGCCAGCGTACCTTAGCCAATGAAATCGTCCCTGTGCTTGGAGGTTCGGCCTTTAAGAATAAAGGCGTACAGGCAATGTTGGATGCGGTTGTTCAGTATTTGCCATCGCCGACGGAAGTTAAGGCGATTGAGGGCACGCTGGAAGATGGGGAGACTGTTGCAACGCGAGAAGCCGACGACAGTGCGCCTTTTTCAGCGTTAGCATTTAAAATTGCGACGGACCCATTTGTAGGTACGTTGACGTTCTTCCGCGTTTATTCTGGAACGCTGGAAAGTGGTACAGCCGTTTACAATTCCGTGAAGCACAAAAAAGAACGCGTTGGCCGTATGGTTCAAATGCATTCCAATAGCCGAGAAGATATTAAAGAGGTCTTGGCTGGAGACATTGCTGCAGCCATTGGGCTGAAGGATGTTACCACGGGTGACACGCTTTGTTCAGAGACCAGTAAGATTGTTCTTGAGCGGATGGAGTTCCCCGAGCCGGTAATCTCGGTAGCGGTAGAACCTAGATCGAAAGCCGACCAGGAGAAAATGGGTGTTGCACTGGGCAAGCTTGCTCAGGAAGACCCATCGTTCCGTGTCAAGACAGATGAAGAATCCGGCCAGACAATTATTTCGGGTATGGGCGAGCTCCATCTCGATATTCTTGTTGATCGGATGCGCCGAGAATTTAGCGTTGAAGCCAATATTGGTAAGCCGCAAGTGGCCTATCGTGAGGCAATTAAAAATACCTGTGACGTCGAAGGTAAGTTTGTTCGCCAGTCGGGCGGTCGGGGTCAATATGGTCATGTCTGGATCAAATTTGAGCCAGCAGAAGATGCGAATGCCGAGGGTTTGGAGTTCGTTAATGAAATCGTCGGTGGGGCTGTGCCCAGAGAGTACATTCCCGCCGTTGAGAAAGGCATCTCTGAGCAGATGCAAAATGGTGTCCTCGCGGGTTATCCATTGCTGGGGTTGAAAGCAACTCTGTTCGATGGTTCTTTCCACGATGTTGACTCCAATGAAATGGCGTTTAAAATTGCCGGCTCTCTGGCCGCTAAGAGGCTCGCCTCAGAAGGTGGCGCAGTATTGCTTGAGCCGATGATGAAGGTCGAGGTGGTAACACCAGAAGAAAACATGGGTGATGTAGTCGGTGATTTAAACCGACGTCGCGGTGTAATTTTGGGTATGGGTGATAGTGCTATGGGCAAAATCATTGAATCCGAAGTGCCATTGGCAGAAATGTTCGGTTATGCAACCGATCTACGTTCTGCAACGCAAGGGCGCGCGACCTTCACCATGGAGTTTGATAAATACTCAGAAGCACCAAGAAATGTTGCTGATGAAGTAATGGCGAAGAATCAAGTTTAATTTTTAAATATTAAAGCTTATCTCCGGGAGGATGTAACAATGGCTAAAGAGAAGTTTGAGCGTAATAAGCCCCACGTAAACGTGGGCACCATTGGTCACGTTGACCACGGTAAAACTACATTGACTGCTGCTTTGACTCGCGTCTGTGCAGAAGTTTGGGGCGGCGAAATGATTGCCTTTGACGGTATTGATAATGCTCCAGAAGAGCGCGAGCGTGGTATTACCATCGCGACCTCTCACGTTGAGTATGACTCACCTACTCGTCACTATGCGCACGTAGATTGCCCCGGTCACGCCGATTATGTGAAAAACATGATCACGGGTGC
>DFBC01000075.1:0-4327 GCA_002367235.1 Cellvibrionales bacterium UBA3090
CAGTGGATGTGGATGTTCCGATTACCCGGCAAGGATGGTTTACTTGGTAAAACATCAGTTAACTATATTAATCAGAAGAATCCATTCGGTATCAATCCAAATGACCCCAATGGTCAGGATGACTTGTTAATCGACTCGAACGAGCTCTACCTTCCACTCGACCAGCCTACTACGTTTTTATTGCGCTCTATTGACGTGCTGCACAATTTCTATGTCCCCCAATTAAGGGCAAAAATGGATCTGGTTCCGGGTATCGTTTCAAGTTTTTGGGCTACCCCCACATTAAAAGGCCGCTACGAGATACTCTGCGCCGAGCTATGCGGGGTAGGCCACTACAATATGCGAGGGCATTTGGTGGTTGTTTCTCGAGACGACTTCCAGGCCTGGTTGTCAGAACAGTCCACTTTTGCCACTAAATTAACGGGTGATACCAGTGATGGACTGGTCGATCAAGGGCGTCAATTAACCCAGAACCGTGGCTGCAAAGCCTGTCATAGCGTTGATGGTAGTCAAAGCCTTGGCCCAGGCTGGAAGGGACTTTATGGGAAAACAGAAGTGCTATCCGATGGGTCTAATATAAAAGTTAATGACGCCTACCTCAAAGAATCAATCATTAACCCATCCGCCAAAATAGTCCGGGGTTATCCTGAAGTCATGGTCGCCTATGATTTTAGCGATGAACAGATCTCGGCAATTACGGCGTATATCCAGTCACTCCGTATTGAAAATGGAACAGCCCAACAATCAGAACTACCATTAAATAACGGGTCTAGTCCGCCACGTTGAGGAAGGATTTGGTATGTCTTACGCAGAAGATGCAGAACGACAAGCCGGACACGAGCCTAAAAGTTTCTGGACGAAGTATGTCTGGAGCCAGGATCATAAGGTTATCGCCATCCAGTATTCACTGACGGCAATTTTTGTCGGGTTAATTGCCCTCATTCTTTCAGGGTTAATGCGGATGCAATTAGGCTTTCCTGGCGTTCTGGGAATCGACCCCCAGGAATACTACCAATACATGACAATGCACGGCATGATCATGGTGATCTATCTCTTAACGGCACTGTTTCTTGGCGGGTTTGGCAACTACCTGATTCCACTGATGGTCGGAGCCAGAGATATGGTCTTCCCCTTTGTAAACATGCTTAGCTACTGGGTGTATCTATTATCGGTATTGATCCTTGTTGCGAGTTTCTTCGTGCCCGGTGGCCCCACGGGGGCAGGCTGGACGCTCTACCCGCCACAAGCAATCTCACAGGGTACGCCAGGTACAGAATGGGGGATTATTCTGATGCTAGTATCCCTGGTGGTCTTTATTGTCGCAGCGACCATGGGGGGGCTAAACTACGTCACAACCGTATTACAGGCACGTACTCACGGCATGACATTAATGCGTATGCCACTCTCCGTGTGGGGTATATTTGTTGCCACCATTCTGGCACTACTCGCCTTCCCCGCCCTATTTGTCAGTGGCGTAATGATGCTGTTCGACAAGACCATTGGCACCAGTTTTTTTATGCCAGAGATGATGTCTCTAGGGGTTCAGCAGTCACATAGTGGTGGAAGCCCTATATTGTTCCAACATTTGTTCTGGTTTTTTGGTCATCCAGAGGTCTATATCGTTGCCCTTCCTGCATTTGGCATCGTGTCCGATATCATCAGCGTCCACGCTCGGAGAAATATTTTTGGCTACAAAATGATGGTCTGGGCCATTGTGGCTATTGGCGGGTTAAGCTTTGTCGTCTGGGCCCACCATATGTTTGTTAGTGGTATGAACCCCTATTTTGGATTTTTCTTTGCCACAACGACGTTAATCATCGCGGTACCCACTGCCCTCAAGGTTTACAACTGGACCCTCACCCTCTGGCATGGAGATATACACTTTACTGTACCGATGCTATTTGCCTTGGGGTTTATTCTGACCTTTTTAGTGGGCGGACTCACAGGCCTTTTTTTAGGTAACGTCATCGTCGATATACCACTCTCCGATACCTACTTCGTCGTAGCTCACTTTCACATGGTGATGGGAGTCGCACCCATTTTGGTGATATTTGGTGCCATCTATCACTGGTATCCGAAAATTACGGGACGCATGCTAAATGACAGGATTGGGAAGCTACATTTTTGGATTACATTTCTGGGTACCTACCTAATCTATTTCCCGATGCATTATTTGGGCATTCAGGGTATACCAAGACGTTATTTTTCGTTTGAGGGATTAGAATTTATTCCGCAATCGGCCTACACGCTGAATCAGTTTATTACCGTCGTGGCTCTATTTGTGGGCGTCTCTCAGGTTTTATTCATCTACAACTTGTTCCGTAGTCTCAAAAAAGGATTGCCAGCAACAAATAACCCCTGGAAAGCAGCTTCTCTTGAGTGGCAGACGCCCGACACTCCACCACAACATGGAAACTGGGGGCCAATGCTACCAGTGGTCTATCGGTGGGCATACGACTACAGCGTACCCGGTGTCGTCGAGGATTTTATTACACAGACGACCGCCTCCGATTCTGTGGGTATTAAGCCTAATATCCTAGGAGATCAGTCATGACTGATCATGTAATTAACAATACAGATACCCGCGAAACCTCATGGCAACAGGTCGTGGAAAACGATGCGGCCCACGCCCGAACAGGGTTACGTGTATTGCTCACGACCCTTAGCTCGTTATTCTTTTTATTTATTGTGGCCTTTATGAGCCGCTCTCAATTCACCGATTACCAATCACTGACAGCTGCCTGGCAGCCCTTAGCAAAACCCTGGGCACTCTGGGTTAATTCCGTACTTTTGGCCTTTGCCAGTATAGCTTTTCAGTGGGCACGAAGATCCGCACGAAAAAATCAGTCCAATCAATCAATTGAAGGATTTATTATTGCAGGGGTATTCTCTTTCGCCTTTCTGGTCGGGCAACTATCTGTATGGCAGCAACTGGCGTCAATGGGCTATTTAATTGCAGGAAACCCTGCCAATAGTTTTTTTTACCTATTAACCGGTCTACACGCCCTGCACTTGTTTTTTGGTCTTGTCGGTTGGGTAATTACCTGCCGCGGTATATGGAGAGCCATTCCGTTCAAACGGACCCGCGTGCGCATTGAATTATGCGCTACCTATTGGCATTTTCTCCTCGCTGTATGGCTTGTTCTATTTGCCCTTCTGACAAGTCCACCAGAAACTTTTGAAGCCTTTGCCTCTCTTTGTGGACTGAGGTAATCATCATGACGATAGCTGCTGATACAACTACCGACAAACCTGCAACCCAACGGTTAATCCACGACTGGTCATCCGATAAAGACGTGTTTAAGAATGTGTCCTGGGGTAAGGCGATGATGTGGATTTTTTTATTAAGCGATACTTTTATATTTGGTAGCTTTCTAACAGGTTATATGTCGGTAAGAATATCTAGCACAACACCTTGGCCAAATCCTAGTGAAGTGTTTGCACTCACTATTGCAGGACATCACATCCCATTAATTCTCATCGCCATCATGACCTTCGCTCTTATTACCAGTAGTGGGACGATGGCCATGGCCGTTAATTTTGGCTATCGGGCTGACAAACACAAAGCTGCCGGACTCATGGCTCTCACCGCTCTATTAGGAGCAACTTTTGTCGGAATGCAGGCATTTGAGTGGACAAAACTTATCGTTGAGGAGGGAGTACGTCCTTGGTCAAACCCCATGGGTGCTCCACAGTTTGGAGCCTGCTTTTTTATGATTACCGGATTTCATGGATTGCATGTGTCCATTGGTGTTATCTATCTATTGATTGTTGCATCGAAAGTTTGGCGTGGACACTACGATGATACGCATCAGAAGGACATCCAAATGAGCAATGATATAAGAAACACCAATAATGCCAAGAACTACCAGATAGTCGAAATAACAGGGCTTTACTGGCACTTTGTAGATCTTGTTTGGGTCTTTATTTTTGCACTATTTTACTTATGGTAGGAGGTGGTGTGTGGAACAATTACCTAGCCAGCAACACCCAATAGGGATTTACTTGAAAATATGGTTTTTACTGTTTGTTCTCAGTACCTGTTCATATTTAGTCGACTACTTTCAGCTGGAAGGTTATCTGCGCTGGACTCTAATCATTATATTCATGCTATTAAAAGCCGGGCTGATCGTCGCCATTTTTATGCACATGATGTGGGAACGCTTAGCACTCATTTACGCTATTTTATTACCTCCCATCGCCCTATTGATTTTAGTCCTAATGATGAATTATGAAGCCGAATATGTCCTACTTTCCCGGTTCATATTTTTTGGTGATAGCCCTTAATCTAATACTTATTTGAGCACTGCTAATTAAATAAATATGA
>DFBC01000075.1:4402-17941 GCA_002367235.1 Cellvibrionales bacterium UBA3090
GCACTAATTAACAATCCTGTTGCAGCATCTTCAATACCAGCAGCCTGTAACCCAGGGTGTATATCAGTAACAGATTTTAACAGTACTTCCTGATCCTTTTTAACCTCTACATAGAGGACGTGTTTACCCGCATCTAGAGCCTTTTGAAAACGTTTGAAGTGAATATTTGGCTCCTGAATGCCCCACATCCCGCCTTCCCATGTAACAAAGCCCATGACGACTACGGCCAAAAAGATAAAGGGAATCCAACCTACTGTTTCGGTCACTCCAGAAAATTGAGCTACCGACAACACCAGAACTGCACATAAGAACCCAAACAAGGCTGCAATACTGGTCGAGTGAACGACATCTTTTTTCATCATTGATGGAACTTCGTGCAGGTGATGCTTCTGCACACCTAAATCATCACGGCTTAAAACATGAATTTGTGGTGTAGTAACGCCGCGATTCTCAAGTTCCTTCTCAATAGACTCAAGATCATCCAGATCATTACTTATATAATAGTGTCGTCTCATAAATCTACCCTCACGCTATCAGTTACGAGGTCAGTACCTACCCCTAATACTTCAGGGAAAGTCGATGGCCCAAGGCCCTACTGAACGACTTAATAGCCAACCACCCCTATCAACAATAAGAAGTATAGTTGCTGTTATGTGTTAGATAGTGCAGACAAAAAAATATCTTATATCAATAGATTATAAGTCAACACAAATGAACGACTACTTTTCGTATAGCAGGCCGATGGCGGTGTTCCCATAGGAATACGCCCTGCCAGGTACCAAGCGCCAACTGTCCAGAGACAACAGGAATAGACAGCGAAGAGGCTGTCAGTGCCGACTTTATATGAGCGGGCATATCATCTGCTCCCTCCAGCGTATGCGTATATAGCGTGTCATTTTCTGGCACCAACCGATTAAGCCAATTCTCCAGGTCTATTCTGGCCGAAGAATCATAATTTTCTTGAATCAATAAACTGGCCGAGGTGTGCTGTATGAATAATGTACACAGGCTATCTTGGAGGCCCTGTTCAGCAACGAGTGCCTTTATTTGCGAAGTAATATCATGTAAGCCTTGCGCTGGAACCCTGATATTTATGGACTTAATCATGAATAACCACCTAAAATTCGAACCATATTCACGTCCAGTGATCTACCTTATTTATAGGACAGTACAAATAATAAGGCATAAGTGAGGTTTCAATGAACTATCAAGGAATCAGAGGAGGATTCTCCCAACTATTGAGTCACTGGGAGAGACGTTCAGCAGAAAACGCTGACCTTATAGCATCGGAATTATACATTCACAGGCCTGATGAAATTAAATTGAAGGCTTTGGCTGAACTCTACCAACTACCGGCACAGGAAATCGCCGGACATCTACTTCACAATGCGCTAGAAGCACTGGAAGCCGAAATGCCTTATGTTCCGGGCTCAAATGTTATCCGCGTTGAAGATGGCGATGAGATATACGAAGACATAGGCCCTCTGCCTAAGTACCTTGAGATACAGAAACAGCTTCGCAAGCAGGCAGATAAATAACCCCGTATTTATAGGGTTCCATAACGGTCAGAATACCAATTCAGCCTTTGTGTAATATTTCAGTATAATGCGCCCCCTTAGAGGAGATGGCGCATTGCAACAGATCAACCCCGACAACTACCAGCAACAACTCGATGAAAAACTGTCTAACCTGACTTCTGACTTTGCCGGGCTTTCGCTACCTAACATTGCTGTATACCCCTCAGAACCACTGAATTTCAGGATGCGGGCAGAATTCAGGATCTGGCATGACAATGGCCAAGCTCACTACGCCATGAATAAGCCCGGGGAGAATCGCCCCTATATCATTAAAGACTTTCCTATTGGCTCCAAGCAGATCAATCAATTAATGCCTGGTTTGTTGGTAGAGATCAACAAGAGCGAAGTCTTAAGTCGGCGACTTTTTACCGCTGAATTTCTCACCACTCAAAGCGGTGAAGCATTAATCACCCTGATCTACCACAAAGTGCTCAATGAAGAGTGGCAGGATGCTGCTCTGCAACTTCAGGAAATACTTGGAGTGGCCATTATCGGTCGAAGCCGTAAACAAAAAACTGTATTAGACCGGGACTTTGTAATAGAAAAACTTCAGGTATCGGGAAAAAATTACCAGTATCAGCAGGTGGAAACCGGATTTACCCAACCCAACGCTGGCGTTAACCAGAAGATGCTCAGCTGGGCTTTGGATCAGAGTGCAACATGCAGTGGCGACTTGTTAGAACTCTATTGCGGCAATGGTAATTTTACCTGTGTCTTGGCACAAAACTTCGACAAGGTTCTCGCCACTGAAATTTCAAAACTATCGGTGCGATCTGCCGAGTACAACCTCGCAGCCAATAACGTAGATAATGTCACAATCGTTCGTATGTCGAGTGAAGAATTCACAGAGGCGCTTAATGGCGTACGCCCCTTTCGTCGACTGAAAGGCATTGACCTAGGCAGCTACAAATTCACCACTATTTTTGTCGATCCACCCCGTGCCGGACTAGATGATGAAACCGTAGCGCTGGTAAAACGTTTTGATAACATTATCTATATATCCTGCAACCCTTCTACGCTCAAAACAAACCTTGAAAGCATCATCGAAACCCACACTATTGAACGCTTTGCGGTGTTTGACCAATTCCCCTACACCCATCATCTGGAGTCGGGCGTGCTGTTAAAAAAGAAATAATGGCCAGTGTTGCCGGTTCATTTTTTGCTGGGCTGATAAACTGCCGTCTATCATCTAAACTTTACAGTGTGGTATTCATGGTGGTCTAAATGCCAGACTCATCGCATGACCCTTATCTGATTTACGTCTTGGTAACCCGGCTTAGAAACCAACGCTTACCGAGGGCTCTCAAACTCAAAGAACAAGTTGATCGCGGAGAAGTGCTCAGCGACGTAGATATCCAGTTTCTCAAGGAAGTCTTTCGGGATACTCAAGATTCACAAGGTATTCTCAGCCGCAATCCGGAGTGGCAGCCCCTGGTAACAAAAATGATTAGCCTCTATAAAGAAATTACAGACAAGGCTCTTGAGAACGAGCGGCGTCATCAGGAGAAATAATCATATTTACAATCTCATAGTTGGTCTATGCGGTGCTGGCTTTTCCTAACCGATCAAAACAGCTCACCAAAAACCTCTGTTCAACATCGACTTCGCTACAGAAAACTAGTGGTATAGAATACTCTCAGATTTTTCTGTCTTAACCGACGAAACAATAATAAACCTCTAGATTGTGGCTGCCCATGCAGAGTCCATACGATTTGATGCACTAAGAGTAAATATGACCCATGACTGAAATAATTATCAACCCGCTAAAACTTTACTCCCCCTTTCAAGTCGCTCTAGGGAGCTTCTTTGGTGGCCCGTTGGCCATGGTTTATTTTCTCTGGCAAAACTTTAAAACATTGGGAAAACAACACGCTGCCAAACAAACAATTATCTGGGGCGTCGTATTCAACTTGGCATTATTAGTATCACTTCAACTGCTACCCAATAAATTCCCAGAAATCGTCATTCCTTTCATTTACTCTCTTGTCGCTATGCAAATGGTAACATCTTGGCAAATGAGTAAAGAGGCTATAGAGGCGTCAATCAATTACCATTTTCAGTCAAATTGGCGGGTATTTGCCTATGGGACAGCACTATTCTTCACTTGGCTGGTAATGGCCTTCCCCATAATCAAAATGTTCACTGCAATTGGCGTGATCGACAGCCCATAAACCTGGAGTATTAATATGGCAGTTTATTTAATTGGCGAAGTAAAAATTACTGATGAGACATGGGTGTCGGGATATGCAACGAATGTACATGACATTGTCCATAAGCATGGAGGAAAATATCTATCCCGTAGTGGCAATATCACGCATGTTGAGGGTGAGCCATCGGACGCTTCACTGATCGCACTAGTAGAATTTCCAACGATGGATGACGCGCAGGCTTTTATTAACGACCCCGACTACGAAGAGTTTAGACAGTCGCGTATGCGAGGCAGTATCAGTACAGTTCATGTCATTGATGATTCAGACGCTGCCGGGACAATTCCTTACCTTAAGCCCTCAAGCTAAAGAAGCCGTAAATAGTGGTATTGAATGGGTAAAGCACAGTCTGAGCTACAGCTGTGCCTTACCTGGGCAAAAAACCCCTTAACTAGACTTCTTTAAATAGCAGGTGAGCAACACAATACGAACACCGTTAACCCTACCTTCAATCTGCTCGGGGTTATCCGTCAGCGAAATATTTCTAACAGCCGTACCTCGTTTAGCGGTAAAACCAGCACCCTTCACATCCAGATCTTTAATTAGCGTAACAGTATCCCCACCCTGAAGCACCGTACCATTACTATCTAAAGTAGGTGCTGCACTGTCGTCGGTCTCATCTGACTCAGTGGCCTTAGCCCATGCCAGCACCTCATCTTCAAGATACAGCATATCCAGAAGATCCTGGGGCCAACCTTCACCTGCCAGTCGTGTCAGCATCCGCCATGCCATTACTTGAACTGCGGGTACTTGACTCCACATACTGTCGTTTAAACAGCGCCAGTGGTTAACCTCAATGGTATCAGGGCTTTCAATTTGTGCCTTGCAGGTACTGCACAGCAAGACACATTGGTCTACATTAGCATCCGTAGCCGGTGGTACTTCATACACCGATAGATTCGAATCACTGGTGCAGAGTTCACAGGTTGAGTTGCTGCGCTGTAGGAGTGCTTGTTCTGTATTCATAGGGGTAGATAACCTCTTTGTTTAGCGGCGATAATATTAAGCGTTATTGGTATTGGCAAACAATCGGGGAGCTTGCCCCCGATGGTAAGGCTCAAGAATTAATCCTTTCCCACAGAATAAAACAGGGGCTCGGGATTTGAATTTTTACTCGTTGCAAGCAGCTCTTTAGCTGCGTTTTCAACAAATTCTTTATAAGCCTTTTCTAATTCTTCACGCTCAGCATCATAGCGCTGCTTTTCGAGTGAGCTGAGTTTTTTCCATTCGTCGAGAATAGGAATGTGCGACGTTGCCTCCGTCAGCTGGAAAAAAACTTGATAACCCGCTTTTTCTGACTCGGAAAGGTCCAACTGAGAAACCAGCATACTAATTCGAATCGCGCCCTCTGTCAGGCTTACCTGTTCCGCGACAATCGCTGAGGCGAGAACACGAATACTATTACGGTAGTGGTCATGGCGCTCTTTCTGCTCTTGAACAAGTTCCTCTTGTTGCTTGAGTTGCCTGGATTTTTGACTGCGCAACTTTAGATAGAGATAAACAGCATAACTACCAAGAACAACAATAATAACTATCCCAAGGATCACTAATAAATTCATATAATTCACATAGATTATTCTACCCAACCAATCTGTGGCAGGTAATTGATATTGTTTTATCGATTAGGAATTGGGGAGGCTATTCCTTCACTTCTCTCAATTGCGGTGCTTCATCTTGATCCGTAGCCGCCTTAGTTAAATCCTCGGGTAATTGGCGTTTGGTACGGGCACCCAACCTTTTCATGTCCTCGAACTTTTTCACCAGATTTCCACGGCCATCCACCAGGCGCTTGCGAGTTTGCACCCATGCCCCTTGAGTTTTGTCGATATGGCGTCCCAGCTCGTCCAATGACTCCACCACCAGAACCAGTTGATCGTAGAGTTTACCCGCTTCCGACGCAATCTTTTCGGCATTGCGATTCTGGTCTGCGTAGCGCCAAATGTTATGAATTGTTCTCAGTGTCGCCAACAACGTCGTTGGACTGACCAGAATAATACCTTTGTCGTAAGCATCTCTGAACAAGGTATGATCATGCTCCAATGCCAGCATAAATGCGGCTTCGATGGGGACAAAGATTAATACGAAATCCAGCGTATTAACCCCTTCCAAATCCTCGTAGGCCTTGCGGCTTAAACCCGAAATATGATTTCTAATTGAGGTGATATGTTGCTTGAGAAACTGCTGTTTTGGCACAGCATCTTCAGCCCGGCAATAGCGTTCATAATCCGTTAGGGACACCTTGGCATCAATCACAATATCCCGCTGATCCGGCAGATGGATAATCACATCTGGATTTTTACGCCGCCCTTCGTCATCTTGCAACGCAACCTGAGTGTCATATTCACGCCCTTTGGTGAGTCCAGACTGCTCCAGAATACGCTCGAGAACTACCTCGCCCCAATTACCCTGAAACTTGCTATCGCCCTTTAACGCATTGGCTAATTGAACCGCATCCTCACCTACCTGCTGAGCCTGTTTCTGTAATTCGACCACCTGTCCGATAAGTTTATTACGTTCGGCATTTTCTTTGTCGTAGGCATCTTCAACTTTTTTACGGAAAGCCGTAATTTCAACACGCAGTGGGTCGATTGTAGAATTGAGCGCCTGCTGACTTTGTTGTGAAAACTGTTGTGAGAACTTTTCCTGTTTGGCATCAAAAATTCGGTTGGCTAGATTTTCAAACTCCTGGGTCAAACTTTCTCGTGCTTGCCTGAGCAACTGAAGCTGCTCCTCATACCGAGTCCGATCTGTCTCTACACGAGTTTCCAATGAGGCCTTCTCACGATTCAGAGAAGCGACCTCACGATCACGCTGCGCCAGGGTCTCAGTCAGACTATCCACATCTTGAGCCAAGCGAGCCATCGTCACATCGGTCGTGACCTGTTTTTTACTACCCGCTAACCGAGTCAACAAAAAAACAAGCGCCGCACCAAAGACAGCACCCACTAAGAGAAGCATCAAACTTTGCCCACTGATAACCATGTAATACATCCACTGCTTTAATAAACCAATTTGACCAAGCTATACCCTAAATGGTGGTGGTTATGCGATCATTGGCAATCACACTAGGATAACAAAGATACCCCTCATGATGCGCCCGCTTTTTGATATTGCCACGCTCAAGGATGACATTGAGGCTGGGGCCCTGATTCTCACGTCCAACAATCGATTGGCAACAAAAATACGCCAGGCATGGGGGCAACATCAGCTTTCATCAGGAAAAACCAGCTGGCCTCAACCTGATATTTATGCCATCGAACACTGGATAGATGAGTGCTGGCAGCGCTGTTGCGATGCCGGTGCTGAGAGTGTCTCAGTCGGTGCTGTCATTTCGCCCCAGGTAGAACAGTTTCTTTGGGAGCAGGTTATCGATGAAGACCGGGAAAAACCAGACAACCTGATACCTGCAAGCTATGCCCGTCTGGCCAGTACAACCTACTCCGTAGTACAGCGCTGGAGAATTCCAATTGAACGATTGCAGAATGAATCGCCGTTGTTCTACCAGTGGGTCAACGATTTTCGTACCAAACTGACCAAAAATAGGTTGATCACCGCTGCAGATCGAACCATTGCTGTCGTCAAAAATTTTCAAAGTACATCGTTAGACGCTGAGCAATCTATTGTCATGGTAGGGTTTGATAGTATCCCTCCGCTGTATTCAGCCCTGACAGAGTCAGCCTCGACCTCTGTAAACATCGCTCGCCCATGTATAGCTGAACAAAACCCTATTCTTCAAGTTTCATTTCACGATGAACAGCAAGAATTGGAGGCCGCAGCAGCCTGGGCCAAACATCATAATGAAACAGATCCTCATTGCAGAATTGGTATCGTTATTCCGGAACTGGCAAGAGTCAGACCGCAAGTAGATCGTATTTTTCGCCAAGAACTTGAGCCAGACTACCGACTACCAACCCAGGCCAGATTGGCCGCCCCCTTCAACATTTCGGCGGGCATACCATTAAGTGACGAGCCATTAGTTGCCACGGCGCTACTGCTTCTTTCCCTAAACAGAAAACAATTGCCTTTAACCGATCTGTGCAAGCTACTTAACTCTCCTTTTTGGGGCAATGAGCATACGGCTATCAGGGCTATCGCAGAACAGCGTTTGCGCAAGTTAGCCAAACAGAATCTAAAGTGCAGTGAGTTTCGTTATCAGGTTCACCTTTCTGAAGAATTACTCGCTGGCGATGAGTCCGACAAGGGTCATGAATCGGTTGTCTCAAATGGAACAGACCTCACGAACAGCGCACCGACGACGGGACTAGCGGCCAAACTTGAACATGCCGCAGCACTTCGTCGCGAGGCCCCAAATACAACCAGCTTTTCCCATTGGCTAACACTGTTTCAACAACAACTCGAGGCTTTAGGTTGGCCGGGGGAGCGCCCTGTAGATAGCATTGAATATCAGCAACAACAGCTGTGGCTCAGAATGTGCGAGCAATATCTTTCTCTGGACACACTTAGCATAAACGTCCCTCTCAATGAAGCATTGCGGCAACTGGTGAAACTGGCAAGCCAAACCGTTTTTCAGGCTGAAACAGACGATGCTCCCATTCAAATTCTGGGGTTGCTGGAGAGTGCCAATTTACGTTTTGACCACCTATGGGTAATGGGTATGGATGACGCACACTGGCCACAAGCCATTGCCCCAAACCCCCTGCTCCCGATTAAGTTACAAAGAGAGTTTCAAACGCCCCGGTCGTCTCCAGAGCGTGAACTTGCATTAGCTCAACACCAAATTGCAGGGTTAAAAAAAGCCGCCAAGAACACTATTTTTAGTTTTAGCGAGTTCGATACCAACCGTCTACGACAAGCCAGTAGGTTAATAGCAGATTTGGAGCTAATGCAGCCTGACGATCTCCCGCAGATCAATATGGTTGACTCTGCTGCAACGACACAGTTGGAGCGGATACCCTGTGAATTTGGGCCTCCCCTTGATCTAAAAAATGAAACTGTAAAAGGTGGTAGCAGTATATTCAGGGATCAGGCTACCTGCCCTTTTAATGCGTTTGCCCGACATCGTCTTGGCGCATATGAACCGCCAGAGCCAGTGCTAGGTCTCTCCAATATGGACAGAGGCTCGCTGCTCCACGATTGTCTCGAAAATCTATGGCAGCAGCTTGGCAACCAACAAAAACTACTTGCCATGCCCGATGAAGAACTGACCCATCTGATCAGTCATATTGTTACCACTTCACTTCTACGGTGGACAAAAAAACGACCCGATTTATTTGGCCAACAATTTACCTCCATTGAAAAACAGCGCTTGATCAAATTACTCCAACAGTGGCTCGAACTTGAAAAAGAACGACCGCCCTTTAGCGTCATTGCTTTCGAGTCAAATGTAGAAACTACATTTGCCGGGCTGCCACTCAGACTGGTCATCGATCGCATTGATCAACTCAATGATGGTCAGTTGATGATTGTTGACTACAAAACGGGAAAAGCCAGCACCAATAGCTGGCTTGGTGATCGCCCAGAGCAACCTCAAATACCACTTTATGTACTCTGTAGCGACACCCCGGTAGCCGCAGCAACCTTTGCCGTTATCAATGTCGCGCAGCAACAACTTGTCGGATTTTCACAATCCCCAGACCTGCTTCCGGGTATACAACCGCCCGGGAGAAAGAATGAACCTGAAAGTTGGGATGCATTGTTGGATCAATGGCAGCAATCGTTGACAACTCTCGCAACGGAGTTCAAGACAGCCTATGCACCGGTAAAATTTTACAAGCCCGGTGCCGGTCAATTCCAACAGGAACTTGAGCCTCTTAACCGTATCGCCGAGATGCCGAATATCACCACGAGTGGGGAGCCGACACCATGACAGTCGCCGACTTACCCCAACGCCAGCAAGCACTCGACCCGGAGCGCTCTTTTGCCGTATCAGCACCCGCTGGTTCCGGAAAAACCGAACTCCTCATCCAGCGAGTTCTGCGATTACTCGCCCTAGTCGATGAGCCCGAAGAAATTCTCTGCATGACATTCACCCGCAAGGCTGCGGGGGAAATGCAGCAACGAATTTTGGACGCACTGGGCAAGGCTTCTAATAATGAGCAACCAAAAAACAGCCACCAACAAATCACCTTTGATTTGGCCAAACAAGCGCTACAACAAAACCAAAATAAAAATTGGATGCTGCTGGATAACCCTAACCGCATTCGAATCCAGACCATTGATGGGTTCAGCCTCAACCTGGCCCAGCAACTCGCCATTGAAAGCCGCTTTGGCGATTACTCTGAACCGCTGGATGACCCAATACCGGTCTACCGCGAAGCTATCGCTGAATTATTACTGCCAACTCTCGAGCAACAGGGAAAACTGGGTAAATCGGTAGCCTCCTTGCTTCACCACCTCGATAACGACCTCAATAAATTAGAGCAACTGCTCATAAACTTGTTAGGAAAGCGAGAGCAGTGGTTGGGCCACCTATTTCAGTCTCGCGATGCCAGGAGCTATCTGGAAAACTTTTTAAACCAGGTAATTGAGGAAACATTATCTGAAGCACACCAGTTGCTATCGGCCTTTGGCAGTGATCTTTCGATGCTGGCAGACTATGCCGCCAACCAATTGCCTGACGACAAGCAGCATTTGGCTATCAATTCATGCCTGGGAATAACTCAACTTCCAGCAACTAGTTGTAGTGACCTCAAACGTTGGCATGGACTCTGTGAATTATTACTGACGGGATCCCATGACTGGCGAAAACAGCTCAACAAAAATATTGGATTTCCCACCGAAACCCGTATGGGCGACAAGGCGTTTGCCAAAGCACAAAAGGACGCAATGGTCGCGCTGATCAGCGACTTACAATCGATCCCAGGATTGCGGGAGGCACTTGAAGACATTCGCTTTCTTCCACCAGGCCAATACAACGACAAACAATGGGAAATATTGGATGCACTCACCCAAGTACTTCCCGCGCTAGCCGCACAATTGAGCTTGGTATTCCAACAGAAACAAGTCTGTGACTTTACTGAAATAACACTTGCGGCACTTCGCTCACTCGGAACCGAGGATGAACCAACTGACTTGGGATTAAAACTTGATTATCAGATCAAACATATACTGACCGATGAGTTTCAGGATACATCCTCCGTTCAATTTACCATCTTGCGGAGACTGACCGCAGGCTGGCAACCGAATGATGGGCGAAGCCTGTTTATCGTGGGCGATGCCATGCAATCTCTGTACGGCTTTCGCAACGCCAATGTTGGACTGTTTCTCGAGGCTCGAAGTTTACCCATTGGCAATATTCAACTAGAGCCTCTGGATCTTCAGGTTAACTTTCGCTCACAGGCAGGCATTATTAACTGGGTCAATCACGCCTTTAACACCGCATTCCCAATTAGTGACAATGTTAGCCGAGGAGCCGTAAGCTATACACCGTCGCTCGCCCACCATCCAGACCTTAAAAATGAAGCCGTCACAATTGATGCGTTTGTTAATTACCCCGATCGCCAAGGTGAGGCAAACCATGTTGTACGCTTAGTCAACGCAGCCAAACAGCAATTTCCAGATGGGTCTATCGCCATTTTGGTACGCAATAGAACCCATTTACCGGATATATTAAATGCCCTGCAAGATGCAGGGCACCGTTGGCAGGCAACGGACATAGACCCCCTAGGCAAACGGATGCCAGTGATCGACTTAATGTCTCTCACCCGAGCCATGTTATCCCCTGCTGACCGAATTGCCTGGCTAGCTATTTTACGTGCACCTTGGTGCGGGTTGGATCTGCATGACTTGTTTCTGGTTGCCAATACCATTCTGCCTAAGCTCAACCCCATGGCTAACGGAGAACGCTACCCCCTATTATTTTTGAATATTCTTAATTTCAGAGAAATTTCAAACTTATCCGCAGAAGGAAAACAGATACTAGACCGTGTCAGCAAGGTTTTAAAACAAGGTTGGGAACAACGCTATCGTAAACCGCTACGCACCTGGATAGAGGGTATCTGGGTAATGCTGGGGGGTGTAGAGTCACTGCCCTCCTCAACAGCCCTTCAGCAGTGCCATCAATACCTGGGTTTACTCGAACAACACGAAACCAATGGAAGCATTGCAGACTGGCGCGCTTTTGAAAAAGCCGTTCAATCGCTCTATTCCAAGCCAGATCAAAACGCCGATCCCAACCTTCATGTCATGACCATTCATAAGGCAAAAGGTCTCGAATTTGACACGGTGATCATCCCCGGCCTTAATCGAAAACCTCGCGGTGATGACAAACAACTAATGCTCTGGCAGGAACGCGTCGGACTAAACGGTGAAAACCAGCTGATTATTGGTCCGCTTGAACAAGCCGGTCAGGAAGCCGACCCGCTTTTCCAATACCTCCAAAGGGAACAAAAACTTAAGGGGCAGCTGGAAAAAGCGCGTGTACTTTACGTGGGTGCCACGCGAGCTATCAACCAGCTACACCTGCTGTACACCAAGGAAGAGGACAAGAAACCAACCTCTAACAGCTTACTGGAAAGTTTATGGTCGGCCATTAATCACCAGGCCGTTGAAATTTGCAGCCATTATTATCAACCCGATCAAACTAACCAGGAGAACCCGGCCACCGCTACCGTCATTCCAGCATTAAATAGCCTGCAACGGCTACCCGCTAGCTGGGTTTCACCCCAAGCGACAAATACATCATTGGATAGCGCCTTTGACTCCATCGACCTGACCAACAAGAACAGCAACCTAGTGTCGCCCCTCGAGACGAACCCATCGTCACGTCACACAGGAACAGTACTTCACCGGATATTGCGTCAAATAGTTTCTGAGGGACTATCTAGCTGGAATGCTGAAAAAATTATTCAACGACGTCCCTTCTGGGACATTCAGCTTCGTCAATTGGGCGTTTCTCAGACGGGCGAAGCTCTGTGCATTTTAGAGAGCGCGATCAACAAATGTCTTATCGATGACAAGGCTAAATGGCTACTGGATAATCGACATTCGCAGAGTCAATGTGAATACGCCGTTGGCTTTTCTGCACCAAATGGTGAATCTAAAATAGCCATCGTGGATAGAACTTTTGTTGCCGATGGCGTGCTTTGGATTATTGATTACAAAACAGCAGAACCGGATGAAGGCGAGCCATTGCAATCATTTCTTTATCGCCAGACTAGCCTCTACAAGGTGCAATTAGATAACTATGCCGAAATTTTCAGGCAAATGAGCGACACACCTATTAAAAAAGCACTTTATTTTCCGCTCATCAGTCATCTTGAGATTATTTAAATGGTGATATCCATCTTTTCACCTACAAGTGTTCTCACGTGAATCTTCTTGGCAGCAAGCCAAGGAATGTCCCAAACCGAGACATTTGATGTAGAATGCGAACCTTGATATGAACATTTTTTTAGTGTGGAAAGTAAATGACACAAGCTGTTGAAAACATCAACATCCGCTCTCAGGATGTACTGGTGACCCCAAAGGACCTGAAAAAAGAGATTCCGGTCAGTAGCGCTGCCCTTAAGACTATCACGGATGGTCGCAGTACCATCCAGAACATACTCGATAGGAAAGATCACCGTATCCTCGTGGTTATTGGACCCTGCTCTATCCACGATATTAAAGCGGCCAAAGATTATGCCAACCGCTTGAAAACATTGGCAGAGGAAGTAGGCGACACGCTCTTCGTTGTCATGCGAGTGTACTTTGAGAAACCACGCACCACGACGGGCTGGAAAGGGTTAATTAACGACCCCTACCTCAATGATTCATTTAAAATTACCGACGGTCTTCATGTGGGCCGTCAGCTG
>DFBC01000030.1 GCA_002367235.1 Cellvibrionales bacterium UBA3090
CTGCGCAACGAAGTGTCTGCTCAGATGGGTGTGCCCGTGCACATTAACATCGAAGAGGTCCGCAAGCCGGATCTCGACGCAACCCTTGTTGCACAGAATGTTGCTCAGCAGCTAGAGCGTCGTGTTATGTTCNNCCGTCGCGCTATGAAGCGTGCGGTGCAGAACGCAATGCGACAGGGTGCTAAGGGCATTAAAATTCAGGTCGGCGGACGACTCGGTGGTGCGGAAATTGCGCGCTCTGAATGGTACCGTGAAGGCCGTGTTCCACTTCATACACTGCGTGCCGACATAGATTACGGTACTGCAGAAGGAGCCACAACCTACGGCATTATTGGTGTCAAGGTTTGGATCTTTAAAGGTGAAGTAATCGGCGGTGAAGAGGCGGCGCAAGCGCCAGCCAAAAAATCACCAGGCAAAAAGAAGTAAGTTTGCGAGTTAAGGGTCTAGCGAAATGCTGCAACCGAAACGTACAAAATTCCGTAAGCAACACAAGGGCCGTAACCGCGGTCTGGCATTGCGCGGTAGTAAAGTAAGCTTTGGCGAGTTTGCTCTCAAGGCCACTGGTCGCGGTCGCATAACTGCGCGCCAGATCGAGGCTGCTCGTCGGGCTATGACCCGTCACATCAAGCGTGGTGGAAAGATCTGGATCAGGGTTTTCCCTGATAAGCCGATCACCAACAAGCCGCTTGAAGTGCGGATGGGTAAGGGTAAGGGTAATGTTGAATACTGGGTAGCCCAGATTCAGCCTGGTAAAGTGCTCTATGAGATGGAAGGTGTATCCGAGGAATTGGCTCGTGAAGCTTTTGCTCTAGCTGCGGCCAAATTACCGATACAAACCACCTTTGTTATACGGTCGGTGATGTGATGAAAGCCAGTGAATATCGTGAAAAGTCAGTTGATGAGCTGAATCTGGAGCTGAACACTCAGCTCGAGCAGCAATTCAAACTGCGTATGCAGGCGGCAACGGGTCAATTGAGCCAGAGCCATAAGATTAAAGAGGCGCGCAACAATATTGCTCGCATCAAAACTGTGCTGAATGAAAAAGCGGGTAACTAAGATGTCTGAAGCAGAGAAAAAAGCTCGTACGCTGTCAGGTCGGGTTGTCAGCGACAAGATGGACAAAAGTATCACTGTCCTGATTGAGCGCCGTGTTAAGCACCCTGTGTACGGCAAGATTGTAAACAAGTCCACCAAGGTCAAGGCGCACGACGAAGAAAATGTATGCCGTGCCGGTGATGTGGTGACGATTGCGGAAACGCGCCCTCTGTCCAAGACTAAATCTTGGGCGCTGGTCAACGTTGACGAGCGTGCTGCCGAGATTTAATCGGTAGGCAGCAGTATCGGGTTCGGAGATAAACGATGATTCAAACAGAAAGTTACCTGGAAGTGGCAGACAACAGCGGTGCACGTCGTGTTATGTGTATCAAAGTGTTAGGCGGTTCGCACCGTCGTTATGCCAGAGTGGGCGACATTATCAAGGTTACTGTAAAGGAAGCAATTCCTCGCGGTAAGGTAAAGAAAGGTCAGGTGATGAACGCGGTAGTTGTTCGCACCAAGAAGGGTGTGCGCCGTCAGGACGGTAGCCTGATCAAGTTTGACGATAACGCCGCAGTTCTTTTGAACCAGCAGCTAGCGCCAATCGGCACCCGCATTTTTGGGCCGGTTACACGTGAACTGCGCAGCGAACGTTTTATGAAAATTATCTCTCTGGCACCTGAAGTTCTGTAAGCCGGAGGCGAGGAAAGGGTTATGCGCAAGATTAAACGTGATGACGAAATTATCGTTATCGCCGGTAAGGACAAAGGCAAGCGAGGCAAGGTACTTAAGGTGCAAGCCGACGGTCGCCTAATTGTTTCTGGCGTTAACATGATTAAGAAACACCAGAAACCAAATCCCCAAATGAACGTTCCAGGTGGGATTATTGAAAAGGAAGCTCCTCTTCAGGTTTCTAATGTGGCTATATTCAATGCGTCTGCTAGTAAAGCTGATCGCGTTGGTTTTAAAACGTTAGAAGACGGTAAGAAAATCCGCGTCTTCAAATCCAACGGCGAAGCCGTTGACGCCTAATTTGACAGGAAACTGACATGGCAAGGCTGAAAGAAGTATACAAAAATGAAATTGCTCCCAAGCTTAAAGAAGAGTTAGGGCTAGCAAATGTAATGGAAGTCCCCAAAATCACTAAAATCACTCTTAATATGGGTGTTGGTGAAGCACTTGGTGACAAAAAGGCTCTAGAAAATGCTGTAGCCGACATGACCTTAATAGCAGGCCAAAAGCCTGTTATTAATAAAGCCCGTAAATCTATTGCAGGCTTCAAGGTTCGTGAAGGTTGGCCGATTGGCTGTAAGGTTACTCTGCGTAGTGACCGTATGTATGAGTTTTTAGAGCGTTTGGTGTCAATTGCTATTCCTCGTATCCGTGATTTTCGTGGTATTAGCCCGAAATCATTCGACGGCCACGGGAACTTCGCAATGGGTATAAGTGAGCAGATCATTTTCCCAGAAATCGATTACGACAAAGTGGACACGTTGCGTGGTATGGATATCACTATTACTACAAGTGCCCGAAATAATGACGAAGGTCGTGCTCTTTTGCGCGCTTTCAACTTCCCACTTAAGGGTTGAGGTTAGATAAATGGCAAAAATTTCCATGATCGAGCGTGAGAAAAAACGCGCACGCACCGTTGCCAAGTATGCTGAGAAGCGTGCTGCGCTGAAAGCGGTTATCGCTAGTCCCGAAACCTCTGAAGAGGAGCGTTGGGAAGCGCAAGTGAAACTGCAACAATTACCGCGCGATGCTAGTCCATCACGCCAGCGTAACCGCTGTCGTCAGACTGGCCGCCCACACGGTGTTTACCGTAAGTTTGGGTTGTGCCGTATCAAGTTGCGAGAAGCGGCCATGCGTGGCGATGTGCCCGGTCTGGTTAAGGCTAGCTGGTAATTACAGCGGCCAATTGAGGAATTGAACTGATGAGCATGCAAGATTCACTAGCAGACATGTTGACCCGTATCCGCAATGCGCAGATGACGGCAAAGCAAACTGTTTCCATGCCTTCCGCCAAATTAAAGGTGGCTGTAGCTCAAGTGCTGCAGGATGAAGGTTATATCAATGGTTTCAACGTTGCTGAAGGTGCTAAACCTGAACTAACGGTTGACCTAAAGTATTTCGAGGGTAAGCCTGTTATCGCTGAAATTCATCGTTACAGTCGCCCTGGTCTGCGAAAGTACTCTGGCTCAAACGCTCTACCTACTATTCGTAGTGGGCTTGGTGTTGCCATCGTTTCAACAAGCAAGGGCGTAATGACCGACCGTGCTGCCCGCGCTGCCGGTATCGGTGGCGAGGTTCTTTGCACAGTATTCTAACGGGATTGTCGAGATGTCTAGAGTTGCAAAAAATCCGGTGAATGTTCCGGCTGGCGTTGAGATAAAACTCAATGGCAGTGAGATTTCAGTCAAGGGTGGTAAGGCTGCATTGTCTATCTCCATCAATGACAATGTGGAAATCAAGCAGGATGACAATGTATTGACCTTTGCTCCTAAAGATGGAAGCAAGCAGGCCAATGCAATGGCGGGTACAACCCGTGCGCTGGTCAACAATATGGTTGTCGGTGTTAGTCAAGGGTTTGAGAAAAAGTTACAGTTGATTGGTGTTGGTTATCGTGCCCAGTGTCAGGGTAACAAGTTGAATCTCACTCTGGGTTTTTCTCACCCAGTTGAGTATTTGCTTCCCGACGGTGTTACAGCTGAAACCCCAAGTCAAACAGAAATCGTGCTGAAAGCGGCAGACAAACAATTGCTTGGACAGGTGGCATCGGAAATCCGCGCCTACCGTCCACCAGAGCCATACAAAGGTAAAGGGGTTCGCTATGCGGACGAGCAAGTACGTCGTAAAGAAGCTAAGAAGAAGTAGGTTAGGATCATGAGCGACAAGAAACAATCTCGTCTGCGTCGTGCACGCCGTGCTCGCTGCAAAATCCGTGAGTTGGGCGCCAACAGGTTGTGTGTAAACCGCACACCTCGGCATATCTACGCACAAGTTATTTCTCCAGACGGAGATCAGGTGCTGGCTTCAGCCTCAACCCTGGATAAGTCATTGCGTGCTGGTCAAACTGGTAATGTTGATGCTGCCAAGAGTGTAGGTTCTTTGCTTGCAGAGCGTGCCAAAGCTGCGGGTATCACTCAGGTTGCATTTGACCGCAGCGGTTTTAAATACCACGGTCGCGTTAAGGCGTTGGCAGATGCCGCGCGTGAAGCCGGTCTTGAATTCTAAAGGTTTAGCGATATGTCGAGAGATCAGAGAGATCAGAGAGATTCAGCAGCAGATGAAGGTCTGCAGGAAAAGCTGGTTCAGGTTAACCGTGTAGCGAAAACTGTAAAAGGTGGACGTATCTTCGGTTTCACCGCGCTGACAGTTGTCGGTGACGGTAAGGGCAAAGTCGGCTTTGGTCGCGGAAAGGCTCGCGAAGTACCACAGGCTATTCAAAAAGCCATGGAAGCTGCTCGCCGTAACATGATTAGCGTTGAGCTGGATGGAAGTACCATTCAGTATGCAACGAAAGCAAACCACGGTGCATCCAAGGTTTACATGCAGCCTGCATCAGAGGGTACCGGTGTTATTGCTGGTGGTGCCATGCGAGCAGTGCTTGAGATCGCTGGTGTACAGAACGTCTTGGCCAAATGCTATGGCTCTACTAATCCTGTGAATGTTGTGCGTGCTACTTTCAAAGCATTGCAAACAATGTCCTCACCGGATGAAGTAGCTGCAAAGCGCGGCAAGACAGTTGAAGAAATTCTGAATTAAGCCCGACGGTTGTCGAGCGACGTATAACGGAAGTTTTACCATGGCGAAGGCTAACAAAATCAAGGTTACATTAGTGCGCAGCACTAATGGCCGACTAGCAGCACACAAAGCTTGTGTCGCTGGCTTAGGTTTGCGTCGGATCAACCACAGCGTTGAAGTAGAAGATACTCCATCAGTTCGTGGCATGATTAATAAAGTTCACTATTTGGTTAAGGTTGAGGGAGAATAATATGCGTCTTAATACGCTAAGTCCCGCACCCGGCAGAATTAAAGAGGCTAAACGTGTCGGTCGTGGTATCGGTAGTGGCCTTGGTAAGACTGCTGGCCGTGGCCACAAGGGTCAGAAATCTCGTTCAGGTGGACGCGTTCGTCCCGGTTTTGAAGGCGGTCAAATGCCTTTGCAGAAACGCCTGCCGAAATACGGTTTCACTTCGCGGATATCTCGCGTTACTGCTGAAATTCGTTTGAGTGAACTGAACAAAATTGAAGGTGGTGTGGTTACTATCGAAACTTTGCGTGCAGCAGGTTTGATTACTAACAACATTACTCGCGCTAAAGTGTTTTTGTCTGGTGAGCTGAGCAAGCCAGTGACCGTTAAAGGTCTCCGTGTAACCAAGGGTGCCTTGGCTGCGATCGAAACATCTGGTGGCAAGGTAGAAGAGTAATACCTGATGGCGAAACCCGGGAACATGCCGCAAGGCAATATGAAAGGTTTAGGCGAGCTGTGGGCTCGCCTTCGCTTTTTGTTCATTGCGCTGGTGATTTACCGAATCGGAACCCATATTCCGGTACCCGGAATCGATCCTGATAGGCTTTCAGATCTTTTCAACCAGAATCAAGGTACTATCATCGGCATGTTCAACATGTTTTCCGGTGGTGCTCTGGAGCGCATGAGCATACTTGCGCTGGGGATCATGCCTTACATTTCAGCCTCTATTATCATGCAGTTAATGACGGCGGTAACACCTTCATTAGAGCAGCTTAAGAAAGAGGGTGATGCGGGCCGACGTAAGATAAACCAGTACACGCGCTATGGCACTGTGCTGTTAGCCACTGTGCAGGCGATTGGTATGTCTGTTGGTTTGGCGGGTCAAGGGCTTGCATACACAGCTGACTTTAGCTTCTACTTTATTGCGGTCATCTCCTTGGTAACGGGCGCTGTCTTCTTAATGTGGTTGGGTGAGCAGATCACCGAGCGCGGTGTTGGTAACGGGATCTCGATGTTGATCTTTGCCGGTATCGTTGCAGGAATACCGTCTGCCATCGGCCAGGCCTTTGAGTCTTCTCGGCAGGGTGAGCTGCATATTCTGGCGCTGTTGTTGGTCGCTATATTAGCGGTAGCTATCGTCTACTTCGTGGTGTTTATCGAGCGTGGCCAACGACGTATAACGGTAAACTATGCCCAAAGACAACAAGGTCGTGGCCCGGCCCAGTCCAGCCATCTGCCACTGAAAGTTAATATGGCGGGTGTTATTCCGGCGATCTTTGCTAGTAGCTTGTTGTTATTTCCTGCATCGATTGCTCAGTGGTTTGGGCAGGGTGCAGATACTCCAGATTGGTTGCAGGATGTTGCATTGTTTATTGGCCCTGGCCAGCCTCTGCACGTATTGCTATTTTCTGGCTTGATTATATTTTTCTGTTTTTTCTATTCGGCGTTAATGTTTAACCCAAAAGAAATGGCAGATAATCTAAAACGTGGTGGAGCGTTCTTACCCGGAATACGTCCTGGTGAGCAAACGGCCAAATATATTGACGGTGTTATGACTCGGCTTACTTTAGTTGGCGGGCTCTACATGACGGCAGTATGTTTGCTTCCACAGTTTTTGAATGTCTATCTGAATGTTCCATTTTATCTTGGTGGTACTTCGCTGTTGATCGCAGTGGTTGTCACCATGGATTTTATGGCCCAGGTACAGTCGCATCTTATGTCTCATCAGTATGAGTCATTGATGAAAAAATCAAATTTGAAAGGTTATGGCGGCGGTAGCCGTTAGTTGGAGTTGAGGTGTCGATATGAAAGTGCGTGCTTCTGTTAAAAAAATGTGCCGTAACTGTAAGATCGTAAAACGCAAAAGCGTTGTTCGTGTGATCTGCAGTGTCGAGCCACGTCATAAACAGCGTCAAGGTTAATTGCGCTGGGTTATTGATTTTTATTGCTTCTAAAGCTATCCTTTTGCGCCTTTTTTGGGCCGCTCTCGATTGAGGGCAAGTAAAAAGATAGTAAGGCAGCAGTCAAACATTAAAGTGGAGTAAAGTGATGGCCCGTATTTCCGGTGTCAACATCCCCGATCATAAACATGCGGTGATTTCCCTCACCTATGTATTCGGGATTGGTCGTACCACTGCCAAGGCAATTTGTGCTGAGGTGGGTATTGCTGAAGACGTTAAAATTTCTGAATTGTCCGATGAGCAGATGGATTCGGTACGTAACGCCGTAGGTGAACGTGCTGTCGAAGGTGATCTTCGTCGGGAAGTCAACATGAACATTAAACGGTTGATGGACCTGGGGTGTTACCGAGGCCTTCGTCACCGTCGTGGCCTCCCTCTCCGGGGTCAGCGTACCAAAACAAATGCGCGTACCCGTAAAGGCCCTCGCAAGCCCATTAAGCGATAGGAAACCATAGTTATGGCAAAGCCTGGACAAAAAAGTACACGTAAAAAGGTTAAAAAGACCGTCGTTGATGGTGTTGCACATATTCATGCATCTTTTAACAATACAATTGTCACCATTACTGACCGCCAGGGTAATACTCTGAGTTGGGCTACAGCGGGTGGTTCTGGTTTCCGTGGCTCTCGTAAGAGTACGCCATTCGCAGCTCAGGTTGCTGCTGAACGGGCCGGACTTGCTGCGCAAGAATATGGTTTGAAGAACCTTGACGTTGAAGTAAAAGGCCCGGGACCTGGACGTGAGTCCGCAGTCCGTGCGCTGAACAACGCAGGTTACAAAATTACAAACATTACCGACGTGACGCCTATTCCACATAATGGTTGTCGTCCGCCGAAAAAACGTCGCGTATAACGAGGATAGTTGACAAATGGCAAGATATCTCGGACCGACTTGTAAGCTTTCACGCCGTGAAGGTACTGATCTCTTTCTGAAGAGTGGCATACGACCTCTTGAATCTAAGTGTCGTGCGGAAAGTGTTCCAGGGCAGCATGGACAAAGACGTAGTCGTCTTTCTGACTATGGTGTTCAATTACGCGAAAAGCAAAAAGTTCGCCGCATTTATGGCGTACTGGAAAAACAATTCCGCAACTACTACAAAGAAGCAGCTCGCCTCAAAGGCGCTACTGGTGAAAACCTGTTACAGCTTCTGGAACGCCGTTTAGACAACGTAGCCTACCGCATGGGCTTTGGTTCTACCCGCGCGGAAGCTCGCCAGCTTGTTGCTCACAATGCAATTCTTGTGAACGGTCAGAAAGTGAATGTTGCTTCCTTCCGTGTCAGTGAAGGTGACGTTGTTAGCATTCGTGAAAAATCTAAGAATCAATTGCGTATCCAGTCAGCCATGCAAATTGCTGCACAGCGTGGTCATGTTGAGTGGATTGAAGTCGATGCAAACAAAATGGAAGGCACTTATAAGCGCGTTCCTGACCGCAGCGATCTTCCTGCCGAAATCAATGAAAATCTCATTGTGGAGCTTTACTCTAAGTAAAGAACCGTTAGGTTGATGACCAGTTAAGCGACACCATACAGGTACGGATATGCAAACATCAGTAAATGAATTTTTGACACCTCGCACTATCGACGTCACTGAATATAGCTCCACGCGAGCGAAAGTTGTTCTAGAGCCTCTCGAGCGTGGTTTTGGCCACACTCTGGGTAATGCGCTTCGTCGTATTCTGCTGTCCTCAATGGCTGGTGCTGCCATCGTTGAAGTCGAGATTGATGGCGTTCTGCATGAGTACAGCAGTATTGAAGGTGTTCAAGAGGACGTAATTGAGATCCTTTTGAATTTAAAAGATGTTGCTATTGTTCTTCATGATAAAGAAGAAGTAACCCTAACGCTTAGCAAAAAAGGTAAGGGTGTGGTTACTGCTGGTGATATTCAGGTAGATAATTCGTCAGAGATAAAAAACCCTGATCACGTTATTGCCAATATCACTGGGGACGCAGAGCTCAACATGCAACTTCATGTGGTGCTTGGTCGTGGCTACCAACCATCCAACACTCGTGTCAACGACGAAGAAGAAACACGTGCAATTGGTCGACTACAGCTAGACGCAACTTTTAGTCCTGTGCGTCGAATTGCTTATGTTGTCGAGAGCGCTCGTGTCGAGCAACGTACAGATTTGGACAAATTAGTACTGGATATTGAAACTAACGGTACAATCGATCCAGAAGAGTCTATACGTCGGGCAGCAACTATTCTTCAGCATCAACTAGCTGTTTTTGTTGATCTGGAAAGTGAAAGCCTTGCAGAACCGGCTGAAAAGGAAGAAGAGGTTGATCCAATCTTACTTCGCCCAGTTGATGACCTTGAGCTTACAGTGCGCTCAGCGAACTGCTTAAAGGCCGAAAGCATTTATTATATTGGTGACCTAATCCAGCGTACGGAAGTAGAACTACTTAAGACGCCGAACCTGGGTAAAAAATCACTGACAGAAATCAAAGATGTTCTTGCTTCACGAGGTTTATCCCTTGGCATGCGCTTGGAAAATTGGCCACCAGCCAGCCTGCGCACTGAAAGCGAGTTTGTATAATCACCTGCACTGCTAACCTTTTTAGTAGTTAGTAGTAGTTAGGTTTGAAAAATTTATTGCTGAGACAGCAACACTTTTTGAGGAAGTAGAATCATGCGTCATCGCTATAGTGGCCGCAAACTGAGCCGTACAGGTGCACACCGTCGTGCCATGTTCCGCAACATGACGGCATCTCTTGTCGAGCACGAACTTATTAAAACAACGTTGCCAAAAGCGAAAGAACTTCGTCGTTTCGCAGAGCCGCTGATTACTCTTGCAAAGCAAGACAGCGTAGCGAACCGCCGTCTGGCCTTTAGCCGTTTGCAAGATAAAGCTGCTGTTGGCAAGCTTTTCTCTGAGTTGGCTCCCCGCTACGAAGGTCGTCCCGGTGGTTATATTCGTATCCTTAAGTGTGGCTTTCGCTCTGGTGATGCTGCGCCGATGGCTTACGTTGAACTGGTAGATCGTCCAGACGTTGAAGCAGTTGATTTGGAAGACACTGCCGAAGATTAATTATCTTCTATAGCAGTTCTTTAAGGCCGAGCTTATGCTCGGCCTTTTGCATTCTGGTATTTTTATTTTCTCCACGATGTTTGCCCCTTATGTGATAATCACCTCATCTACGTTACTAGTTAATTCTTCATGCAGGTTTTGTTATGGCAGTACTTGTTACCGGTGGAGCCGGATACATTGGTAGTCATGCTTGTGTTGCACTGATTCAGTCTGGACACAATATCGTCGTGCTAGACAATCTATCCAACAGTTGTCGGGCATCTCTAGAGCAAGTTTCAGAGATTACGGGGGTAAAGTTCCCTGTGGTTATTGATGATGTGAACGACCGTGCTGCACTCGATAGACTGTTTACTGCTTACCAGATCGATGCCGTTATGCACTTCGCCGGAATGAAAGCTGTGGGTGAGTCCTGTGAGTTGCCTCTCACTTACTATCGTAACAATGTTGCGGGAACCCTGACTCTCTGTGAGGCGATGAAGGATTACGGTGTCCGCACATTGATTTTCAGTTCTTCTGCAACGGTTTACGGTGAACCCTTGAGTAATCCTATAACGGAAGATTTCCCTGTCCACGCGACCAATCCCTACGGGCAGTCGAAAGTTATGGTTGAGCAGGTGTTGCACGATTTGGTTCAAGCGGATGCATTAGCTGCTGTGCCGTTTTGGAACATAGCTATTTTGCGCTACTTCAATCCAGTTGGCGCTCATGCCAGTGGTAAAATTGGTGAGGACCCCCTCGGAATTCCCAATAATCTATTGCCCTTTATTTCACTGGTTGCGGTCGGAAAGCTCAAGGAATTGTCGGTATTCGGTGGTAGCTATCCAACACCCGATGGTACTGGTGTTCGAGATTATATTCATGTCATGGACTTGGCCGAAGGCCATGTGAAAGCGCTCGATAAGCTAACGGATGAAAAGACATCGAGTGGTTGCCATACTTGGAATCTGGGAACGGGTAATGGCTACTCTGTTCTAGAAATGGTCAGTGCTTTCGAAGCAGCTTCAGGTCGGCCTATACCCTATAAGATAGTTGATTGTCGCCCCGGTGATATTGCTGAATGCTGGGCTGACCCTTCGAAAGCCGAGAGCGAGTTAGGCTGGAAGGCCACTAGAGGGCTGATGGAGATGATGGAAGATACATGGCGGTGGCAATCCCAGAACCCAAATGGTTTCAGTAAATAGCCAGCGGTATATAGCGTTCCTTAACTGTGGTTTGGCATGTTGCTTTTCATCATGAAAGGGGCAGTTCTAGATGGAATGTTGTGCCGACATTCAAATCGGAAGTTACTGCCAGTTGGCCACGGTGCTGTTCAGTAATAATAAAGTGCGAGAAAGACAAGCGTTTTCCTGCATCGAAATCTTCATCTGTTACCCTATCGTTAAAAAACGGCTCGAAGATATATTGCTGTTCTTCGTAGTCAATACCAACGCCATTATGTTGTACTTTGACCCATAGGGCTTCGTAGCATTCGATAACCTGTATTTTGATAGTCGGGCAGTGATCCTTTTCTTGGACCTGCCCAAGTGCATGGCAAGCATGCCGAAATAGACTGAGAAATACTTGCTGGAGTTCGGCTATATAGCAGGGGATCAATGGCAGGTCTTTGTCGTAATAACGCTCAATTTTTATTTCCTTGAAGTGCAGACCCGAAGGGACGGATATCACGTCCTTGGCTAGCTCAAGCGTATGCTCGATGATGTCTATGATTGAGGCCTGTTTTTTTTCACCACCACGGCTATGAGAAAATTCGAGTAGGTTATTGATAACTGCCAGTGCTTGCTGACCCTGATGACTGGCATCACTCAAGAGTTCTTTAAGGGTTGTTACCTGGCTTGGATTCACTACTTGGTTCAATTCAAACTCAGCTTGGGCTTTTTTCAGGTCGAGTAAGATTACTTGAAGAGGCGCGTCGATATCATGGGCCATGGTGGAAGCTAGCTCGCCCATAGAGGACATTTTGTCCCTTTGTATCAGCATGTTTGCCGCAAGAATATGCTGGGTCACATCGTCAATAAGTATTACAACACCGGTTTCAACTTGATCCTGAAGTGGGTAAATAGTGATATCAAAGTGGTATTGCCCGCGCTGACTGTGCTTGATCGTAATTGGTTTCTTCTGCTGCTGCGCTTGCGAAATTTGATCGGGTGTGACGGTTATTGCTGGATAGGCTTGCCACAGATTCTCGCCAAGTGCCTGCGAAGATGCAATGCCTGTTATTTCTTCCGCTTGATGGTTCCATTGTGTGATTTCGCTACGTTCATTGAGCCCAATGAGCATAAGAGGCATAGAGGTAAGGATATCGGAGATATAGCCCTCGGAAGATTTAAGCCGAGCAGTGGTTTCTCTGTGCTGGGTTATTTCACCTTCCAGGAGTTCATTGCTTTCTTTCAGAAGTTGGTTGGATTCATCCAGCGTGGCTGTTCGCTCTTGCACCCGTTGTTCCAGTTCACAGCGAATGGTATTCAGCGCCTGGTTGGATTGTTGTGTCTGCCGGCGGCTGAAAAAAAGTGTGATAGCGGTCAATGAAAGAAGAATAATAAGAATACCGCTCGACCAGTTGGCCACATGCTGCCAGTCGGTATGCCCCTCATCATCCTTAAAGTGACCGACTATACCGGCATAGAGCGGATGGCTGGTCAGTAGTAAAACGAGGGATAAGAGGTGTTTTGTCATATTGCTGCAGGCCTTGCTGGGGGATCTCAACAGAGGAGAGTTTTGGTTAATGGGTAAAAAAACAAGTTTCATAATGATGACTATATAGGAATATTTCTCGGATATTCCCTTATTGCGCAAATTGCCTGGGTCATGCGATCCGGGTTGGCTTCCTTTTGTTGTACAAAATCGATCACTTTTAATTCCTGGCCAAAGACCCTGAGAAGTTCATCCTGCTGGAGTAGAAAATCTGGATTGCTGGGTTTGCCAAATTGCTCGTTACCCTGTGAGAATGTTTTGTAGATTAACACAGCGCCCAGGTTCAGTGCTTTTAGTAAGTCGGGAAATAGTGGGCGATGCAGATAATTGGTGATGATAACACCTGAAAATTCACCGGCCTCGAATGGAAAGGGGGTGTTGTTCTCCAAGTCATACTCTACTAGCGTTGCACTCGGATGAGATTCAAGGTCTACGACGCCCGATAGATCCTTGTCTATAAATGTGACGGAGTAGCCGAGATTGAGAAAGTAGCGACCATGACGCCCTCGGCCACAGGCGAGGTCGAGTATTTTTCCTTGTGGTATTAATGAGGAAAATTGAATGACCCACGGCTCGGGGCTACCCGGTTCTTGGGAGATAGAGTGTGATTGATTATTTTTCACGGGGCGCGATTCAGACCATTACAATAAAAAGACCATGCCGGCGGCATATACTAACCCCGACCACAATAGTGCCACCGTACAGTAGCCCATAATGTCTTTAATGCCCAACCTTGCAATACCTAGCAGAGGTAAAGCCCAGAGAGGTTGTACCATATTTGTCCATGCATCGCCGAACGCTACTGCCATCGCCGCATGATTGAGCGGTATACCTAAAGATTGAGCAGCGGGAATGACAATAGGTGCTTGCACGGCCCACTGTCCCCCTCCAGAGGGTACGAAGAAGTTAACGATACCGGCACTAAGGAAGGTGAATAGGGTAAAAGTTTCAGCGGTTGAAATGCTGATAAACCACTCTGACATAGATGTGGCTAGTCCTGATTGAACCATCATTCCCATTATTCCTGCGTACAGTGGAAATTGCAGGACGATTCCAGACACCCCTTTGACCGCTTCATTGAGAGCGGAAAGGTAACTGGCTGGCGATCGGTGAAGTAATAGGCCTGCTACCAGAAAAATAAAATTCACCGTGTTGAGGCCAACTTTTCCGCCGCCCATAAAGTAATCAATAAGATAGTAGCCCCCTAACAGCCCCAGCAATAGAGTTGGCAAGCGATGATTTTCTACTTTCTCGGCAGGGGTATTACTTTGTATGGAAATCTCTTCCACTTCGCCAGCGTGGTCTGGATGGATTTCTACCACTTCGTCAGGTTTTGGCATCATTAGTCGGTTAAGAATGGGAAGGGTTACGAAGATGACCAAGCAAATTGTGATAACTTCCCAGCTAAAAATTGTCTGAGAGAGCGGGATGGTCATTTCACCCATGAGTGTCCCAAGGACATCACCGTCGGAGACTGCAATTTTTAGGGGTATCGAGCCCGATAGTCCTGCGTGCCAGATCAGCATGCCCGAATAGGCCGATGCGACGAGTAGAGGGTAGTGAACCCCTTTAACTTGCCGGGCAATTTCCCGAGCCATTAATGCGCTGGTTATCAGCCCAAACCCCCAGCTGATCCAACAACAGATTAGGGCAATAGCGGTCATCAGGATAATGGCCTGACTGGGTGTCTTGGCCAGACGAGCTATCTTCCTTAGGATTTTTTTTACAGTGCTGGTCTGAGCTAGAACGCTGCCCGTTACGAGAGTAATAATGACCTGCATTGAAAATATCAGGAGATTCCAAACACCATTTCCCCAGAACTGAGCCATTTTTGCAGGTGTATGTCCCTCGCCTAGTACGCCGGCAAGCAGCACCACGAATGTTAGGACAATCGCGATAATAAAAGCATCGGGTAGCCAGCGTTGCATGATGCCTGTGAAGAAGCTGGATAGGGTGCGGACCATGTATGACCCCTTTTATTGTTATTTAATGGTCAAGGTTTAGGAAGTCTATCATTTTTTCCTGTGGGTTTAATCATGGGTTGGGGGAACGCCATGCACGTGGCCATTGCCGCAACGGGTATTAAAGCCCGATTAGTCACGTCGGTAGCGGCCCTTGTTTTAAAGGTGTTCTTGATGAACGTATTCCTGTGTGTCGAGGTTCATCAGCCGAAGAGGTCCACCCCAAATATAGCCCGTATCCAGAGGAAATAAATTTTTTCCACAGGGCCGCCCCTCTAGGGCCGCCCAGTGACCAAAGATAATTTTACGGTCTCCCGGCAATTTCGATGGGTGACTGAACCAAGGAGAGAACCCTTCGGGAGATTCTTCCGGTGATGCCTTGCTGGTGAGTTTCAGTTCACCTTCCGAGGTGCAAAAACGCATTCGGGTTAGGTAATTGGTAATGACTCGCCAGCGTAGAGGGGGTTCCAGATCATCTTGCCAGAGAGGGGGTTCATTGCCATACATGACACTAAAAAACCGGGCAGCTTTTGTTTCGGATGACAGGACGTCCTTCATTTCGTCGGCAAATGTTCTGGCCTGCTCAAGTGTCCACTGGGGAGGAATCCCCGCGTGAACCATGGAAAATTGCTTGTCTTCAATCAGTAACGGTTGTTGTTGTAGCCAGTAAAGTAATTCATCCCGGTCGGGGGCGCAGAGAATACTGTCTAGAGTGTCACTGCTACTGGGGCGGCGCACTTCATGTGCAATAGCAAGAAGGTGGAGGTCGTGGTTGCCAAGCACCATGCGAAACCGGCTACCCAGTTGGTGACAAAAGCGTAGGGTTTCTAATGATTCTGGCCCCCTGTTTACCAGGTCTCCCACAGACCAAAGCTCATCGTTAGATGAATCAAAGCCCACTTTATCGAGCAGGTGTTTCAGTGGTTCAAGGCAGCCTTGAAGATCGCCGACTGCGTAGGTGGTCAATGAACGGCTCCAGGAACAGACAGTAAAAAGGCTGGAATGGGGACATCGAATAACTCGTCTGATTCAGAGATCATTTGGTAGCTGCCTTCCATTGTCCCAACCTTGGTATCCAGCGTGACTCCGCTGGTGTATTGATAGGTTTCACCCGGGCTAATGATCGGTTGCTCCCCTACCACGCCGGGTCCTTCGACTTCTTTGACATGAGCGTTGCCATCGGTAATGACCCAGCGGCGGTTCAGTAGCTGTGCTGTGTCATCACCGTGATTCTCAATGCTGATATGGTAGGCGAACGCATATTGGCTTTTGGCCGGGTCGGATCGTTCCGGCAAATAGCTAGGGGTTACTACGACATCAATATGGCTCATAGTAAAGTTCCTATTTGGTTGCTCAGTTTTACAAAATCCTCAACATTGAGGTTCTCTGGGCGAAGCGTCAGATCAAGATCAAGTAGCTCCAATTGTTCGGCATTGAGCATGTGTTTCAGAGTGTTCCTCATAGTTTTTCGTCGTTGTTGAAAACTGGCCCTGACTAACCGAGACAATAATTGCAGATCGTCTGCGGGGAAGGGTGGTTTTGCATACGGAATTAGCTGAACAATCGCAGACTCTACTTTTGGCGCGGGCTGAAAGGCCGTGGG
>DFBC01000034.1:0-983 GCA_002367235.1 Cellvibrionales bacterium UBA3090
TTGGCCACCCTCACCCGCCTCCGCGACCTGGGTAATACGGTGATTGTGGTAGAACACGATGAAGATGCTATCCGCGAGGCCGACTATATTGTCGACATTGGCCCCGGGGCCGGAGTACACGGCGGAGAAATTATCGCGACAGGCTCCTATGATGACATTCTCAATGAGCCTCGTTCGCTAACCGGTGACTATCTCTCCGGGCGAAAAGCCATTGTGATCCCAGAAAAACGTACTGAAACCAACAATAAATGGCTGAAGTTAAGCGGTGCCAGCGGCAATAATTTACAACAGGTCGACCTGGAAATACCCATTGGGTTATTCACTTGCGTTACCGGCGTTTCCGGTTCGGGAAAATCCACCCTGATCAATGAAACGCTCTATCCCATAGCGGCAACAGAACTCAACAATGCCACCACATTAAACCCCGCTACACATCTGTCTATTGAGGGCATGGAGCACCTCGACAAGTGCGTGGACATCGACCAAAGCCCAATTGGCCGCACCCCGCGCTCCAACCCCGCCACCTATACCGGCATCTTCACCCCCATCCGCGAATTGTTTGCAGGCACCCAGGAATCGCGCTCCAGAGGCTACAAGCCTGGCAGGTTTAGCTTTAACGTCAAAGGTGGTCGCTGTGAAGCCTGCCAGGGTGACGGCGTGACCAAAGTAGAGATGCACTTCCTGCCGGACATTTATGTGCCCTGTGATGTTTGCAAGAGCAAGCGCTATAACCGGGAAACGCTGGAGATCCATTACAAAGGTAAAAACATTCACGAAGTGCTGGAAATGACCGTCGAAGATGCCTGTGAATTTTTCGATGCAATACCTTCTATCTCGAGAAAACTGCAAACCCTTATTGATGTAGGGCTGTCCTATATCAGACTGGGGCAGTCGGCCACAACACTCTCTGGTGGTGAGGCGCAGAGAGTTAAACTCTCCAAGGAACTCTCCAAGCGGGATACGGGGAAAACGCTCTATATTCT
>DFBC01000034.1:1007-12854 GCA_002367235.1 Cellvibrionales bacterium UBA3090
CACCGCCTACGCGACCACGGCAACACCATGGTGGTGATCGAACATAATCTGGATGTAATCAAAACTGCAGATTGGCTGGTGGATCTGGGTCCCGAAGGAGGCTCTGGCGGCGGTCAAATTATCGCCACAGGTACCCCAGAGGATGTTGCTACAGCTACACACTCTCATACCGGACACTTTTTGAAAAAACTTCTGGTGTAATTCTGGCTGTGAGGGGGCATCAACTTCGAGGATACCCCCTCACAAAACACGCTTATAAATCTAATTTAAAAGCTATAGGTTCCAGATAGTTTTCCTCTAAAGTTCTCTCATCTTGCCGCTAAAATCATCGTAGTCTCGTAAAGAAGAGCTACCTTTTAAGCTATTAGCACATCACCTTTTGCCACAAAAGCCAACTTAAAAGGGTGTATCAAAAAAACAAAAGTGCTTAAAAACAAGGGTTCCTAAGATCAAAAAAATTTAAGCCGAAACTGATCAATTTCACGAGGAAACCACCTGCAACTCTATGTTTTAAAAAGTTTTTACAGCAATCCACGGCAAATATACGTTACTCACCAAGAATCGGGGTTTATCACGAATCACTGTCTAAACTGACAGAGAGAGGAGGAGTGATATGACTATATTCAGCCATTATCAAGATCGATACGAATCCGCACAAATGGAGGAATACAGCCTTCATGAATATCTCGATCTATGCAAGCAGGACCCTTTCACCTATGCCACAGCGGCTGAGCGGCTGTTAACCGCCATTGGTGAACCGGAAATTGTAGACACCGCTCAGGATCCGCGCCTCAGTCGAATTTTTTCCAACAAGGTGATTAAGCGCTATCCGACCTTTTCTGAATTCTATGGAATGGAGGATTGCATCGATCATATTGTTAGCTTCTTCCGCCACGCCGCCCAGGGCCTGGAGGAGAAAAAACAAATACTCTACTTGCTTGGCCCAGTGGGGGGAGGTAAATCCTCGTTGGCCGAAAGGCTCAAAGCCCTGATGGAAAAGGTACCCATATACACGCTTAAGGATTCACCGGTCTTTGAATCGCCACTGGGACTATTTGACCCAATGGAAGACGGTCCTATTCTAAAAGAAGAATATGGCATTCCCGAACGCTACCTGAAAACCATCATGTCTCCATGGGCGGTCAAGCGGCTGCATGAGTTTAATGGTGATTTAAACCAGTTCCGGGTGGTGAAATTGCACCCCTCCATCCTCGACCAAATCGCCATATCCAAAACCGAGCCCGGCGACGAAAACAATCAGGACATTTCGTCATTGGTGGGCAAGGTCGATATACGCAAACTGGAAAAATTTCCCCAACACGACCCCGATGCCTACAGCTACTCCGGCGGTATGTGCAGAGCTAATCAGGGACTGATGGAATTCGTCGAGATGTTCAAGGCGCCCATCAAAGTACTACACCCGCTCCTCACCGCGACCCAAGAAAGCAATTACAACGGAACTGAAGCGATCGGCGGCATTCCGTTTGATGGCATTGTGCTGGCACACTCAAACGAGGCGGAATGGAAGAATTTCAAAAACAACAAAAATAATGAGGCCTTCATTGATCGCGTCTACATCGTCAAGGTGCCCTATTGCTTACGCGTGACAGAAGAAATTGAAATCTACCAAAAGCTCCTGCAAAACAGCTCGCTGGCTAACTCTCACTGCGCCCCAGATACGCTGAAGATGCTGGCCCAGTTCAGTGTTCTCTCAAGACTGAAAGAGCCTGAAAATTCCAGCATCTACTCAAAAATGCGGGTCTACGATGGCGAGAGTCTCAAAGATACCGACCCCAAAGCCAAATCCATCCAGGAGTACCGTGACAACGCTGGTGTCGATGAGGGAATGACCGGGTTATCCACCCGCTTTGCTTTCAAAGCGCTCTCCAAGGTGTTCAATTTTGACCCCACCGAGATTGCGGCTAACCCAGTTCATCTGCTCTATGTACTGGAGAACCAAATAGAACAAGAGCAATTTCCCCAGGAGTTGCACGACCGATATATCAACACGATTAAGGAATTCCTGGCCCCCAACTATATCGACTTTATTGGCAAGGAAATCCAGACCGCTTACCTTGAATCCTACTCAGAATACGGTCAAAACCTGTTTGACCGCTATGTCACCTACGCTGACTTTTGGGTACAGGACCAAGAATACAGAGACCCGGAAACGGGTGAAATACTCGACCGTTCTGCACTCAATGATGAACTTGAGAAAACAGAAAAGCCTGCCGGCATTAGCAACCCCAAAGACTTCCGTAGTGAAATCGTCAACTTTGTGCTGCGAGCACGGGCGGCGAATCAGGGAACCAATCCCAAATGGACCAGCTACGAAAAATTACGTGCCGTGATTGAGAAAAAAATGTTTGCCAGCACAGAGGACCTCCTGCCGGTCATTTCCTTCAACGCCAAAGCCTCCGCCGAAGACCAGAAAAAACACAGCGACTTTGTCGCCAGAATGGTAGAGCGCGGCTATACCGAGAAGCAGGTACGGTTGTTGTCCGAGTGGTACCTGCGGGTCAGGAAATCGCAATGATAACGGATGAACGCGCGGCAGGGGAGACAGCCCCATGTTTCTGATTGATCGGCGCCTTGGTAGCAAGCAGAAGAGCATGGTTAACCGCCAGCGATTCATGCGACGCTATCGAAAGCAAATTCGCAAAGCTGTGGCAGAAAACCTGAGAAGCCGCAGCATCACCGACACAAAGGCCGGCGAGAAAATCAGTATTCCCGCACGGGATCTCAATGAGCCACATTTCTTCCACGGCAAGGGCGGAAAGGTCATTCACATCCTGCCCGGCAATGAAAAATTTGTCTCTGGTGATCGTTTTCCACGTCCAAGTCTGGGCGGGGGAAGTGGCTCTGGTAACGCCAGTGATTCGGGCAAGGGGATGGATGAGTTTGTTTTTGAAATAAGCCAGCAGGAGTTTCTGGACGCGTTATTCGAGGATATGGAACTGCCCAATCTCACCAAACGGCAACTGTCGGGCAGCGAAGAGTTTAAACGGGTTAAGTCGGGGTTCTCCAGTGAGGGGACACCCGCCAACATTAGTATTACCCGCTCAATGCAGGCCGCCACCAAACGTCGTATTGCCCTAGGTGCCAGTAAGCGAACCGAACTTCGAGAGCTAGAAGAACGCTTGTCGGCACTACCGGTGGTCGATGGTACACAGGAAGAACGCCGTGAACTGGAAAAGGCTATCGAGCAATTGAGGGAACAGCTTTCTCACATTCCCTTCCTCGACGACTTCGACATCAAATATCACCGTCACACCAAAGAGCCCATCCCTCACTCAAAAGCCGTCATGTTCTGCCTGATGGATGTCTCAGGATCAATGGATCAAGCCACCAAGGATTTGGCGAAACGATTTTTTATTCTTCTTTACCTGTTCCTCTCCCGCAATTACGACAAGACCGACGTGGTTTTTATACGCCATCACACCACGGCTAAGGAAGTCGACGAAGAGGAGTTTTTTTATTCCAGAGAAACGGGGGGTACGGTGGTATCCAGCGCATTGGAATTGATGCATACCATCATTGACAGCCGTTACCCGGTCAACGAATGGAATATCTATGGCGCCCAAGCCTCGGATGGTGACAACTGGCCCGACGACAGCCGCCGTTCGATTGATTTCATCACCAAGCTATTGGCTCAAACCCAGTATTTTGCCTACATCGAAATTACAGATCTGGGCGATAAACCGCTATGGCAAACTTATACCCCGCTTCAAAAAAGTCACCCTGACATTTTTGCGATGCAACATATCAGGGGACCAGAGGATATTTATCCGGTTTTCCATGAATTATTCAGGAAGCAGTCGGCATGACAACCAGGCCAATTTCAATCAGTTCAGAATGGGACTTTGAAACGCTAAAAAACTACGAGCGTGAAATTGCCCGTATTGCAGAAAAATTCAAACTGGACACCTACCCCAATCAAATTGAAATTATTAATTCTGAACAAATGATGGATGCCTACGCATCCTCAGGCATGCCGGTAAATTACAATCACTGGTCATTCGGCAAGCACTTTATCAGCATCGAAAACAATTACCGTCGAGGGCATATGGGATTGGCCTACGAAATCGTGATCAATTCCAACCCTTGCATCACCTATTTAATGGAGGAAAACTCCACCACCATGCAGGCACTGGTCATTGCCCACGCCTGCTTTGGGCATAACTCCTTTTTCAAAAACAATTATCTGTTTAAAACCTGGACGGATGCCGGATCAATCATCGACTATCTGGTCTTCACAAAGAGCTTTATCGCTAGGTGTGAAGAGCAACACGGTGTAGAAGAGGTCGAATTACTTCTCGACTCCTGTCACGCCCTAATGAGTCATGGCGTGGATCGCTACAAGCGCCCCTACCCCATCTCTGTTGAGGAAGAGGGCCGCCGCCAGCGAGAGAGAGAGGAAATACTTCAACAACAGGTCAACGAGCTATGGAAAACTATCCCTAAGAAGATGGATAGTGATGACGAATCACGACCGACTCGATTCCCCTCCGAGCCCCAGGAAAACCTGCTCTATTTTGTAGAAAAAAATGCCCCGCTTCTAGAGCCCTGGCAACGGGAGGTCGTGCGCATCGTACGCAAGCTTGCCCAATACCTATATCCACAACGACAGACCAAAGTCATGAACGAAGGTTGGGCCTGCTTCTGGCATTTCCATATTCTGCACGAACTCTATAGTGAAGGTCTGGTTACCGATGGGTTTATGTTGGAATTTCTACAACACCACACCAATGTCATCTATCAGCCACCCTACAACTCTCCATACTTCAACGGCATAAACCCTTATACACTGGGTTTTGGCATGATGAACGATCTCAAACGAATCTGCGAGAATCCCACGGAGGAAGACCGGCGCTGGTTCCCGGATATTGCCGGTAGCCCGTGGTTAGACACCCTACACTTTGCCATGCGCGACTTTAAGGATGAGAGCTTTATCTTACAATTTCTATCCCCCCACCTGATTCGAGAGATGAAGTTATTTGCAGTAATGGATGACGAAAAAAATGACTTTTTGGAAGTCTCGAGTATTCACGATGAAAATGGCTATCAATCTATTAGAGAGCGACTCGCAGAAACCTACAATATCAGCTATCAAGACCCCAACATTCAGGTCTACGAGGTCAATGTACGCGGTGACCGATCATTAACCCTACGCCATGAAATACAGAGTAACAGGCCGCTTGAAGCGGAATCGGCAAACGAGGTACTCAAGCACCTGCACAGGCTCTGGGGGTTTGATATTCACTTGGAATCGGTGATCAGCACTGGCCATGAAACCGTTATTGAACGTCGCTACTCCTGCCCTGAAATACTTGAGTTAGAGTAAGCAGCCCCCGAGCAGCCTGATTCGATGGCGGGTGACACGACCACTAAAAACAATGGGATTCTCCCGCTATTGCCATTTGAAAAAACCCTGCTAATATACTGTATATATAAACAGACTGTAGGAATAACCATGTTTTTTTCAAAATTGCTCTATACGTTACGCTCACGCATTCGCGTTGCTCGATACAAAGCTCTACACAGCAATAGCTTCGACCTATTCCAAACCACACCACACCCCGTCACCCTGGGCCCCGAACAGATGAGTCGATTCTTTGCCTTTATTGCCAACTCAGAACGCCCCAGAGTTCAGTAATTACCGTCACATCAAAACTGGCAGGTTACGGGAAAAGGATTTCTGTACCGCGCCACAACACCACAGCAAAGACGCTTCTTTATTAGCCCCGCTATCACCACGTCTTCCTGTCATTCCAGGCTCTGCTCTTAACCTTATACAGACGGATCGGCGCTACCCTCAAACTTTGGGTATAGCAGATAGATCAGACTTTTATTTTCACCAAAGATGTCTGCCTCCTACAGGTACTGGTAACATACAAAATGGACAGGGAATAACACATGAAACTGTATTTAGTTGGCGGCGCGGTTCGCGATAAATTACTCGGCTACCCCTTTACAGAAAGGGACTGGGTTGTTGTGGGTGCCACCCCGAAAGAACTTCTTGATCAGGGATACAGGCAGGTTGGCAGTGATTTTCCTGTCTTCCTGCACCCAAAAACCAAGGAGGAGTACGCCCTTGCCCGAACCGAGAGAAAATCTGGCTCCGGATACAAAGGGTTTCAGTTTGATACTGACACCAGCGTCACCCTCGAGGAAGACCTATCCCGCCGAGACCTCACCATCAACGCCATTGCAGAAGATAGTGGCGGCAACCTGATCGACCCCTACGGAGGTCAACGAGATATTGCCGACAAAAAACTGCGCCATGTATCCGATGCCTTTGTAGAAGACCCCTTACGCGTACTGCGTGTCGCTCGCTTTGCCGCCCGCTATCATCATTTAGGGTTTACCGTTGCCCCAGAAACTCTGGCCTTAATGACAGAGATTGCCGACAGCGGTGAACTGGAGCACCTCACAGCAGAACGTGTCTGGATGGAAACAGAGCGAGCACTGGGTGAAAAATCACCTCGGACTTATATTGAAGTGTTGCGGCAATGCAATGCTCTCAAGGTACTGTTTCCAGAAGTCGATCGGTTGTTCGGTGTAGCTCAACGCGCCGACTATCATCCCGAGATCGATACCGGTATTCACATTCTGATGGCGCTGGATCAAGCTGCCGCTCTGGATCATGACCCAGTGATCCGATTTGCCGTTCTGGTTCACGATCTAGGCAAAGGAATTACGCCGGTAGATGTACTCCCCAAACACTCCGGTCATGAGGAGCGCGGGGTAAAGCTGGTTAATGAACTTTGCGACCGATTAAAAGCGCCAAACCGCTACCGTGACCTAGCGGTGCCTGTCACCCGCTATCATCTGCTGTGCCACAAAGCACCGCAACTTCGTCCCGCCACAATACTAAAAATGTTAAATGGAGTTGGTGCGCTCAGACAACCGGAAAAACTGGCACAATTTGTCCGCTGTTGCGAAGCCGATGCCAGAGGTCGCCTTGGATGCGAAAATAACACCTATCATTCAGGGGCTTGGTTACTAAAAGTTTTTGAGGCAATTCAGTCTGTCGATAATCAGGCGTTTATCCAGAAAGGCCTGAGTGGGAAAAAGCTGGGCGAGGCCATCAACCAGCGTCGCCTAGAAATTATTAGTAGCCTCAAGATCAATCATAAACCAGAAAGGTAACCCACGGTGAACTGTCCCGTTGTACTTATCACCGGTGCTGCCCGCCGTATCGGTGCCGAAATAGCCAAAACCTTTCACCGTGAAGGGTTCGATGTGGCACTACACTACAATCGCTCTGCGGAGGATGCCAGCGCGCTTGCTCAGGCACTCAATTCTCAAAGAAAAAACTCGGCGGCAACCTTTCAGGCAGAACTAACGGATGTATCCGCAATTAAAGCGATGACCAAAGGCGTTTTTCAATGGCGGAATAAGCTCAATGTTCTAATCAATAATGCCTCCAGCTTTTACCCTACAGAACTCGGTAGCGCCAACGAAGAGCAATGGGATGATTTAATGGGAAGCAACCTGAAGGGCCCGTATTTTCTCTGTCAGGCTGTTGCTCAAAAACTGCGTGTGAGTAGCGGAAGCATTATTAGTATTGCCGATATCTATGCCAAAAACCCGCTGAAAGGCTATAGCATTTACTGTATTGCCAAGGCTGGAAATATCATGCTGACCAAATCTCTGGCCAAAGAACTAGCCCCAGAAGTTCGCGTCAACGGTATTGCCCCCGGGGTGATTTTGTGGCCCAACACCGATGACCAAATGAGTGAAACAACCAAGCATAAGGTGATTGATAGCGTACCGCTGGGGCGAACGGGTAGTCCTGCAGATATAGCCAAGCTCGCACTGTTTCTGGCCACCACAGCTAGCTACACCACAGGCCAGGTCATTGCTGTTGATGGCGGCAGCTCCCTCACCTAAACATCCTGTTTTCGATAATCCTTCCCGCCCGGGTAGAGGCCGAAGTCACCCACCGCCATTGATCGAGATCAACGATCCCAGGCAACATCATCCACCCCACCTTGAAAAACCACCGATTCAAACCCATGCTTAATAATACTGCCAGTCAGTATTTATGCTGAGAGTGTTGGCACCCGTTAACAAGCTGAAGAGGAGATGCGTCATGAAGCTCATACCACGAAGCCGTTTTTTTGATGTCGACCCTTTCACCGATGATTTCTGGGCACCCCTCCGCCGAAGTCAGAGTTCGATGAATTCATTTTTTTCTCCACAGGTCGATATCGTAGAACACGATGACCACTATGAAATAAGCGCAGAAATGCCTGGGCTTAAAAAGGAAGATATCCAGATTACGCTGGAAGATGGTTTACTGCGGCTAGAAGCAGAGACCAAACAGGAAGACAAAGAGGAAAAAGAAGGGAAAATCATTCGCCAGGAACGCCGCTACGGCAAATATATGCGCAGTTTCGATCTTGGCAAAAATGTGCATAAAGAGGATATCAAGGCATCTTTTGAGGATGGCATATTGAAACTAACGGCACCCAAAGTTGCCGAAGAAGTTCCACAGCAACGGCGAATTGATATCCAGTAATTCAAGCAGTACCGACCAGGCTTCTAGTGAGCCTGGTCGATCTATTTCAAAAAGCCGTTGCAATAAACAGTCTAAAAAAGCGATTTCCGAGAATGTTATGACGTCAAAGCTGGCCAAAATAAAGAAAAGCCTGGAAGAACGCAGGGAAGTACTTATGCAGCGTATCTCACGGGTAAAAACAGGGATGAAGGCTGAGCACTCTGCCGACTGGTCTGAACAGGCACAGGAAAGGCAAAATGATGAAGTGCTGGAAGCCATTGGTAACGAGTCGCGAAATGAGCTCGCCCAGATCAATCAAGCACTCGAACGGATGGAGTCCGGTGATTACACCCGCTGTAGCAACTGCGGCGAAGATATCTCCCTCAAACGACTTGAAGCTGTACCCTACACACACCGTTGCATCAACTGCGCTGAGTAGTACGTCCAATATTCGGCAGAACGTTTACTTAACTAACTCAGGTTTCCAGCTTGTCTATCTTTTGCGTAGGCAATTTGGTGTGACTTCAGACAGGTTTTTACAACCCATGAGCTTCATATCCAGTTCAATCTCTGTTCGCAGTAAGCTCAACGCCCTGGCCACACCCGGCTGACCGCCAGCGGCCAGTCCATAGAGGTATGGACGACCCACCATGCAGGCCGTAGCACCGAGCGCCATCGCTTTCAACACATGGGTGCCCCGACGGATGCCACCATCGAGAATAATCTCAATTTGACCACCGACAGCGTCGACAATCTCCGGCAAGACATCAAAGGGGGCCGGCGAGCTGTCCAGCTGTCGGCCACCGTGGTTTGAAATAACAATAGCGGAAGCACCAATCTCAACCGCCCGCTTTGCATCGGCCACCGACATAATGCCCTTTAATACAAAGGGCCCCTGCCATTCGGACATCATCCATTCGGCATCCTTCCAGGTCACCGTGGGGTCAAACTGGTTTGCCACATACTGCAATAAATTCGAGACTTCGCCAGTACCCTCGCTGATCTTGTGCTCCACGTTTGCCAGAACGATGGGATCACTGGTGAGATAACGGTATACCCAAGCAGGATGAACCAATACATCCAATATACTTTTAAGGGTTAACTTGGGAGGAAGCGTCATGCCTGTACGTAGGTCACGCTCTCTATTTCCGTGTGCCGGCAAATCCACGGTGAGACATAGTGCATCAAAACCTGATGTCTTGGCTCGCTGCACAAATTCACGACTTAATTCCCGATCCCGGTGAACGTAGACCTGAAACATCTTCGGGCCATCCGTCTCGGCCCCCACATCTTCTATGCTAGTGGTCGCCAAGGTAGACAGCGAATAAAACGTACCACTTTTAGCGGCCTCTCGGGCCACCGCCTTTTCACCCTGATAATGAAACATCCGGGTCATGCCCGTGGGCGCACAGATGACCGGCCAATCAATTTTTTTCCCCAGCACCGTCGTTGAAAGATCTATTTGAGACACATCAACCAATGCTCGCTGTATGAGGTCATAGCCATCAAACGTAGCGGTATTTTGCCTGAGTGTCCGCTCGTCATCCGAACCGCCATCAATATAGGCAAACAGCGACTCAGGCAGGCGCCCCTTGGCGACGGTGCGAAGGTCATTAATATTAAAACATCGCGAAATACGTCTTGGCATCGTCACCCCTATTGCTCCTGTATTATTGTTCGGCGGCACTGCCCGGCGATCGAGAGAGCTCATCGCCTCGCCAACTAAAATCGACAGGCCATAGTGACTGGCTGGCCTGATCATAACCCTGCCACAACTCGCTATAACTCAGGCCAACGACCGGATGCCTTTCACCGGGAACCAGTTCAGCCAAGGGCAATAACACAAATGCATTTTCCAGAATCTCCTGGCGAGGTAATAAAACACCCTCTACGCAGCCAGTCATGCCGTCATACGTCAGGATATCAATATCCAATGTACGCGCACTAAAGCGAGGACAATCCCGGCGGCGACCATTTTGATCCTCAAGCGCCTTTAAATTGGCCGATAAATCACCAACACTGAGTTCAGTATCGAGACCCACCACCAGATTATAAAAATTATCCCCGTCAAACCCCACGGAAACACTTTCATAGACAGAAGATATCAATAACTCACCAAACTGATCAGCGAGAGAATCCAACGCTGCGGTAATATAGCGTTGCTGTTCAATGTTACTGCCAAGACTAAGATAAACACGCGCCATCAGCCGCGCTCTCCACGCTCAATGACAATACCCACATCGCGTGCACCACGGATAGCACCGGGTTTGCCGATCCGCAGCCGCAGCCAGGGAACATTAAATTCCTTACGAATAATATCGGCCACTTGCTCAGACATCGTTTCGACCAGTAAAAACTCGCTGCCTTCGATAAAATCGATTAATCGTTTCGACACCGCTTTGTAATCCAGAGCGTACTGAATATCATCTGTTTCAGCGGCCTTACGGATATCGGTACCCATTTCGAGGTCGAGACTAATGGTCTGACGCACCTCTCGCTCCCAATCGTAAATACCAATAATGGTGTCGATCTGTAGCTCATTGATATACACAATATCCATCATTTCACCCCTCGGCCAAGGCCTGCAGCGTATCCATCGGCCAGCGCGGCCTTGCAGAAATGGCTAAACTTTCGCTCTGTCCCGCCAATAAACGCTGACAGCCTGCATAGGCGATCATCGCGCCATTATCCGTACAAAACTCGTGTCGGGCATAAAAAACCTCTCCCCCCACCTTTCGCAATGCCTCCGAGAGCCTTTCTCTCAGGCGAGTATTCGCCGAAACCCCGCCAGCAATAATTAAGGTCTTCAACCCCGTCTGTTCAAGTGCTCGCCGGCATTTTATCGCCAGAGTATCCACTACGGCCTCCTGAAAAGCACAGGCAATATCCGCCATGGTCTGATCATCAGGCAGCACTTCGTCACCACGATGTTCGGCAATGGTATTTAGAGTAAACGTCTTTAGTCCGGAAAAACTAAAATCCAACCCCGGCCGATCTGTCATGGGCCTTGGGAACCTGAACCGACCGGCATCGCCCTGCATTGCCAGTTTCGCGATCTCTGGGCCACCGGGGTAATCCAAATCGAGCATTTTGGCCGCCTTGTCAAAAGCCTCGCCTGCGGCATCGTCCAGAGACTCACCGAGTATCTGGTACTGACCAATAGCCTTTACTTCAACCAATTGGGTGTGACCTCCCGAGACCAAGAGTGCCACAAAAGGAAATTCTGGTGGATTATCTTCCAGCATCGGGGCCAGTAGATGCCCCTCCATGTGGTGAACACCTATGGCGGGTACCTGCCAGGCGTAGGCCAGAGAACGCCCCATGCTTGCACCCACCATCAG
>DFBC01000155.1:0-165 GCA_002367235.1 Cellvibrionales bacterium UBA3090
ATGGTCAGCACCTGGGCTAGCCAACTGCCCGAAGACGTCAACTTTATACACAGCCCTGCCATTTGGCACAAAAGTATGGAGCTGCACGCCCGCGCTTACTACACTGCCAAGGCACTTAAGGCCTTAGATAGCGTGCACATAGCCATCTTTAATGCCATGAACCTA
>DFBC01000155.1:347-7267 GCA_002367235.1 Cellvibrionales bacterium UBA3090
ACCAGAGATGGTGGTGAATGGGAAGTATCGCTTGAGTGCCAAAATGGCTGGTAGCCAGCAAGGTATGTTGAAAGTGGCGGAGTATTTGATTGAGAAAGAACGCCAAAACAAGACAGCACAGTAGAGTGCCAGAAAAGTAAGCCTGTAGCGCCAACCGCCCCCAGAAGGCAGGCACAAAAAACCCGACGTGCGTAATAGCTTGCCGGGTTTCTTTTCTAAACGTTACTGCTCTCTAGTTCCGCCAACAAATTGCAGGTGTCTTAACTCCTCCCGGGGTTGCAGCAAGAACCGTCAACGTCATAACCGTACAACCTGTATCTGCCGTTTGAGAGGTATTCCCTACATCGGGGTCTGCTACAGCAGTAGCAGTAAGCGTATAGCCCGTTGCAGTATTAGTGCCATCAGTTACTGCCAGGGTGTAATAGGTATCCGCAGAAATGGCATCAGCAAAATCATTGAAGGTGAGATTGCTCGCCCGCCATTTCTCTTCCTGGTTTTGTAGATCTAGCAGACCATTCATTGCGTCAACACGACGTGCAGCACGAATTGAGTCCATGTAACTGGGGTAGGCGACAGCCGCTAAAATAGCCACAATTGCCAGCACTATCATTAACTCTATCAGGGTAAAGCCCTGGTTCGCCCTGTGTTCGCACTGACCTGCTTTTCGTCGATCCATTTTACCCCTGCCCCTTCATCGTTATGATGCACTAACTCGAATAAAGCACTCTCAACTTGAAACTTAAATCGAAAGCGACCCTATTTATTACCTAGTTGGTCGATGATTGGCAAGCACCATTGCTTGCTAACACCACCACGGCCAAATCAAGGCTTTGGAGTGTGGTATCATTAAAAGATATATCTTTATAACTTGAGTTACCAATCCGAGCAGGGTCACAAACCTCACTATTTCCCGCAGCATTGAAAGTTAAACGACCAGACCAAGTCTCACCTGACGGAATGCCTTTAACGGTGCATTTGTATAACAAAGGGCTTGCTAATACCGTAACCATGACCGGTGTCACGCCGTCATCTTCAAGGGCCGGGTAATCAAAGTCAACAGGTGTTTCACAGCTGGCAGCACCATGGTTCATAGCGCCGTTTGTGCGCGCAATATCCACGCTTGCCAAGCCTTCGTCAGTAAAGGCAATATCGCCGTAAAATGTCGCATCATAATAGGACAGAGGGGGCTCACCAGCAGGTGCAGGAGGGTAACCTACTAGATCATCAGCGGGAGAATCAGTAGTCACCACTTTATCTGTCTCGGGACGAGAAGGTATATTACCAGCCGAATCACCCCAATCATCTACACCCTTACCATCAGTATTTAAGGCCAAAAACAACTCTTTTCCATTTTTCCCAGGGTTATTGCGCCAAATAATCGACGATAAAACTACCGACTGGTTTACACCACCCTTGTCTAGCCAACTGACCGTAACATCGACTTTTCTGGGATTATCCCCATTGCCGTAAGCGCCATCAACAACCCATCCCCGAGTCAAGGTCGACGACCCATAGGCAACCACATCATCGTCGGCAGGTATAACTGGGCTACTAACCACAATCGCATTAAAGTCATCACTATCCTGGAAGTTGCGCAGTTCCTCCAACTTACCTTCTGCCATAGTAAGTGCATAGGTACGCACATTTGACTCTGCTGAGTAAGATATTGCCGAGCTATTGAAGCGATAAGCTGCCAACAAGCCACCGGCTAGCACCACCATTGCTATCAGCGCCTCTAACAAGGTAAAGCCCCGCTGATGCCTCAAACCACGCTCTGTAAAACATACTGTTGAACTGGCCATCTCTTTCCACCTCTTAAAGTTCAGTCCCTAAAAATTCACATCCAGCGGGTTTGGCAGCAATTACTTTCGCGCCTCCATGCTCACCCACCAAGCTTACCGGCTAACATCAAATACCGGCAGGCGTAAAATCCCGCCACGAACCCGGCAGTGGTGCAATGGTTTTCACGCTTCCCGTATTCTCGCCCCCGTCGCCAAAATCCACCTGAACCAACTCAATATTTGCATTGATACTCGTTAAATTACCTTCATAGGCAACCGTACCAAAGACCGTGGCAGAACCCGTACCCTGATTATCACAACCCGCATCCGGTGCTTCGTAATAAACTAAGCCATAAATAGCAGTGCCCCCGTTTATTGCCGGACAGAGACTTTCCTCGGCAAAAAACAAGATCACAGGCTTGGACAGCGAACCAACACTGCTACCCCAAGGGGTAGTTTCTGTTACATAAATGACGCCCCTGTCTTCCAGGGCTATTCCCGCCGCCTCTTCAATTGCCGAGGTCTCTTGAATCTCGTCAACAGCATCTTCAGAGCCAAATAGAGCCTCCGCCAAAGAAGTATCACTGGTGTCCTCATCATTCGTTGGCTCACCAACGATACCGCCGCCAGTTATATCGAAGTGGTCTTGATTTAAACAATCCCCATCACTGGAGTCACCCTGAATAGTCGCAATAGCCACTTGATCACTGGTGATGTCCGGGGTACCAAGCGCAGACCCATCGGGTATACATTTTTCCACAACTAGAGGGGGAGCACCAAATGGCGACCCACCGCCCAGATCTTCACGCAGCACACGCATACTGATGGTCTTGGTAACATGGCTTTCGTTCGCACCCACCACCGGCGCAGTAATTTCAATAATAGCGGGGTGCTGGTCTTCCGCTGTAATCAGCGTATAGGTGATATTGTCTGACAGACCAAAAGAATCTATGCCCTGCACAAAAGCATCGTTTGTTGCAGCGTCACCATCAGGGTCATAACTCAAGATCGCAAAATCACCTGCTGCAGCCATACCATCATTGGTACCGCTATCCCACGCAGGTGTGGTGAGATCGTTGTCGTTATACAAGATCATTAGCTGAGAAATTCCGTATTCAAGCGCACCGTTGGCCGCTGCATACACCTCTTTACTGCGAGCATCCACGCCACTGCGCTGCTGTTCATTTATTGCCGATTTACTGACCACTAGCACTGTCAAAGAAGCAATTACTACCAAAATCACAGTGGCTATCAGAGTCGCAGCTCCACGCTGCCTTCGCATTGTATCAATATTCATACTCACCTCTATAAACTATGCACCCCAGCCCCATCATGGCACTGTGTAGTAACGGTCGTTTTTAACCTTGATTTCATCAAGTAGAGTCACCACCAGAGTGGAGGCATTGGCGGGGTCTTCCTGAGCAACATGGCCTGTTATAACGACATCAATCATGCGTCTCTCAAGGCAGGTTTCACCGCTATCACAGGTGCCATTGCCATCACTATCACGGCTCACCTCATACTCGGTAGACCGGGCATTTGAAAAATTTAGCGCCGTTACGGTCACACCGCTATCGGTGAAGTCCTCCCAGCCCACGCCTCCAACTCCGCAGGTGGCATCCGACGTATCTCTTTCGACAGCACCGCCATTAAGGCGGAAGCCGAAAATCTCGCCTACCTCTTGTATGTTATTACCATTAAAATCGTAGCTATAGGTAATACAGCTACCACCGCCGTCAATCACGATAGTGCCAAACAACGACATGGTCGCCACGTCGACATCGGCCACCCCCGTTGCACCATCTGAGGCATCAACATAACCGGCGCGCTGAATATCTTTGTGCATGAGGTTTAAAGTGCTACGCAGCTGCTCGTTAAGCTGCACCCGACGGGTATTTTCCAAGCCGGAAAAACTAATTTTGGCAAACAAGGTAATGGCGCCAGCCATTATCAGGAGGCCCACGGTCATACCGATCATAAGCTCTATCAAGCTAAAGCCACTCTGCTGGCAATTTTTTTTAATTACTGACACGCTGTATACCCCATGGTCGCTACGCTATCTTCATGAGCGCAAATCCGCACCCGGCCCACCCGCGTCACAGCAACAGATAATTTCCACCTATTGCTTGGCGAGGATAGCGTGACACTACCGTTGCCAGCTGTGCCCTTGACACCATTAAAAGTAGTGCCACCAGCAAAGTCATTAGCTATACCCACTCCACCAAAGTTCGTACCATCAATAACCTGCAACACCATCTCAGGGTTACCATCGAGGTCGTTACCGACAGGTACAGCGCAAGCTACTGCCGCATCGAGATCGGCTTCCGTACAATCACACCCGGCAGCAGCCGCATAACCCACACACCAATTGGCGCCCGTGGTCACCGATAGCGACATATCACTATCGTGAATAACGGAATCTGCTCTGGCCTTAGTCACCAGACCGTAAACTTCTTCCGCTGCCCGCTTTACCCGGTTTTTTTCAAAGAAATCATTAAACGAAGGGACTGCCATAGCCAATACAACAGCGATGATCGCGACAACTATCATCGCCTCAATTAAAGTAAAGCCCTGTTGGCATGATGCCTGTTTATTTTGCATTTGCTCTATTCACCGATTAATTCCCTTGTACGGTAGCAATTTCCCCACTTGTAAACATTGATAGTGTTCGCAAGTCATCCACATTGAAGTGACGGGGAAAACAGCCAGGGGAAAGGGATTATATCGCAGACAGACAGACCTTGCTGGCCCACCCATCCCTACAAAAAGCCTCTTATCTTTGATTATTTAGTGCGCAGGGATGAACGGAGCAAACAGAGGTGCCAACTGCCTTTCAGCAGACAGTTGATACTAAGGTCTAGTTATTTTGTTTTGTGAACTGGTGCACCCAAACCAGGTCGTCTTCATTCCAGGTCATACCGGCGTGCATGCTGAGAATCACTTGTTTGTAGACTTCGAGGGCCGGGTAGCCTTCGGCACGGGCATCGGCATCACTCATATCGCCGAGACGCTGGCGATCCAGTGAAGTCACTTCAAAGGTGTCACCTTCCAGCTCGAATGTCTCACCGGGGTGGGCGTAAACACCATCGCGACGCTGCTGGGTTTTTTGACCGGCGCGCACGGCGGCAACTGATTTAGGCTGGCGTACAAGATTGCCAATTTCACAGGTTTTCTCTGGGTAATCACTCATGATTCGTTTTTTACTCCTTGGGTTAAATTAAAGGTTACAGGCTTATACCTACTTTCTACGGGTGGAAGTGGAAACTGCGGGCAATGACATAAACCAGGGCATGGCGATCAAATCGCGCCACGCGGTCTTCACGCAGAACACCTGCGACACCGAAAATACAGCCGGCATTTTCGCTTACTTTCAACACAGTTTCACTAGCTGTGAGCTTAAAGGGACAAGCCATTGCGAATGCGCGCCCTTATTTGCGCGGCTATTCGGCGGCAGTTCAGTATTTTCGCTCGAAACCGGGACATTATACGCGCCCCTATGCAAGGGGGCTGGCGACCAGTAAAATTGCCGCCTTTTCGCGCACGCCGCTGGATCAGCCAGCGAGAAACTCTTTACAAGAAACTCTTTAAAGGAATCGCTATGACAGCCGCAGCAGCAAAGCCCACCGTTAAACCGGCAAACCCGAACTTTTCTTCCGGGCCTTGCAGCAAGCGACCCGGTTACAGTGTTGACGCCCTCGATATTACAACTCTGGGGCGCTCTCACCGCTCGGCCATTGGCAAAAAAGCATTAGCCCGAGCCTGCGCTGACACTGCCGAATTACTCAACCTGCCCGAGGGCTACCGCGTTGGCGTGGTACCGGCCTCTGATACCGGTGCTGTTGAAATGGCCCTGTGGTCACTACTCGGTGCCAAACCCGTTGATATTTTCGCCTGGGAATCTTTCGGCGAGGGCTGGGTCGGCGACATTACCAACCAGCTCAAGCTCGACAATGTCACCACCCATCGCGCTGACTACGGTCTGTTACCCGACCTGTCTCTCGCCAACCCCGAACACGATACCGTCTTCACCTGGAATGGCACGACATCGGGCGTCAAGGTTATTGATGGCGAGTGGATCAGCGATGAACGCAGCGGGCTGACTATTTGCGATGCCACTTCCGCGGTTTTCGCCATGGAACTGCCCTGGCACAAGCTGGATGTCGTCACTTTTAGCTGGCAGAAAGTGCTCGGCGGCGAAGGTGCTCACGGCATGTTGATTCTCAGCCCCCGCGCTGTAGAACGCCTAGAAAGTTATACCCCCGCCTGGCCAATGCCGAAAATCTTCCGCATGACCAAAAAGGGAAAATTGAACGAGGGCATCTTCAGGGGCGAGACCATCAACACGCCCTCTATGCTCTGTGTTGCCGATTATCTCGATGCGCTGGATTGGGTGCGCGCCATTGGCGGTGTCGATGCCAGCATTGCACGCTCGCAAGCCAACTTGAAAGTGATTGAAGACTTTGTTGCCGCTAACGAGTGGATTAGCTTTCTCGCTCAAGACGAGGCCACCCGCTCCAACACTAGTGTTTGTCTGACGCTCGCACTTGAGGCAGAGCAAGTAAAAGCTCTGGCCAAGTTACTCGACACCGAGGGCGTTGCCTTTGATATCGGCGCCTATCGCGATGCTCCTGCCGGCCTGCGCATTTGGTGTGGCGCCACCGTTGAACAAAGCGACCTGCAAGCGCTTATGCCCTGGTTAAGCTGGGCTTACGAGCAAGTCAGACAAGCCTGATTGATATTCAGCTCGACGAACTAAAACAGCACAAAAGCCTTATTGAAGGCTCACATAAAGGAAAACCCATGTACAAAGTTCGCACCTACAATCAAATATCTAGCAAGGGTCTCGACCGTTTTTCCCGCGAGAGCTACGAAATTGCCAGTGAATTCGCCCAGCCCGATGCCTTTATGCTGCGTAGCCACAAGCTCCACGGCGAGGCAATCCCTGACAGCCTGGTTGCTATCGCCCGCGCCGGTGCTGGCGTTAACAATATTCCGGTCGCCGACTATTCCGCTCAGGGCGTGGTGGTTTTCAACACCCCCGGCGCCAATGCCAATGCCGTAAAAGAACTCGTTGCCGCCAGCTTGCTGCTCGGCTCGCGGGATATTATTGGCGGTATTAATTACGCCCAGTCACTGACT
>DFBC01000143.1 GCA_002367235.1 Cellvibrionales bacterium UBA3090
TCTATGTCCCCTCACAATGGCCGGTAGAAAAAAACTATGAGCGGTTTAAAAAAACTATCCGCCCTCCTCGTCCTGATCTGTTCACACCAGGTTATTGCTGAAGAACAAAAACAATTGTTCTTTACCGAAGAGGATATGCTTGGCGAACTGCCAATGGTTTCTTCTGCGTCCAGAATGAACCAGTCCATAACTAATGTACCCGCGAGCATTACGATTATTGACCGTGAAATGATCGATGCTTCTGGTGCCATTACATGGGTAGATGTCTTCAGGCTAATTCCCGGGTTTCAGGCTTACTTCATCAACGGCAACCGATACGGTATTTCATACCATGGTTTCGGCCGAGAATTCCCCAACCACCTTGAGGTAATGGTGGATGATCGCTCCATCTATGAACCTGCCTATTCTGGTATTGAATGGGGCTCTCTTGGCATCACACTGGACGAAGTAGACCACATTGAAGTAATTCGTGGCTCAAATGCACCCTCCCAAGGCTCCAATGCTTTTATGGGTGCAATCAATATCGTGACCATAAAGCCCCAACAGGAAAGTGGATTACATCAACGATTTACGGTGGGCGACCGCCAGACTCGCGAGGGACACATTCGCTACAACGCACACCTCCGAAAATTTGATTATCGCGTCAGCGTAAACTACCAACACAATGATGGATTTCCCTCGGTTACGTCCGGTGAAAATCCCGGGCCACTGGAAGATGGCAAAGAAAGCCTGGGCTTTAATTTTCGCGGAATGTTTACACCGGATATCGCCAACACCATTGACCTTCAGCTCGGTTTTAACCACAACAATATGGGCTGGGGCGATGTCGATCATCCCGATGAATACTCCAAAACAGAGTTTGAGAGCCAATACCAATCGTTGAAGTGGAATCGGGAGCTCAATGCCACTGATACACTGAAACTGCATTATTATCACAACAAGCTGGAGGGAGAGAACTATGTAAATCAGGGGCTGCTCTCTGAACTTCTCACCAAAGAAATTGGTATCCCCATCGGCCCAAACGACGTGAAGCCGTTTCTGCAAGCCAACATTGACCCCGGTCTTAATATCGAAGACCAGCCATTCATTACGGGGTTCCTGAATACCGAATCTGAACGTCATGATTTTGAACTGGAACATCATTTTCAACTGACCAACACTCTCCGAGCCACTTGGGGCGCAGGCATCCGTTACGATCGTGTTGAGGGTGAAGCCATATTTGGCCATGGCCACGATGAAAGCCTCACCAGCAAACGATTGTTTGGCCACCTTGAATGGCAACCGCTTAACCAATGGACCTTGAATGCCGGGTTAATGCTGGAGGACAACAGCCTAGTTAACCCCATTGCCTCTGGACGCATTGGGGTTAACTACCACCTCAACGACAACCACACCCTTCGCCTTGGCTATGCACTGGGAAAACGCTCGCCGACGTTGTCAGAAGCGAAAGAGTTCAATGCAGACATTATCGACAACCAACTCTTAGTTGCAGCTATCCGCCGCAGTGATCCCGACCCCGACGAAGAGCGCTTAAGAAGCCTAGAGCTGGGCTATGTAGCCCAGTTACCTAGTTCTGGCTTGACCTTTGATGTGAGAGTATTTCGAGAAGAAGTCAGGGATGCTTTCGAGGTGTATCAACAGCTTGCCGATATCGGTTTGCCCAGTTTTGATCCCGACGATCACTTTTCGGTCCGCAGCAATATTGCCAAGTGGGATATGACAGGAGCAGAACTACAACTCCGTTACCAGCCGGATAATAAAACCTTAGTTACCGCTCATTATGGATACAGAGATGTAGACAGCTCTTATATCACACGCTTTGAGCCAACAATAAGTGAGGGGAGTATTGATAATGACGGCCCCCGCCATACCGCAGGGTTACTTTTTAACCACAAATTCACTCCACGATGGTCCGCTGGGATGAACCTTTACCATATGAGTGATGCCGACTGGCGAGATGGTAACGCGGTAAACCAATTTGTCAGGGTCGATGCTCAACTCGGTTTTAATTTTTCAATAGCATCGTCCAAAGGAAACCTTTCACTCATTGGTCAAAATCTTGGGGAAGACTATATGGAACACGGCGAAAACAATGTATTTGACACCAGAATCTATTTGCGCCTGACACTGGAGTTGCCCTGATGCCAACCATTCTTCTATTTATCCGTTGGTCTATTTTTTCTAGGTATTTAAACGCACTATAATTAGGTTTGTATTCTAAAATGCAGCGACAGCCAATGGATGGCCAAAATAACAAACTTGGATGGGGGCAACAACGCATCGGCGGCCTAATTCGTTACGCGGTTGTTCTGTGCCTATTGTTTATATGCCCTCTCTCTCAGGCAAAGATCCTGTTGTTGCTATCAGGGGACAATTCTTATTATCAGGAAACCGCTGAAAGCCTCCAGACGACCACCTCTTTACTGGGGATGGAATTCAGTAGCTTTGAAATAGCCACCCTCGAAGAAGCCCAAAAAACTAACGCCATAAGCAAGCCCTACGAGTTGATCGTAGCCATAGGCACTGCGGCTACTCGAGAGGCCCTTGAGCAGAATAAAACCGCTCCGTTACTTAATATTTTTACACCAAAAAATGCTTTTGATGCGATCGCATTATCAGCAGTATCTGCATCCGACCGTAAAATATCCGCTATTTACCTTGATCAACCACTCTCTCGCCTCATTACCCTAGGCTGTCTACTTAAGCCTGATGCAGACAAATTCGGCACTATTTTTGGACCCGTATCTCAAGGCTCTCGACCAGAAATTGAGGCGTTAACAAAAGAAAATGGCATACAACTTAACTCCGCATTCCTAACCGAAGACGATAATCCCGTCGCCATTCTCAAACCCGTTGTCACCACAAGTGATCTTTTTATTGCTATTCCAGACCACGCCATGCTCAACCGAGCCATTGCCAAATGGATTTTGTATATGGGCTTTCAACAGAAAGTACCCGTAATCGGATTTTCCAGAGCCTATACACACGCCGGTGCGCTCGCCTCTGTATTCTCATCGCCTGAAGGCATTGGCAAACATGCAGGAGAGCTCATCTTTAACTGGTTAGCACATAGCGACCAAGCTATTTGGCAGCCCCAATATCCTCACTACTACACTCTGAGCACTAATCCCGCCGTGGCAAGATCGCTGGGGGTCTCGCTCCCCACTGAACGCGAATTGTATGAGCGATTCCAAAAGCGGGAAGAGTCCACCCAATGATTTTTAGGCGGCGATTCAATAATTCGATCCACCAGCGCTTTCTTATTGTTGCGCTGTTACCCTTGGTACTAATTACGAGCCTGCTCAGTATCTATACCATCGATGCCCGTAGAAGTGATTTGTCAGTGAGTCTTAAGCAATCTGGCGAAATGGCCTCTGACTACCTTTCCACCATTTCAGACTTTGCACTCTACTCACGAAATTCAGACATGCTGTTAAACATAGCCCTATCTGCTACTAACTTGCCAGATATAGCCAGCGTGGGATATCTGGACAAGCAGCACCAACTTGTTCTCAATACCAAAGGGTTTCCTTTGCTTGCCCAGTCTATTGCTGTCAGCTTTCAGACAATTACCGGGCCGGATAACCAATTATATTTCAAAAAACCAATTTACCTGTCTGGTATTGAATTTAATGATTACCACGAGGAAATCGATTCACAATTGCCACATTCTGAACTAGTTGGATGGGTAATCGTTGGTGTTGATCAGTCCGGCTTATTGGCCAAAGAGCGCAATATTATTACCACCACGCTATGGCTAGCACTGACAGGTTTTGTTATTGCTACCATATTGACCTACCTTCTCAGTATCAAATTGATCGCGCCGATTAAAAAGTTGACCTCCACAATCAAAACAATGGCCAGTGGTCACCTGGATGTTCGAGCTGAAATAGACTCTCAGGATGAGCTGTCTATTCTTGCAAACGGCATCAACCAACTGGCGGAATCTGTAACAGAAGGCAAAGTTAATTTAGAAGACAGGATCAGGGTGGCCACTCGCAAGCTAAAAGAGACACTAGCCGACCTAAAAAGGAAAAACCAAGAACTGGAAGCGGCTCGACTTGAAGCAGAAAAAGCAAACCTGGCAAAAAATGACTTCCTGGCAAGGATGAGCCACGAACTTCGAACCCCGATCACCTCTATTCAGGGATTTGCCCGCCTACTAGAGGCTGCCAGACTTTCGGAAACGGATGTCCACTACTGTCAGATCATCGACCAGGCAGCGCTTCATCTTCTAACATTAATTGACGATATCCTGGCTTTCTCGAAGTTACAATCGAACACCGTGGAACTGGCCCAGCAACCTATTAACCTGGCGGAATGCTCAGAACAAGTCACTGCCCTCTTTGGACCCCAGGCCCAACATAAAGGGTTGGACCTAATCGTAGATTATGCGCCAGATCTCCCACTTCACCGCATCGGTGATTCTGTGCGCATACAGCAAATACTGAGCAACTTGATCGCCAACGCCATCAAATTCTGTAATGAAGGCAGAATTTATATCCAGCTCAAGAGCGATCAGCAATCCGGTGTCATTATCGAGGTTCAAGATACTGGGATTGGTATTCCGGACGATGCTCAGGATCAACTCTTCAATGCCTTTGCACAAGCCGACACCTCTATATCCAGGCTCTATGGTGGTACCGGTCTAGGGCTCTCTATTGTAAAAAACCTCGTAGATTTAATGGGCGGCCAAATAGCCGTAAAGAGTGCTGTTGGGAAGGGTTCCACATTCACCATCAACCTACCCTTGCCGCTGGCAGAACACCAGCCAGACTGGCAGATAGAAGAGAGAAAGGTGGTGATAGGTGCCTGCCACGAACACACTACTCAAGCTGTGGTTCACGCCCTTGAACGCTTTAACCTGAACGACATTGTCGTCACAGACAAAGAAAACCTGATCACAGCCGCCGCCAGATTAAGCAGCGAAGACCGAGTGATTCTCTGCCTGCCCACAGCCCACCAGGAACAATTCAACGTTACAGAATTCATCTTAGAGCTCAGGGCCGCCACACCAGCTAAGTTGATCGTTACGGCAACACAGTTCAATTACTATCAATTATTCAATGCCAAGCAACGAGCAGAACTCTTTCCAATCACATTTTTGACTTTGCCGCCGCCGCTTTCCGAGCTGCAACGTGCACTTAGCGAGGAGCCCTCCGCTAGCCCTGCATTAGCGTCAAGCCTACCCAATACACACCTGCTCGATGGGGTGAACATTTTGATTGCAGAGGACAATCAGTTCACTCGTCTATTACTGGATACCTTACTCAGTAGGTTGGGCGCCTATTGCACGTTAACCAGCAATGGCAATGAAGCACTGGCAGCTTGCCAGCACGATCGTTTCGACATTTTTCTTGTAGATGTGCATATGCCTCTTAAAAATGGAATTGAAACGATACGGACATTAAGACAGAGCAGTAACCATAACGCTAACCTCCCTACCCTGGCGATTACCGCCGATATCCTTCAGCAAGAGGAAGACGCTTTATTTAAGGCAGGAGCTAATGGGCTACTAATAAAACCATTGGATGAAGATGCACTACTCAAAGCCATCTGCCAACAATTAAACATCTCTCCCCCACTTGAACCTGCACCTGCCACGACGGCCAGTGGCGATATCACCACAGAGTTGTTTCGACAAGAAGTACACAGCCTGCTTAACAGCGCCAGCAGCTCGTTAGAGACTGACGATATTCTTCAACTCAGAGAGAGCATTCACCAACTTTTGGGGTTTGCAGGTATTTTTAAACTCTCAACACTTGAGCAACTGGTTAGAACATTGCATGAAATGGTAAAAACCAATCGCCTTGAACGGGTTCCGGCATTAATAGGACAGATTGGTACCGAGGTAGATAATACGGAGATCTGAAAACCAGGTAGAGGCCAAAAATTGCCGGTTCAGTAGAAATGAACCGGCAATGACTATGGACTACTCAGATAGCACGAACGTCAACGATTCCTTCTACTTGACGAATTTCGGCCAACAGCTCATCACTAGGCTGGCTTTCCACATCAACGATGCTATAGGCAATTTCATCACGACTTTTATTAACCATATCGATGACGTTCATGCTTCGATCGGCCAACAATGAAAGCACACTTCCCAACACCTTAGGTACGTTTTCATTACAAAACGTGATGCGATAGCCACCATTTCTAGGCATTTTAGTGGCCGGAAAATTTACTGAATTTTGAATGTTGCCATTTTCCAAGTAGTCCATTAGCTGCTTGGCCGCCATAATGGCACAGTTCTCTTCAGCTTCTTCAGTACTGGCCCCAATATGTGGCATCAGCAGTACATCTTTTCTGTCCAAGAGTTCTGGTGTAGGAAAGTCAGTAGTGTACTTACCTAAGGCACCATTATCCAAAGCCGCCAGAACGGCATCAGTATCAACCACTTCTTCACGAGCAAAATTGAGGAGGACAGCCGAGGGTTTCATACACCTTAACATCTCTGCATTCATCAGATGGCGAGTCACCTCCAATGCCGGCACATGGAGCGTGACGAAATCTGAGGCTGCCAAGAGCGTTTGCAGGTTTTCCATTTTCCCAACTCGACTGGATAACCGCCATGCAGCCTCCACCGATATTGCTGGATCATAACCAACCACATTCATGCCCAGCTCAAGTGCCATATTGGCCACTAAAGAGCCAATGGCGCCAAGGCCGACAACCCCTAATGTCTTTCCTGCAACTTCACATCCAGCAAACTGCTTTTTCTGCTTTTCCAAAAGCTTGGACATTTCTGCCCCGTCCTGAATCTCAGACAACCCCTGAACGTAACTCATGCCACCGAAGATATCTCTCGATGAGAGAAACAGTGCCGAAGCGATCAACTCTTTCACCGCATTGGCATTAGCGCCTGGCGTATTGAAGACCACAATACCTTGATGGGTATATTCATCTACAGGAATATTATTCGTTCCTGCGCCAGCGCGGGCTACCGCCTTAACGCTGCCAGGAATCTCCTCACCATGCAGTTTGTGACTACGTAACAAAAAAGCATCGGGTTCAGAAAATTCACTGGCAATTTCATAGTGCTCATGGGGAAAGCAATCCAGCCCTTTAGAAGAAATTTGATTGTAAGTACGCACTTTATACATAATTTTTCCTACCTGGATTGAATGATGAATTATTCAGAAACCTGTTCGTATGCCCACTCGATCCAGCTCATCAATAGCTCAAGATCTGCCGCTTCAACGGTTGCACCGCCCCAGATCCGCAATCCGGCTGGGGCATCACGATAAGCACCTATATCAAAGGCAACGCCTTCGTTATCCAATAACTTAACAACCTGCTTCACTTGATCGGCATCCAGGTCCAAGCTCAAACATATACTGGTATTGGAAAGTGTCGCAGGATCCTCCGCCAAAAAGTTAATCCAATCACGTTCGGCAACAAACTGCTCTACTACGTTAAGATTGGCTTCTGACTTTGCTATGGCAGCATCGACCCCACCCAGAGATTTAACCCAATCGAGCGCATCCAAATAATCCGCCACACAGAGCATCGATGGCGTATTGATCGTAGCACCCTTAAAAATACCCTCTATCAACTTGCCACCTTTGGTTAACCGGAAAATTTTGGGTAGCGGCCAAGGCGGGGTATAACTTTCTAGTCGCTCAACTGCACGGGGGCTCAGTATCAGCATCCCATGAGCACCTTCACCGCCCAGTACTTTTTGCCAACTAAACGTAATCACATCCAGTTTTTCCCAGGGCATGTTCATGGCAAAGACCGCTGACGTCGCATCGCAGATTGTTAAACCTTGGCGATCATCACTAATCCAGTCACCATTGGGTACTTTTACACCAGAGGTCGTACCATTCCAGGTAAACACAATATCGTGGTCGGAGTTTGCTTGGCTCAAATCGGGCAACTTACCGTAATCTGCCCCATAATCGCTGACATTCTCAAGTTTGAGCTGCTTAACCACATCGGACAACCAGCCCTGACCAAAGGATTCCCATGACAGAACATCTACCGGCCTTGAACCAAGCAGAGACCAAAGTGCCATCTCTACAGCACCGGTATCTGAAGCCGGTACGACACCCACCCGGTAGCCTTCTGGCAAGCCCAGCATCTCCGCGGTGTCCAGGCAGGCACGCTCTAGAGCAGCCTTGCCCACCGCAGCACGGTGAGACCGGCCCAACGTCGATAAATCAAGTGCAGAAATGTCATAACCTGGGCGCTTACTACAAGGTCCAGAAGAAAAATTGGGGTTAGCCGGCTTTTGTGTCGGTTTCATAGTTTATTGCCTGGATGGTATCTTAAGAAACGAGCAATTTTAATCGCGATTGACGCAAGAGCAAAGCTATCAGGGCCAATATCATTGATTTTCAGGTATTTTTAGCTGTTTCTAAGAAAAGGGGGTGGGAGCGAGCGCACGGGGAACACCCCCCATGCGCCGCCACTAGATCTCAGCCGCTTTATTGTTGGCTCGTGGTCTGTTCTTTATCAATCAAATAATCTGCCACTTTTAGCATGCGGTCATTACCGCCAGCCGTACGACCGGAAACCCGGTACTTTCCATTTATAATCATTTCTGGTGTACCTTGGGTTCTATAGCGTGCCTGTTTATTCTTGGCAACACTCACCGCCATTTCTATACCCTTGGAATTAAACACCTTGGTAAACCGCTCTAAAGAGACGCCGTTGTCAACAAACAGCTTGGCAATCTCTTCCTCTGTTTGTAACTTTTCCTTTTTAAGATTCATCGCCTCAAAAATAGCCACATGTAACTTTTCGAGAACTTTAAGCGCTTTAGCCGTGTAATACGCCTTGGCATGAAGCTCCATAGACTGATGCCAAACCGCCGGCACCCGTTGAAAATGGACGCTTTCATTTAGTGACTGTGCCCACGGGTTTATCTTTGGTTCAAAGGCATAGCAATGACTGCAGCCGTACCAAAACACTTCCACAACTTCGACCCTGGAAGGATCACTAGTAGCAACCGCCTCCGGCAATACTTCATAGTGAACCCCCTCTGTAAACGATTCTTCAGTCTCCGCCTGACAAGCCGCCAGAGGTAACAGAGCCATGACAAACAGCAGGTGTGATAACAGTTTACGCATCAATTTATCCCTTTATGTTAAATTTGATCGGCCTCGTGTTTGATTTCTATAACTATAGATAGAACACCAACACTCTCACAGGTTCCCCAAAATGCAAACACAAAAAAAGCGGCCATAAGCCGCTTTTCTCATTTGACCAAATTACTTTAGTCCAGCGATGAAGTTGGATACTGCCTCAATCTCGACATCACTCATGTGAGCTGCAACACCACGCATCACCCTTGTATCGCCATCATTATTTCTGGCTGCCGGGTTTTTTGCATCGTGAGCGCCGGTACGGAACGCACGTAGTTGCTTCGCTATATACTGGGCATATTGACCACCAAGTGCCGGATAACCCGCTGGGGCATTACCTTGACCGGCCGGAGAATGACAGCCGGTACAGGCAGGAACACCTGTTTCAATGTTACCACCGCGATAAACACGTTCGCCGCGATCCAGATTTTCTTCTTTAGCGCCAGCCATTTGAATGGTCTTGGAAGCATAATAGGCCGCAATATCAGACAAATCCTCATCTGAAAAGGCATTTAGCATACCCGTCATCTCCAATACTTGACGATCTCCAGCCTTAATATCTTGGAGTTGCTTGGTCAGATATTTTTCATTTTGACCCGCCAATTTTGGGAAATTTGGTGCCGCACTATTGCCATCAGCCCCATGACATCCCGCACACATGGCTGTTTTACCTTGGCCAGCAGCCGCATCACCGCCAGCAAAGGCAAAGGAAGTTGCCAGGGTTAAACCCAGCATGGCAGCAAATCCTAGAATCATTTTTTTCATTAGTTAATCCGCTCTCTGCATTCCGCTACAATATAGAAAATTTGTATTGCCTTCTAAAAAGCCGGGGCATTATATACCAATCCATCCCTGATCTTAATAGGCGAAATCAGGTTATCAGATAAGGTCTACTATGTCCGACGATATCTCCTTTAACAGAGCCGAATATATACTTAGTTCTCCAACTATTAAACAGTGTCCCGAGGACTCCGGCCGAGAGGTTGCTTTTGCCGGCCGATCAAATGCCGGGAAATCCAGTGCTATTAATACCTTAACCAATAACTCCAAGCTGGCTCGAACCAGTAAAACACCCGGGCGCACCCAGCTGCTTAATTTTTTCTCTCTCACTGAAAACTGCCGATTGGTTGACTTACCTGGCTATGGCTTTGCCAAAGTACCCAAGGCCATGAAACAGGCCTGGGATCGAAATTTAGCCACCTATCTACAGGAACGTCAGTCTCTTTGTGGCTTGGTAATGCTGATGGATATTCGCCATCCGCTACAGGATTACGACTGGCAAATGATTCGCTGGGCACACCAGTGCGAAATGCCCATACACTTATTACTCACCAAAGCCGACAAGCTAAAAAATGGTCCCGCCAAAAACACGCTGCTTAAAGTTAAACGGGAGCTGTCTGAGGCCGATATTGAG
>DFBC01000153.1:0-36890 GCA_002367235.1 Cellvibrionales bacterium UBA3090
TGCTCAACGGCCATCAATTTCTCTTTCTCTAGCCCCGTATCGTAACGGGCGCTCTGAGGGCAGTATTTACAATCCTCCGGACAGGCTCCGGTTTTAATGGAGAGCAGTGTACTCAGTTGCACTTCATTGGGATTAAAATGCTGACGGTGTACCACCTGTGCCTCGAACAACAGGTCATTAAAGGGCTGTTTGAACAGCGCCTGAACCTCATCTCTTGTCCAATCTTGACGGATTACAGCTTTGTTACTGGCAGGCATAGGTAGTCTCACGTATTCTTGATTAAGCCCACTATGATAAGCGAGGCACCCCCACTGTCAACCAAAAATGGATTTAAGGTTAACAGCCATGCCGAAAAACACCAAAATATCAGAGTTAATCCGCAGTTGGGCGGCCGCCGTACAGCGCAACTGCTATCTCCTGCTCCCCGGATGTTGCGTGCTTTGTGGCACTTTATCGAAACGCCCCATGGATTTATGCCGAGGTTGCGAAGCTGATCTACCTTTCAACCAAAATGCCTGCCAATGCTGCTCACTACCTTTTGGTCATACCTCTCAACCATCACAGGATGTCGAAACCAATACCGCTATCTGTGGTGCATGCCTATCAAATCCACCCTCTTTTTCCCGCTGCGTGGCACCCCTGCGTTATGAATTTCCCGCCAACAAACTGATTAATCAATTTAAGCACCATGGTCGATTTAGCTCAGGTGTGGTATTGGCCGAATTGTTACTCGACGAACTGAGGGGCAGGGAAGCATTGCCCAATCTGATATTGCCAGTGCCGCTCCACTGGCGACGACAATTTTCCCGCGGTCACAATCAGGCCCATTGGTTAGGGCATTACCTTGGGCAAAGACTGGGCATTGCCCTCGACACCAGTCTGCTTTCACGCCAAAAGCACACGCCCTCCCAGCAAGGGCTACCTCGTCAACAACGACTTAAAAACCTAAAAGGTGCTTTTCGGCTCAATCGCAATCTCGACATTAAGAGTATCGCCTTAGTTGACGATGTCGTCACCACCGGCAGTACCATCGCTGAGCTATCGGGTTTACTTCGGAAGGCCGGCGCAAGGCACATAGAAATATGGTGCCTGGCACGCACACCGCTGGAAAAATAATGGTACGGCCCCGATAATGTCCCAATAAGCCCTCGATCAGAAACTACCGCTATGAATCAATCGCTCTGGCAAGAAATTCAACAGGAAACTCGCATCATTGCCGATGCCGAGCCTGTGCTGGCCAGTTTTCTACAGATCACTATCCTCAGCCACAGCTCTTTACTGACAGCACTAAGCTTTTTATTGGCTGAAAAACTAGGCAGTGAAATGACACCGGCACTGAAGCTGCAGGAAGTATTTGATGAAGCCTTCCGCTCAGATCCCGCCATCGAGGAGCAGGTCAATACCGACATCAGTGCCATTCACACTCGCGACTCAGCCTGCCGGGGTCTCTCAACCGCTTTTTTGTATTACAAAGGTTTTCATGCCCTACAAGCATGGCGCGCGGCCCACTGGCTCTGGACTAATGACCGCAGGCCCTTGGCCTTAGTACTACAAAATCGTATTTCAGTGGTCTTTGGTGTGGACATTCATCCCGCAGCGGCGATTGGAAAAGGCATTATGTTCGACCATGCCACTGGCATCGTGATCGGCGAAACGGCCGTGGTAGAAGATTGCGTGTCTATCCTTCAGTCCGTGACACTCGGTGGAACGGGCAAAGAGTCCGGTGATCGCCACCCCAAAGTTCGCCGCGGCGTTCTGGTTGGCCCTGGAGCAAAAATCCTTGGCAATATTGAAATTGGCGAAGGTTCAAAAATTACCGCCGCCAGCGTGGTACTCAAAGATATTCCTCCTCACTCGATAGTCGCTGGCGTGCCAGCCACCGTGATAGGTACAATGGAGATAGGCTCCCCTGCAGAGCAGATGGATCAAGGATTGACCGGGTGTAGCCAATAGTCCTAAATCATCTTTTCAAGGAACAACACCAATGTCCAAAATGAATAATGAAGCGGAGCTATTAAAAGAAGCCTTGAGAGTCGGCATGATTTATGCCGAAAAAAGAGGCGTCGCCAAGTTCGACAAAAATGATTCCGCCAAAGAAAAAATTGAATACGTCTACCGTTTACTCGCCCACGACAAACTCATTCAACCGTTAGCAAAAGCCCAGTTGGACATCCCACATATGAAACACAAACTCGCACTGTGGATTGCCAAGCAATTACCCGAAGATCACCCCCTTTTAAAATAAAACCTGTCTGCTTACTTTATATCTAGTCATTTAAAGGCTGGTTAGCCCTGCCAAGACCTCAGGAAATAATACTGACAGCGCGATCATTGACGGCAAGATAAAAAAGTAGGACAGCATTGCCCAGCGTATGCCCAGCAATGCTGAACGCAACCCCATCAGGTGTTCAATAACCATGACGCCTTTCATCACAATAGTGCTACAAACCAAGATAACAATCAGTGTTGAAACCTCTACTCTCTCAGCAATGAAAGCCCCCGCAACCGTTAAGACCAATAAAACCAGCCAAGAAAAAGTCAATCTATTGATACCAAACTTCATGCTTTCATTACCTTAATACGTACAAAAGGGGAAAAATAATAATCCATACGAGATCTATCATGTGCCAATACAACGCCGCACTCTCCAACCCTTCAAAATTAGTCGCATCATAAATGTCCATATGAGTACGGATTGTTACAAATAAAATAGTGCACATGCCAATTAACACATGAAGTAAGTGATTAAGCGTCAGATAATAATAAAGTGTAAAAAATGTATTTCTCCGTGCCCCGATACCAGCGGCCTCATTCCAACTATACTCCCAGCCTTTGATACCACAATAAACGCTCCCTGCCGCCAAGGTTAACCACAACCATGTCAAACATTCATGGCGCTTCCCCGACTTAATAGCAGCCATCGCTCTCGCCACAAAAAAACTACTCGTAATCAACACTAGGGTGTTCGCTGTTCCGGCAAAGGTATTAAGCTGTAACGGACCTTCAGAAAAAACAACGGGGTAATGGGATTTAGCGATCAAAAAAGCGATGAAGAACAAGGCGAACTCAAAAAGCTCTGCATAGATTAAAACCCACACGGCCATATTCCCAGGGGTTTCTTTCGAAGCCTTTGCAGCCTCAGGAACAGCCAAATCTTGATCAAGAGCACTTTCTGATTCGAGTAAAGCAGCACCAAAACTAGCAGCCATAACAGTGCCTTATGATGTCAGAAAAAAAGGGCTTAAAAATGTACATCGATCAGCCGCCCAATTGCCTGCTGCGTTGCCAAGTCATCCGTTAGGGGCTCCACCAGACAAACGCTACACGCTTCTTTGGCCGTCAATCCCGAATTAATCATCAAAGCGGTATAGATCAACAAGCGTGTCGATGCAGCTTCCTCCAGATCGTGATCTTTCATGCGGCGCAAATCATTACCCAGTGCCACCAATTGTTGTGCAACGTTCTTTTCAGCCCCAGATTCCTGACACACGATAAGCACTTCGCGGTCTGCATCCGGATAATTAAAACTTAACCCGACAAAACGCTGACGAGTGCTTGGCTTTAGGCCCTTCATTAGATTTTGATAACCAGGGTTATAAGAAATAACCAACATAAAATCCGGGTGCGCATGCAATAGTTCACCGGTACGCTCGACAGGCAAAATACGGCGGTGATCGGACAACGGATGCAATACTACGGTCGTATCCTTTCGCGCTTCAACCACCTCATCCAAATAACAAATTCCACCTTCGCGCACAGCACGAGTTAGTGGGCCGTCCTGCCAAAAGGTACCCTCAGCACCAATCAAGTGTCTTCCCACTAAATCTGACGCCGTCAAGTCATCATGACAGGCAATGGTGTAGACCTTTCGCCCTAATCTTTCAGCCATATATTCGACAAAGCGAGTCTTACCACAACCGGTAGGCCCTTTTATCATCACGGGCAAACCGTTAGCGGCAGCCCCCTTAAAAATCTCGACTTCACGACCCTGTGGTAAATAATAATTGCTTATTGTCATAATAAATTCCTGTGTAAATTAGGCACATGAGCCGTCGTATACTCATGGCTGTACTCGCATGTCAGCTGTTTAAGCCCACCAGGTTTAAATAGAGTTTCGGCAACAACGTTGGCAACCGAGAAACATCATTGACCAGGGCATAACCCTGGCTACCAAAGAGGTAAGGCAAATAATCATTGCCTTTATCATCGATGGTGACACAAAAGGGCTGAATCCCCTGACGCTTGGCGTCCAAAATTGCGTGCCGAGTGTCCTCGATACCATAGCGACCTTCATAGTGATCAATATCGTTAGGCTTTCCATCGGATACAATGAGTAGAAGACGCTGTTGTGATTTTTGCTGTTTAAGAATTTCGGTAGACTGCCTTATCGCCGCACCCATGCGGGTATAAAATCCAGGTTTAATGGCAATAATTCTTCCCCTAGCCTGGTCGGAGTAGGTTTCGGAAAAATTCTTTAGTAGGTTGTAACGAACCTGTTTATTCTTGACGGATGAAAACCCGTAAATGGCAAACTGGTCACCCGAGCCACTCAGTGCTTCTGCAAATAACAGTAGCGTATCGCGGATCACATCAATCACTCGCTGGTCTGCATTCAAAGCTGAATCCGTAGACATGGACAAATCGGCAAGTAACAAGCAGGACAATTCTCGTGCATTGGCAGTACGTGCTTTAAAACATGGCTGCTCTTCTTGGCTACAAACCGGACTAGTTTCATTATCCAGCCATGCATCCAGATCCAACTCCTCACCATAAGGCTGGCGATACTGCCATTGGCGTTGCAGATGAAGCTTGGCAAAACGGTTTTTTAAATGACATGCCGTACGATTCAAATGCTCGGGGATGGCAACGGGTACTGCATCGTCAGCTAACATAGGTTGCAGCAGACAAAAATCCTTAACCAATTGTGATTTTTGGTGATTCCACTCAGGCAATTTAATCCCATCACCCACAGGCAATTCATCGTTATGGACCGAAGGCAAATCGAGGTCAAACTTAACTTTTGCTGCGCCGGCCCGGCGCTGGCGAGACAACGAAATAATATCCAGATCTTCTACAGCAGAAGCCAAATTATCCTCATCGTCTTCATCCTGACAGCGATCCAACTCCACCTGCTCGGTCCAGCTAAACAAGCTCTCCAATTGAAAGATCAGTAGACCGTCTGTTTCCTTACTATCATCGATACGATTAGCTTCTTTGCGGCTTCCATAAATTTGGCTCACCGTTGCCATACCACTCTCACACTCATCGAGGTTGTCCTCGCTATCAATAGAGACAATCTGCATGGGAGGAGGGTATAGCCATAAAGGAACCGGCAAGAGACCAACTTTAGTTCGGGGTAATGATTGAATGCAGCCTGGGTCCCGGAGTGCCTGTCGAATAGCCATTTCACCCTCCTGATCGGCACCGCTCGAACCGGTTAACAATTCTCGCTGGTTGATCACTGCGGAGACCAATCGGTTATACGTTTTTTTTAATCCAGGTTTCTCAGCCAGCAATTCATAACTAGCCCGTAGGTTATCGATAAACCAGTGTTGCAGATAAGACTGTTTAGCTGCTAAAGCTGTTAGCCAAAAATAAAGGTCTTCATTGATATCACGCTCGGGAAACAAAGCAAGACTCGGAGGAAGTCGCACACTACGCTCATCTTGCCAACTCACCGAAAACCGACGATGTGTTCCCGCAATGCGCTGAACAAGGCGGCGTTGTGTATTAAAAGCACGCGGTTGTGATGCTTCCAGAACCTTTCCTGGGGATCCACCCATGGCACGATAAAAAGGGGCTAACTGTGGCGTCAACACGGCCAGCTCGACCTGCGCATCGGGATAATCTGTTTGCGCTTGCCTGGTCACTACCCGGTGCCATAAATCACCGATAAATTCTTCCATAACAATCCCAGCTGTTAATGAAAATCAATCCATATGAAGGTTGATTTTTAAAGAGAAAAAGCAAACGATGAAGGCTCAACACCGGGGTGCTATAGCGCCCCGGTATCACTTTTTATACCGCAGCTGCTTCCAAGCTATCGACTTCTGATTCAGTCGCCCCAACAAAGAAACTCGACAAATAGGCAACTAATCCCAGCAGGAATACAACACCTAATATTTCACGCACCCAAAACACTGGTGCCAACTTATCCTGTGTGGCCATAAAGCCTAAAGCCTCACCAGATTCTGGAAGTCGCTGCAAGGCTATCTGCCAAGCACCAGCAACCGTCAATGCCAAGGTAACCCCCAACATACTCAGACACATGGCCCAGAAAGCGAAGCGCTCCAGTCGCTGGGCCGCTATTGGGTTACCCTGAGGTCTACCACGCATAATTGGCATAGCGTAAGAAATAATGGTCATCACAATCATGGCGTAAGCTCCAAAGAAAGCTAAGTGCCCGTGAGCCGCTGTTAGCTGTGATCCATGGGTGTAGTAATTTACTGGCGCCAGAGTATGTAAAAAGCCCCAGACACCGGCACCCAAAAATGCCATGACCGCTGTACCTAATGCCCACGTAGTAGCAATTGCATTGCCGTGTTCATGGCGCCTTTCTTTTACGACCTTGAAAGCAAATACCACCATCATGAAGAAAGGCACTGGCTCCAAAGCTGAAAAGATAGAACCCAGCCATAACCAGTATTCTCCAGGGCCAATCCAGAAATAGTGGTGCCCCATACCGACCAGACCAGAAATCAGCGCCAAAGCAACAATGACATACAACCACTTTTCTATGATCTCCCGGTCTACACCCGTCACCTTGATCAAAACAAATGCGAGTACCGCGCCTAGAATTAACTCCCACACGCCTTCAACCCACAAATGCACGACCCACCACCAGAAATACTTATCCAGCACCAAGTTGATCGGGTTATAAAAAGAAAACAGAAAAAATACGGATAAACCGATCAATCCCGTAATTAAGACCATATTAATCACAGTCTTGCGGCCCTTAAGTACGGTCATGCCAATGTTGTAGACAAAAGCAAGGCACACCACAACGATGCCAATTTTAGTGATAGTCGGCTGCTCAAGAAATTCACGACCCATTGTTGGCAGTAGATCGTTATAAGTAATTTCTGCTAACCGGGCATAGGGCACAAGAAGATAACCCAAAATAGTAGCCACGCCGGCAGCAGCAAAAACCCAAAAGCTCAACTTTGCCAACCAAGGGCTGTGCAGTTCTGTATCAGACTCCTCCGGCACCAAGTAGTAAGAAGCACCCATAAAGCCAAACAGTAACCACACAATCAATAAGTTGGTATGGACCATTCGAGCAACGTTAAAAGGGATATAGGTTGTAAGAAAATCCCCAGATACATATTGCAACCCCATAATCAGACCAAACAAAATCTGCCCGACAAATAACACGAGAGCAAAAATAAAATATGGCTTTGCAACCTTTTGTGATTCAAATTTCATAGCAGGCATTCCTTCTCATTACCCTTCAATATTCGGTGGCCAGTCGTTGTCATTGATCCGTGATGTCCAAATCAAAAAATCTGCCAGCTCCTCAACCTCTTTATCCGTCAGATTAAATTGAGGCATCTTGCGACGATCCGGAACTGACATTGGCTGCATAGCCATCCAGGCCCCTAAAAACCCCTTAAACACCTGCTCATCACCTCCGCCACGTCGGTCAAAAACATTGGCAAGTTCCGGAGCAAAATAAGCCCCCTCACCCATCAAACTGTGGCAACCAACACAGTTGTTTTTTTCCCAAAGGTGTTTTCCATTAGCCACTGACTGGGTAATATTTTCCCTATGGTCCCTTTTAGGCAGCTCAAGCATGGTGTCAAACGTAAGCCCCACAAGAAGTAGAAAAACAAACACGCCACCCCCGTAGTAAACATTTCGAGCCATACCCTTAGTAAAACGGTCAGCCATGGTATTTCCTCATATGCAAAAGTACTTATTTAGTTCTAACTGTTTTTAAATTCTTTAATTTTTAACGACCAAAAGATATTTAAGCCTCAGCAATCACAACATCGGCAGTCGCCAATCCGGCATTTAGCAGTAACCCTGCTAATAAATACGTTGTTATTAGTTTCATAATTTGTTTCCTTGATATTTATGTCTTTAAACAAAATTGCTGTTTTCCTTTAGACGTATCAAGTTTCATGCCAACATATATCTTATTGTTTACGCTAGATTTATTATTTTGTGTTGTGTTTTTGACAACACCCGTTAAGATGTCATAAGGACAACATCAGTATCATTATGACAACAAACCCAATCAAGAAAAAACACCATGACGTCTACTAATTTTTTTAATGCTCTGGTTTCTATTGTTAGTGACCTGCCCAAGGAAATGCCTGCGGAGCACCGTTACAAACGACTGCTCGATGCCTTACAACAAAGCTTTCCTTGTGATGCTGCATGCGTCTTACGGCTGGACGGCCATATTCTTGAACCTCTAGCTGTTGCTGGATTAAGCGATGACACGATGGGCCGACACTTTGCGGTGGAAGAACATCCCCGCCTAGCTAACTTGCTACACTCCAGAGAACCCGTCCGATTCCCTTCCGACTCAGAACTCCCCGACCCCTATGATGGATTGGTGGAAACCAGCGACCACCTCTTACACGTACACGACTGCATGGGCGCCTCCCTCTATATAGACAATCAGCCATGGGGTGTACTGACACTTGATGCTACGCTTCCAGGCACTTTCGACAAGATTGACCCAATTGAACTGCGTGCCTTCATCAGCCTGACCGAAGCCACAATCAAAGCGGCACAGCGCATTGAAGTACTTGAGGCCCGCGTGATTAAGGAGCAACAGGTCGCTCAATCTCTGGTCGAGAGCCACAAAAAAAATGAACTTATGGGAAATAGCCCACCCATTAAGCGACTTAAAAATGAAATAAAAACCGTTGCTCAATCCTACCTAACGGTACTTATTCTCGGTGAAACAGGCGTAGGAAAAGAACTAGTGGCCAGACAGATCCAAACACTGTCATCTCGCGGTGGACAACCGCTGGTCTACGTCAACTGTGCGGCACTACCAGAAGGTATTGCTGAAAGTGAACTGTTTGGGCATATCAAAGGTGCTTTTTCTGGCGCGACAACCAACCGTTCAGGAAAATTTGAGCTCGCGGATGATGGCACACTCTTTCTGGATGAAATTGGCGAACTACCTCTCACCATACAAGCAAAATTATTACGCGCACTTCAAAGCGGAGAGATTCAGCGAGTTGGTAGTGACACCCACATCGAAGTAGATGTACGGGTTATTGCTGCCACAAATCGAGACCTGCAGCAGGAGGTCGCCAGAGGACGCTTTCGTGCCGATCTATATCACCGCCTATCTGTCTATCCAATTCATGTTCCCCCACTCAGAGAGCGAGGCAATGACGTACTATTACTCGCTGGACACTTTCTGGAAATCAATCAACGTCGCTTTGGGGTAAAAAGGCTACGATTAGCGCCTAAGGCAAAAAAAATACTACTAGATTACAACTGGCCAGGGAATGTACGGGAATTGGAGCACCTACTAAGTCGAGCCACATTAAAAGCTACAGCGGATCAGGGGCGCGATTTACACAGCATCATTATTGAACCCCAATACTTGGACATTAACGTACAACACACACCTGAAGAGAGTGACGCCCCCCCTGCGCCCACCCAACCAAATCTAATTCCAAGCGAAGGCATTACACTAAAAAATGCCGTAGACCAATTCCAACAAGAGTTAATTGCTGACAAACTACAAACTCATAATGGAAATTTAGCTGCGGTGGCCCGAGACTTAGGTATAAATCGTAGTAATTTATATCGACTATTAAAGCGTCTTTCATTGTGACACCTGCCAATAATACCAACACTCCTCACCCAGATGATCAAACACCATCTCTAAGATAGGTTAAGCCCTCTTAAGATAGCCTTAATAAAGCCCCTGTAGGATGCAAGGTCTTAGCTCTTATTTATTATTATGGCTGAACCTAATATGCGCGCATTCGCTCAACGCCACCCCCTTTTATGGGTATATTTATTCTTCCTGTACTTCTCCCTTACTTATCAAGTATTGGTGTACTCGTCTGGTATGGCAGGTGGCGTGGGTCTTCGGGACTCTCTATTAATGAGTAGCCTATGGTTGATTCCGATCTTACTGTTCCCAGCAAGAATTAAGCTGATCACAACAATTATTGGAACAGTGCTATGGCTGGGCTCTCTGGCCAGCATCGGATACTGGTTAATCTACGGGCAGGATTTTTCCCAAAGCGCTATTTTTATTATTTTTGAATCAAACCCGACCGAGGGGAGTGAGTTTATTCAGTCCTACCTGCACGGGTGGCATGTGCTGGTTTTTGCCGTCTACAGTGCCGTTGCCCTGCTTCTCTGGCGGCTCATACCCCGTTTGACGCTAGCACCAAAATGGCGCTATACCTACGCGGCTATATTTCTATTGGTGGTGGGCTGGCCATTCCTAGGCACGCTGATTCAACAGAATAATTTTACAATGGCACGTTACCACCTACTCTCTCGACTGGAGCCCACGACGCCCTGGAACCTGGTCGTCGGGTACATTCGATATCGGACTCAACTAGAAAACATGGAATCGCTACTCGCAGATAATCATCGTTTGCCCCCGCTAAAAAATCTTGAACTCGACACAGTCGACATGCCCGACACGCTGGTTTTGGTCATAGGCGAATCAACCAACCGGCAACGAATGAGTCTCTACGGATACCCCAGAGCAACGACACCCCGACTCGATGCCATGAGAGACGAACTCACGGTGTTTAACAATGTCATTACCCCAAGGCCCTATACCATTGAGGCCTTACAGCAAGCGCTGTCATTTGCCGATGAGAAAAATCCCAATGCTTTTTTTGATCAGCCCACGTTGCTGAATATGATGAAACAGGCCGGCTACGAGATCACCTGGATCACCAACCAACAAACACAAACCCGGCGAAACACAATGCTGACCACGCTATCTCAACTGGCAGATCATCAGGTTTATCTCAACAATAATCGTCAGCAGAACGCCAGCCAATATGACGGTGTGGTTTTACAGCCATTTGCCGAGGCCCTCAAAGAACCCGACACAAAAAAAATGATTGTGATCCACCTGCTGGGGGCTCACCGGAAATATGACTACCGCTACCCAGAAAACTTTGAGACATTTGTCGATAACACAAATCTTCCACACCGGGTCAGTGAGAACAATCTGGAGGAGTACAACAGTTACGATAATGCAGTTCTCTACAACGATTACGTGGTCACCGAACTCATTGAGAACCTTCGAAAAAATAACAATAAGGCCTTATTAGTCTATCTATCCGACCACGGTGAAGAAGTTTTCGACTATGTCGAAAAACCGTTTTGCGGGCGAAATGAAGATGCACCCACACCGGCCATGTATACGGTACCCTTTATGGCATGGGCCTCCCCTGAATGGAAAAAGAGTGGCCACGCCCAACAGTGGCACGCCTACACCGACCGTCCATTCACGAGCTCCGACCTGATCTACACGCTGCCCGATATGATAGGCCTCAGTTTTGATGGTATGGATTCAACTCGCAGTTTGGTCTCAGAGAGTTTTGTCTCACGACAACGATGGATAGGCAATCCGAATAGACCCAAGACATTAACAGACTATGACAACATCGCACACTCCAGTACCGGAGCGCCCTCAAAAACCAGCGTGTTTAATCGTGACAACCTTGTTAAGCGCAAACAACAGGGCACACCGACACCAACCGTTAAATTAACGTTCTAACCCGAGGGTAAAACTGTTTTCTCGGCTGTTAAAACCTTTTCCATCTCCCAAGATCTAACGGGTAATGAATAATGACGTTTCGTTAAAAAACAGTATTTTTATAACCTCTGGATTTGTCATCTTGCTCTGGTGGCTAAAAGTTTGTGAAGTCATGTTTGGCTGGGATTTACATTTGCTGGGCATCTACCCCCAGGCCCCTGCCGGGCTGATTGGAATTATCACTGCACCATTAATTCATGGTTCCTGGCAGCATGTGACAAGTAATACACTGCCATTATTGCTGTTAGGCAGCATACTGATTTACGGCTATCCCAAGTCGCGTTGGTGGGCACTGGCGATTATCTGGCTACTTTCAGGTTTGGGGGTCTGGCTGTTTGCTCGACAAAATTATCACTTCGGTGCCAGCGGCTTGACCCACGGCATGTTTTTTTACCTGTTTTTCAATGGAATTCTTAGGCGAGACAAGCGTTCTATCGCCCTACTGATGGTCGCTTTTTTCATGTACGGCAGCATGTTGTTGACGATATTTCCCAGAGATCCGGGAATTTCCTATGAGTATCATTTTTTTGGTGCCTTGGGCGGCGCACTCTGTGCCATAGGGTTTCGCCACTGGGACCCTAAACCCATTCAAGATATTTTCCCTTGGGAGAGCGATGCTGAAAACCATACCGTGCTGGAAGAGGAAGACCCAATCATAGGTGACCAATGGAAGGCTGTAGCAAAGAGCACACCGGAAGCGTCAAAAGATGCCGAGGAGTCAAAAAGTACCGAAGAGTCAAAATAAAACGTGTTTTAGCAGCTTGCCAGATGCTCGTTAATCGCCTGTAAAAAGGCTGGCCCGTATTTTTCCAATTTCCGCTCACCCACTCCACCTAGTTCACCAAACTCTTCCATTGTCTGCGGTACCGCCACACACATTTCCTGTAAGGTCCGATCGTGAAAAATGATATAGGGAGGGATACCCTGCTCCCCGGCAAGCTCTCGTCGACATTCTCTTAACACTTCCCACAGGGCAACATCTATATCTTCTGGCAGAAACGTTTTGGTTAACCGCGTAGCCACTTTTTGCTTGATGTCCCGACGTAGCTCAATCTGCTCTTCAGCACGCAACAGAGGCCGACATTTTTCCTCCAGCCGCAAAGCACCAAAACGCTCTAGGTCAACACTAAGATATCCACGGGCAACCAGTTGCCGAAACACTGAACGCCACTGGTTATTATCGAGAGCCTTACCAATACCATAGGTGGGCAGTTGATGATGATGACATTGAGCAATCTTGTCGGTTTCGATACCCAGTAAAACATCGATCAGATGGTTAACACCAAAACGCTGGCCGGTTCGATAGGCGGCACTCAATGCCATGCGGGCGGCCTCAGTGCCATCCCAAGTGTTGACGGGCTCTAGGCAGTTATCACAATTACCGCAAGGATCTGACAGGGTGTCACCAAAGTAGTTTAGTAGTACCTGGCGACGACAACTGGTAATTTCACAGAGCCCCAACATGGCATTCAGCCGATGCTGCTCCGCCCGTTTATGCTCCTCCCCTCCCTCTGAATTGTCCATCATCTGGCGTAATTTGATGACATCTTGAAGGCCATAAACCATCCAGGCATTGGCATGCTCTCCGTCACGCCCCGCACGCCCTGTTTCCTGATAATAAGACTCTATAGTTTTTGGCAAATCCAGATGAACCACAAAGCGAACATCCGGTTTATCAATACCCATCCCGAAGGCGATCGTCGCCACCACGATGACGCTCTCTTCTCGCAAAAACCGGGATTGATGGTCTGCTCGGATTTCAGCATCTAAACCCGCATGGTACGGCAGTGCATGAAAACCCTGTCCCTGTAACCAATAGGCAATCTCCTCCGTTTTCTTTCGAGAGAGGCAATAAATAATACCCGCATCGGTAGCGTGCTCATCCTTTAGAAACCGTAACAATTGCTGTTTGGCATTGTGCTTCAGTGCAATGCGATAACGAATATTGGGCCGATCAAACCCTGCAATAAACTGGCGCGCTTTAGCCAAGTCCAAACGATGGATGATTTCGTTGCGAGTGCGGGCGTCGGCAGTTGCGGTCAGTGCAATACGAGGTATTTTGGGAAAGTACTGGTGCAAGACACTGAGTTTTAAATAGTCTGCCCGAAAATCGTGTCCCCACTGGGAGACACAGTGTGCTTCATCAATAGCAAATAACGCGATGGGGGCGCGTTGGAGTAATGACAGGGTTCGCTCCTGATTCAGCCTTTCCGGTGCGATATACAGTAAATCCAGTTCACCCGCTAATAACGCCTCTTCAACCCTTTTGGCCATGTTCGCATCAAGACTGGAATTCAGGTAACTCGCCCTCACCCCGACCTGCCGAAGGGCGTCCACCTGGTCTTTCATTAGGGCAATCAATGGAGAAATCACGATGCCGCAGCCCGTACGCAGTAACGCCGGAATCTGATAACAGAGGGATTTACCACCACCCGTAGGCATCAACACCAAAGCATCGCCGCCATCGACCAGTGTTTGGATAATTTCATCCTGAGGTGGGCGAAAAGACGGGTAGCCGAAAATGGTTTGCAGGATATCTTGGGGCGAGGTCATGGCGGCGGAGTATACCCCAACTAACCAACCGTATGATGCTCTGCTTTTATCAAGTATCCATCTGAACGAAAAAGCTATTGCCGCCCCTTGTTAGCGTCATCGGTTTGGCAATTCCAACAAAACTCGAATGAGCTGGAATTTTTCTCTCCACACGATGAACATATCCAGTCCTCTCTATCTATGGGGTCATTAAAATCTTGAATGATCGACATCGCCTGATCGTAATCAGCATCATTCACCACCCAAAGCTCCAGCCATGTGTCGTGAGGGGCCAAATCACCTGAACCGCCCGATAAAAATTCATTTTTTAATACAACAGGAATTCCTTTTCGCTGAACAATATTTTTTATATTGCCAACTAGAAAACAATTTTCGTTGGTATAGATTAATTTCATAACAGCACAACGTATTCCTTTATGTCCAGAAAGGCAAAACGCCTACTTTTGATTCAGCAACAATTTGCCCCGAGCGATTAAACAAAAAAAGGCTCTTTTGTCTCACCTCAAACATGACAAAACTCACATAAAGATAACTCAGTGTAAGGATTGCGAACTGAATAACATTGAAATTGAGACACGCCACCTAGCGTGAAATGACATTTCAGACTTCAATTATCAGACAGCCAAATTATTCTCTACACTGAGGTAAATTGTCATGAATAACCGGAATATTGCCAGCCTCCTCGCTATTGTGTGTGGCACGCTGTTCGGTGCCTCACTAGGCATGTTTGCCCACGGCCCCGATGCTTGGATAGGCACAGCTGCAGTCTGCGCCGTTGGGGCCTGCATCACTTTAAGTGAAATGGCTCCCTCTTTTTAGTATGCACATTTTTTAACCAGCTCGGACTTTTTACAGAACATTGTTCTCTCCCTCGTTGAGGCCACCAACAAGTGGTCTTTTTTTTATCTCTGCCCCTTTCAGCTAACCTGAGGTTCCCCGCAGACAAAGCCCGGTCGAGGCAAAATAAATTTCAACAAGATACTTTTTGAAAAGGACTTTATAATGCCCGGCTACTCTTTGCACACCAGAGGATACGGGGCATTCCCATCCCACTCTTGGCTGTGTGGAATTAAAGTTCAAACACGTTGAAATTGCAGGACAGACTATGGAACGCCCAGAAGTTAAGAAAGGTGACTGGATTATCATGAGAGAACACGCAGATGATCCCGGTGTTGAGGCCAATGTTTACCGAGTAGAGGAAGACGGGACATTATTTGTGGGCTATCACGCCTACAGTATTAGAACCACCAAGGCACACGCAGTCTGGGCCGATACTTTTTGGATGGTGACAGAACGTCGTAAACCGCGTCCATAGGAACTGAATATAGGGCTGAAATAGCGCCCTATTCAAACCCTAAGCCCAATTAACTACCCCAGTATCGAACGCGGCCCACATCCAAATGAACAAAGTCACTGTTTGAATACAGACCGACACCTCCGCCCTTTAACGCCTGAGCAACTCTGTGTAGATGTTTGGTATCAATACCGGGAACGCGTATGTCAATCGCCTTGCCCTGCATGTGCAGGCTTTTCTTGGCGACCCCGTCACTATGTTGGCTGAGCATTTTATTGGTTGCCGGTGATCGATAGCCTGAAATAATATGGAATGGCTTGGCTATCGCCAATCTATCTTTTAAATCACTCAGCAGCGTCAGTAATTCAATCGAGATATCACAGACCTCATCGGTTCGATGATCACGTAGCAGGTGATTAACTTCTCTTAGGCTATCAGGCAGGAACTGGCCATTGAAGTAGAAGGTAGTTTTAAGTGATTCACCTGTATGCAAGTTATAAAAGGCCATGCTTCTCTCTGGTGAAGACGCTATTTTGCCCAGGGCAGACGAGGAAACAGCAAGTCCCGCCGTTAGCCCGCCCATCATACGCAAAAAGGTTCGACGTGAATTTGAAGACTTGTTCGGCATAAAAATGATGCAACGCTGCTTATAGAATGAATGTTAACCGGCTTCTGCTAGCACTTAAATAGAGTGCGGGATTATGCCTTAGCCGGGGATATTTGTATATAAAACGATCAATATGAGCAGTTATTGATCTAAAAGTGTGACGAATCTCGTTGAGCCAATTCAACAAGGTCATGATGATAGAGGTCTTCTGCAAAATTCAGGATTCGATCTTCATCCAACCAGGCCGTCCAATAGGTGACGTGAAGTTCAATTGGATTTTCCAACCGAATCTTGTGGGTTGCCACATCCTCAAACAGGGGGTCGAGAACTTGGGGGTCCGACTGATTTGAAAACTGAATTAAGGCATCCGCTAGCACTCTGGGTTTTTCCAGTCGAATACAGCCTGAGCTTAAAGCTCGCTTGTCCAACTCGAAGAGTGATGGCTTCTTTGTATCATGCAGATAAATACTATTATTAGTGCCGACCTGAAACTTAATGCGACCCAATGTATTTGCCGCTCCCGGCGGCTGCCATAAGCGCTGGTACTCTTTACCACGATACATTTTTTCTTGACTAATTTGCTCATTGGGAACGATGACACGGGGCGTTTGCCAACCAGATAAAACCAACAGATTATTTCTGGCCAAATAGGTTTTATCCTTTTTCCAACGCGGCAAAATATCTTTGTAGGCAATACTTTTTGGAACACTCCAGGATGGGTTCACCACCAAGGTCTTAACAGTACTACTAAAAACCGGGGTCTGCCGACTGCGACGACCAATGATAGTTTTCATTTCCACAAGCACCCTGCCTTGCTCATACAATCTCAGTCGATATTCCGGAATATTGACCTGAACATAGTGATCCCCGGCAATAGCAGTCAGTTGCTGCTGACGATTAATGTTTATTAACAATTGATTAATTCTTTGTCGAGGGGGGATATTCAGCAGTCTACGAGTCTGAGGGCCCAAAATACCATCGGCCTTGATGCCGTGGCGATTTTGAAAAGCGAGCAAGGCCTCATGCAACGCCAGATCGAACAATTCTCGTGGTTCAATAAATAAAGCCTCTTCCTTTAAATCACCCAGCAAATAAAGCTGATCTCTCAGCTGTATCACTTGCTCATGGGCGTCACCCAGTCCCAAGAGAGGTCCATCGGGTATAAATTCCCACTGACCAGAGCGCTCAATAGCCTCATAAAAACCAACCGCATCTGTTAATGCGGCAAACTGCTTGCTTTGAATATTTGTTTCTGGGGGCGTAGAAGAGGATTCTGTCAGATAAAAGTCGTTATCAAGCGGTTTTGCCACGGCCAAAAGCTGTTCCTCCCCCCTATCTGCTGCCACCCCGCAAGGAGCTGACAACAAACACAAGAGCAACAACAGTCTTTTCAACGACATGTTTAACGCCTCCTGAGAAACCGCATCGATTAAAGCCAAGTGGCAACACTTTAATTAGACGTGCAGGCACAAACAAAGGTTTCATACACCCATAGTTGTAAGTCTAGACTCATTTAAAGCCTCACAGGCCGGACTAGCTGACGAGGAAACAGAATAATTAAAGTTAAAAAGTTGCTTTCCTTATAAGAGAACGTGAAATTAACGCCCCCTTAAGAACAACTTATCCAACTCTTCCAGCGACATCTGAGTCCAGGTTGGACGGCCGTGATTACATTGTCCACTTCGCTCAGTTGCCTCCATATCCCGGAGTAATGCGTTCATCTCCTGGATGCTGAGCTTCCGGTTAGCTCGGACGGAGCAGTGACAGGACATCGTGGCCATAATCTCGTTCAAGTGCTGACGAATACGATCACTTGTACCGTGGGTCATCAAGTCGGAGAGTACATCGCGAACCAATGGCTCAACATCCGAATCGCGCAACATCGCGGGAATTTGTCTGACGATAAGACTTTCGGGCCCTGCGCGCTGTATCGAGAACCCCAAGCTTTCAAATAACACACTAGACTCTTCCGCGGCGTCAGCCTCCGACTGGCTCACCGCCAAGGTGACCGGCACCAACAGCGGTTGCGAGTTGAGCCCTTCCGTCTCAAATGCCTGTTTCATTCTTTCGTAGGTGATGCGCTCATGGGCGGCATGCATATCTACCAGCACCAGGCCGTGCGCATTTTCGGACAAAATATAAATGCCCTTAAGTTGAGCAATGGCATATCCAAGGGGTGGGACTTCGCCCTCAGCTGCATCTGAAAACGAGGACGCAGTTAGACCGGTACCCTCATACCTATCCCCGTGTAACCCTTGATAAACTGCCATTTGTTCACTGATGGCCCCGACAGTACCGACCACAGTTTGCGGGGAATACAGGTTCGACATAGGCTGCTGAATGGGTATTCGCTGCTCATCACCAGACAAAGCCTCAGTAGAAACGCCCTCCACCACAATAGACTGGTCACCAGGGCGAACATCGGCTACAGCACGATACAAACTGCGAAATAAGAAATCATGTACCGTTCGGCTATCTCGAAAGCGTACTTCGTGTTTAGTCGGATGTACGTTGACATCTACATCGCAGGGATTCAGTTCCAGATACAAGACAAATGCTGGATGACGTCCGTGGTACATCACATCCTGATAGGCTTGACGGACGGCGTGAGTAACCAGTTTGTCTCGAATACTGCGACCATTCACAAAAAAATGCTGTAAGTCAGCCTGACTACGGGAAAATGTAGGCAAACCGACCCACCCCCACAACCGTAGCCCAGCAGCCTCTACATCTACATAGAGCGCGTTCTCCATAAAAGCAGAGCCACAGATAGCTGCCACTCGACGCTCTTGCTCTAACTGGTTATTAGCCGACCGGAAACTGTGTACTGCTTTACCATTATTGCGGAGAGAAAAATCAATATTAAAGTGGCTTAAGGCAAGCTTTCTCAGCACCTCATCGATACGCTTGTACTCGGTATTTTCAGTACGGAGGAACTTGCGCCGTGCCGGAGTATTAAAAAACAGATCGCGCACTTCAACCGTGGTACCTCTGGGATGAGGGGCTGGAGTAATATTTACCGCCATCTCCCGTCCTTCAGTTTCTGCTTTCCAACCGTGACCCTGCTCATGGTCATTGGAGGTAATGGCCAACCGGGATACCGACGAGATACTGGCCAGTGCCTCCCCACGAAAGCCCAGAGTCGCCACGGCCTCCAGATCGTCCAGCTGTTCAATTTTACTGGTAGCATGACGGCTAAGAGACAACGGCAAATCCTCAGACCCAATACCGCACCCGTTGTCACGCACCCGCATTAATTTAATACCACCGTTATCTACATCAATATCAATGCGATTGGCGCCGCTATCAATACTGTTCTCTAACAGCTCTTTTATCACTGACGCAGGACGCTCAACCACTTCTCCAGCGGCTATCTGATTGGCCAACCGGGGGCTAAGTAAATGAATTTTTATCATTATTTATTTTCTTCAGGTCGAGGGTTTTTAATATACCGTTTGAATATCTTCGTCACTTTCGGTCATGCACTCGTTATGAGGTCGGTATTTTAAGCTGTTGCCCCACTCTTATGCGGGTACTTTTCAATCCATTGTGACGCAACAATGCTTCTACAGAAATATTGTGACGATTGGCAATACCGGACAGCGTGTCTCCCCGGGCGATAATGTAGGTACCACCGCCACTAGATTTACGGGCAGCCAGCAGCGTCCCTACGGGCAGATTATTGGTAAAGTAACTATTCACCCCCTGAAAAATAGAACGGGCCATTTTCCGTTGATAGCTTTTGCTGGCCAGGCGCTTTGCCTCAGTAGGGTTGGAAATAAAACCGGTCTCCACAAGAATGGAAGGGATATCTGGCGACTTCAGCACCACAAAACCCGCTTGCTCAACTCGCTTTTTATGCAACTTGGCAATGCCGCCGATAGATTTCAGCACTTCAGTCCCAACTTCCAGACTACTGCTTAGTGTAGAGGTCATCGACAAATCCAATAAAACGCTGGCCAGCATATGATCCTTATCACCCAGGCTAACACTACCAGCCCCACCAATTAAATCGGCACGATTTTCCCGGCCAGCCAGGTAGCGAGCGGTCTCACTGGTTGCTCCGCGTCGAGAGAGCGCAAACACTGAGGCGCCATGCGCAGAGGGTTTATGAAAGGCATCGGCATGAATAGAGATAAACATATCAGCACGTTTTTGATGGGCTATGCTGGTGCGTTTACGCAGGGGAATATAGTAGTCGCCATTCCTAACCAATACAGCCTTATAACCTGGGATTTGATCAAACTGCTTTTTCAGTTCACGGCTAATGGCAAGAACGACCTGTTTTTCACGAATACGCTTGGGACCAGTAGCTCCCGGATCTTCCCCCCCATGGCCGGCATCAATGGCGATGATGATATCTCGCCGATTGTTTTTGGCGGTAACATCCTCTACGGTCTTGACCGTTTCCTTGTCATGACCGTACAGATCAACCACCAACCTGTCGCCATATTGCTCGTTACTCGCCAGAGAAAAACTGCGAGGACGCACCGCTTGCTTGAGGTCGAGAACTATTCTCAGGCCTTTTTGATTGTTTTTACCCGTCCGTATCGAGGTAATCGGTGATTTGGCCAAATCGAGACTTTCGGTATTAGCAGAGAACGAGGTGTTTTCAACATCAATCACCAACCGATCTGGATTTTCCAGTGAAAAAACCTTGTGAGCCACCGGCTGACTGAGATCAAAAACCAATCGAGTGTGATCGGGCGCTCGCCAAACTCGAACACCATCCACGGTAGCAGCCGCCAGTGACTGACTGAAAAATACTAGCGCTATAAATAGCCAATTCAGGTTGCGAAGCATCAGCAACAACTTAATCTCATCATTTTTTTTCTTGCGTCTTTGCATTCAAATTATTTTTATTTAACCTCAACAGAATGCTATCACCAATATCCGTTGCCGATGTAATTCTTACAGCCCTACCCACTTTAGTAACACTGACCACCACCTCCAGATCTGGCACGGGCAGTATTCCGGCTCCACGGTTAGGCCATTCAATCAGGCAATAATTCCCCTGATGCAGGTAGTCACGGATACCGATAAACTCTAGTTCTTCCGGATCACCCAGTCGATACAGATCAAAATGATGGAGCAGGGTCTCGCCCAATTGGTATGACTCAACCAGAGTATAGGTAGGACTCTTAACCGCCCCAACATGCCCAAATGACTGCATCACGCCTCGACACAGGGTGGTTTTTCCCGCACCCAAATCACCCTCCAGAAAGATCAGTGCTCTGTTTTGCAATGCACGACCAAGTTGGGCGCCGAGCTGAACCATTGCCTCCTCTCCGACCACGGTTCTCAGGAATGATTGACTCATCCATTCACCAATTGGCGCAAAGGATCAAACAAATCCGTGGCAAGCAGGCCTCGCTCTCCATTGGCTGCTGCCATATCGGCTGCTTCAGCGTGAAGACAGACCGCCATGGGCAGCGCAATATCCGAGTGAAGCCCTTGAGCTAACAAAGCGCCGACTATACCGCTGAGCACGTCACCCATACCACCAGAGGCCATACCTGGGTTGCCGGCATCACAAACACCAACAGGACTACCCTGCGACGTACACACCAGAGAACCCGCACCTTTTAGCACCACGGCAGCCTTAAACTTTTTGTGTAATGCTCTTACTGCCGAGAATCTATCTGCCTGTACCTCGGCATTACTAATATTGAGCAACCGGGCGGCCTCACCAGGGTGAGGGGTCATTACCCAATTTTCCCCACCTGGGTGGGGTATGACGCGATCCTGGCTGATAATATTTAGCGCATCGGCATCTACCACCATCGGTAAACCGGTAGATACGGCCTGCTGAAGCATTTGTTCCGACCAAGGGGATCGGCCCAACCCAGGGCCAATCACCAGAACCGTCGGTGCGTTGAGCAAGGGCACCAGCTCCTGCCCCGAGGTTACGCCCTTAACCATCAATTCGGGACGACGAGCTAAAATAGCCGACACATGTTCAGGTCTTGTGGCCACACTAACCAACCCGGCACCGGTTCGCAATGCAGCTTCAGCCGCCATAGCCGTGGCACCACCAAACCCATGATCGCCGCCAATCACCATCACATGCCCAAAGTCACCCTTATGGGCATCCCGAGAACGCGGCATCAGTTTTGCCATCATTCCTTGCAGCCCCAAGCGCATAGTTCTATACGGAACACCCGCAAAAATATCGGCTGGAACAGCTAAGTTGTCGTAAACCAACTCGCCACACAGCTCGGGGCCACGCCCGGTAAATAACCCCTGTTTTAAACCGATAAACGTGACCGTCATATTTGCCGCTACGGCAACATTAGCCGCAGCACCGGTATCGCTGGAAAGGCCTGAAGGAATATCGACGGCCAATACCGGCAGCTCACTCGCGTTAATTACCCTTATTGCCTGAGCATAGGGTTCGCGCACTTCGCCACGAAGCCCCGTACCCAGTAAAGCATCTACTACGACACCAGCCCGGGAATCAGTTTGAAGATCGAGGCAATCACTAAACGGTACCATCGGCACTCCGGCTGCTACGGCATACTCGTAGGCACGATGCGCATCACCAGTTAATTTTTCTGGCGCTGCCACCTGAACAATCTGCACGGGAACCCGGTTCTGCGCCGCGAGGCCCGCCACAATATAGCCATCCCCACCATTATTGCCGGCGCCACAAAATACCGTGACAGGCAACCCTGGCCAACGACGGTTAATCTGATGATAAACAGCCCGCCCCGCTTTCTTCATTAATTGAATACCGGGCATGCCGCGCTCTTGAATGGCGATTCGATCTAATTCGCGTACTTGTTCAGCGGTATAGAGCGCTGATGGTAATGAATGAGGCATAAAATCCCGATTATTCAGTCAATATCTGGCAAAATTATACGCCAACTTCAAACTGCTGTTCGACTATGCCGCTCACAATAGAACAAATTGATTACCCGCAACTGGCCCAACAGATCAAGAAATGGGGGCAGGCACTAGGTTTTCAGCAAGTAACCATTACCGATACCGAGCTAGCGGAAACGGGGAAACGACTCAATCAATGGCTCCAAAAAGACTATCAGGGTGATATGCAGTGGATGAGCGAGCATGGTGAGAAGCGTTATCACCCCGAACAACTACTCCCTGGCACTCAACGGGTTATCAGCGTACGAATGGATTATCTACCAGACGACAGCAATATGATTGCAGTTCTAAAGGATGAAGATAAAGCCTATATTTCACGCTATGCCTTGGGCCGCGATTACCACAAATTAATACGTAAGCGACTCACCACCCTTGCCAAAGAAATTGAACATGCGGTGCCTGACAGTATCATCCAACGACCCTTTGTGGACAGTGCCCCTGTTATGGAGAAACCGCTGGCGGAAAAGGCCGGGCTAGGCTGGATGGGGAAACACACCTTAATTATTAACAGTGAGGCCGGATCCTGGTTTTTTCTGGGTGAAATTTATACCAGCCTACCGCTACCCGTAGATCAATCAACGGAAGCAGACCAGTGTGGTGATTGTAAGGCCTGCCTGAAAGTCTGCCCTACAGATGCATTCCCTGAACCCTACGTCTTGGACGCCCGAAGGTGTATTTCCTATCTCACCATTGAACATAAGGGGAGTATCCCCGAAGAATTTCGTGAACCCATGGGTAATAGGGTCTTTGGTTGTGATGACTGCCAAGCAATCTGCCCGTGGAATAAAGCGGCCACCCCCACGACAGAAAAAGACTTTTCACCTCGACATAATCTTGGAAATAGAGAGTTAGCAGAATTGTTTTTATGGAGTGAAGCTGAGTTTTTAAAATTTACCGAGGGATCACCCATCCGTCGTATCGGTTATGAGCGGTGGTTGCGAAACCTCGCCATTGGCTTGGGTAATGCCCCGACATCTGACAAGATTCTTAACGCGCTGAATAGTCGACAGGCTTACCCATCAGAAATCGTTCGGGAGCACGTTAAATGGGCACTGAGCCGACACGCCTTATCAAAAACGGGCAACAGAAAACGTAAACGAAAAATCACGAATGCATTAATTAACCGCTGAACTCTGGATAAGTTACCCCTCCGCTCAGCATCGCCAACTATTTTTGGTTTATCAAATAATTCATTATTTCAACCACTTGGTCTGTCGTCTGCGCCCAGGCCATCGCACTGGCATCAACTTCCTTTAATGGGTGAATAATACTTTCATCATGCAGGGTGATATAAGGTGTACCCAGCGCCGCGCAATAGCCCGCATCAAACGCAGCATTCCACTGCTTATATTTATCGCCAAAACGAATAATGGCCAAATCTGATTGTTCTATTTGAGTCTTGATTCGAATGGCATTTACTTTCGCTGACTTGTGATCACGCCAGTATTGACTGGCCTCCTCACCCAAGACATCACCAGCTGCATCACTGGCCTCATGATTGGTCACTGCCGAGCTAAATTGTACCGGCAAATTAAGTTTTTCGACCCCGCGGATAATTTTATCTCGCCAATCCGTGTGAATTTCCCCAGAAAGATAAACCTGCCACATAGAACTCTCTCCCCTAATCCTTTACTTCAGCCATATTAAAAAATACATCGCGGTAATAGCTAAGCTCTGCAATAGAATCTTTTATATCATCCATGGCCAGGTGAGACCCCTGCTTGCTGAAACCTTTAAGTAATTCTGGTCTCCAGCGATGGGCTATTTCCTTCACACTGCTAACATCCAAATTCCGGTAGTGAAAGAACGCTTCCAGCTCGGGCATTTGTCGAGCTAGAAAACGTCGATCCTGACAGATGGAATTGCCGCAGATTGGTGACTTTTTTGCATCGACAAACTGTTGCAAAAATTTGATCGTAGCCTGCTCTGCCTCGGCCATCGTCGTCGTACTACTACGAACCCTTTCAGTTAATCCCGACTGACCATGCTGTCGAGTATTCCACTCGTCCATACCATCTAGCAATGCGTCTGGCTGGTGAATGGCAAAGATTGGGCCTTCGCCAAGAATATTGAGGTTCTTGTCGGTGACGACTGTGGCAATTTCAATAATCACATCGCGCTCAGTATCCAGGCCGGTCATTTCCAGATCGATCCAGATTAAATTTAATGGGTTTTTTGCAATGGAAGAAGTTTCTTCGCTATTGCCTACGCTATTAGTTTCATTCATGGGGGGTTTCTTTTGCTATTCGAATAATGTTTTCAAGTTTCTCTAAACGCTCTTCACACTGAAAGATCTGGCCCTTAATCTCATCGGCCTGCGCCTCGTCCAGCCCTTCGAGCTGCGTTTTTAATACTTTGATTCCATCAACTAAGGTTTGCTGTTCATCCTTAAGAATGCGAATCTTTTCTGCTTTATCTGCCTTATCAAAGATCAGCGATTCGGGAGCCACCTCTCCGACTTCAAGCGGGTTGAGTGGTTTGGGTGCCGACATGAATTTTTCACCGCTATTAAATTGCCGCTGATTCATAAATGAAGGCGAAACAATTTCAATATCTGCACCATGAAGTTTATCAAGAACCTCCCGTCTCAGCCGACTCCTCCCCGATAGCAGGTGTTTCACTTCAGCGTAGTAACCGGCAATTCGATAACTCACGGAGTAATCACCCAGTGACATAATCTGGACAAATGACTCCTGCAATCCAGCAGCCATAGCAGCTTCCTTGAGTAGAGACTCGACCTGATAATGCGGTACATCGTAGCCGAGAGAGAGGTCGCAAGAAATAATAGTGCCAGACGAGCGCACTACTGTTACCGGACTGGAGGCCAGAAATAGGTTTGGCAGGGTGATTAAATCACGGTCTTCCGATTGAATTTCCGTATGAAATAAACCACGCTCGGTCACTCGGCCAAAGTGTTCACCTGCTCGAATAAAGTCGCCGTGACGAAAGCTCTGCACTGAGCGCAACATCAACCCCGCCATGGCATTAGACACAAAGGTGGTTGATGACAATGCAATTACACCCGTCAAAATCAACCCCAATAAACCCAGTAAATCGCCTCGAGTAGATTCACTCACCGGCAGGGCCAGAATAACCGCTATTAATGCAATAGCACTTAGAACCAGCATGATTACCTGGCCGGGCAAGCGCGATTCGGTCGTCAAGCTGGCACGTCGCAGCAATATCCAGTTGGCCAGCCAAAGCACGAATACAATCGCGGCAATGGTTGATATGAGCGGCACAAGCTTGGCCAGTGACTGGTAAACCCCCTCTAAATTAAGCATATTCAGTTCCTGTCCCTCGTTCTCCGTATGCTATATCCTTGCGCTCAACTACGCCAGCGAATGACAGGCCTATAATGTCTGCCTAAACTAAGGAGTCATGTTGACAAAGCGCCGTCTGACCAAGCAACAACGCCTGCGGATTCAAGAAAATCAGGCTAAAACCAGAGCTCAGGTCAATGCACAACAAGAGGCTGATGAGTATCTGTCTCCCTCTGACTTAGGGCCAGAACAAAATGGCAGAGTGATTGCTAGTTACGGAAAACAAGTCGACATAGAACCAGAACAACGCACCGGGGAAGGCATTCGCCGCTGTCATTTACGGGCCAACCTACCGACCATTGTGACGGGCGACAGAGTCGCCTGGCAAGATGGCGAGCATCAGGGCGTGGTCACTTCGCAGCACCCAAGAAAATCAGAGTTATGCCGACCGGATAACCGCGGTAAGTTACGACCTGTCGCTGCAAATATAGATAGAATTATCATTGTCATTGCCCCCTACCCGGAGCCACATACCAACCTGATAAACCGCTATTTAGTGGCTGCCGAAAATCAATCTATTAAACCCGTGATCATTCTGAATAAAGCTGACTTGATTGACGATAACAACTTCAGCCACTTGAATAACATGCTCGATAAGTACCTAAAGCTCGGCTACGAATGCTTCCTGGTTTCCGCTCAAACAGGTGAAGGTGTTGATCGCCTAGAAGATTACCTCGAAGGGTTAACGAGTGTGTTTGTCGGCCAGTCTGGTGTTGGCAAGTCCTCACTACTGAATACACTCTCACCTGAAATTAACACGGCTGTAGGAGCTCTTTCTGCCTCGAAAGCAAAAGGCACTCATACCACTACCACCTCGCAATTGTTTCACCTACCAAACGGTGGAGATGTAATCGATTCACCTGGAATCCGTGAATTCGGACTATGGCATCTTGATGCCGCATCAATTGCAAATGGGTTTATTGAGTTTCGCCCCTTTCTGGGAAACTGCAAATTTAGAGATTGCCAACATCAGCAGGAGCCTGGCTGTGCTCTCTGCCAAGCCGTTGAGGATGGAATGATAGAAAAGGAACGGTTTGATAGCTATTGGCACATTGTACATAGCCTGGAACAAGGGCAATAAGCATTACCTGACTTCCCATGAATGGTACAATCTCAACTTTTTAGCACGGCTTATTTTTAAAGAGAATCACGATGTCAGACATACCGAAATTACTGGAACCCGAAGTACTCGTTGAGCTGCTGGATCAGCCTAACCTGCTAATTGTTGATCTTTGCAATGATTCACTCTATAGCAGGATGCATATTCCCGGTGCAGTTCATGTTTCACCAAAAGAATTGATGTCTGGTTCCGTGCCTGGTCCAAATAAGTTGCCCCCTGAAGAAAAGTTGTCGGCAATGGCCGGCAGCATCGGATTAACCGAAGATAAGCATGTCATTGTCTATGATGATGAAGGCGGCGGTTGGGCCGGTCGCTTCATCTGGACACTGGATGTAATTGGACACAAAAACTGGTCATACCTGAATGGCGGCCTGATTGCTTGGCACAATGAAGGGCACCCCACAACGACTGACGTACCCACGACCAAGGCGATTGAACGAGAGATCAATATAGATCGCTCACCCATTATTGAGGCAGAAGAAATTATGGCCTGTCTGGATAGCGGCGAACTGCAAATTTGGGATGCCAGAAGTGCAGCGGAGTACTCGGGTGAAAAAGTCCTTGCAGAAAAAGGAGGCCACATCCCTGGCGCAGTTCATTGCGAATGGACCAGTATGATGGACTTCAAGCGCAACCAAAGAATTCATGAGAACGCTCTAGAACGATTGGAGGCTCTAGGTATTAGCCCTAACAAGCCCACGATAACTCACTGCCAGTCCCATCACCGTTCGGGATTCACTTACATGCTTGGAAGACTGCTGGACTTCGACAGCATCCGTGCCTATGAAGGCTCTTGGGCAGAGTGGGGCAATCGAGAAGACACGCCCGTAGAGTCTTAATTAATGAACAATCTCCAATCTGAATGGTTTGTCGCTCTGCAACGCCTTGTACCTCAACACGGGCTATCCCGATTAGGCTCAAGGCTAGCTGAAGCAACAACACCTTGGCTAAAAAATGCGCTTATCAAACAGTTCATTCGCACCTACGATGTTAATCTGGATGAAGCCGTTTCAAGCGACTTAAGTGACTACCCACATTTTAACGCTTTCTTTACCCGAACCTTGAAAGAGGGTGTTCGCCCTGTTGATCAAAGTAACACAAGCCTTGTCTGCCCCGCCGATGGCACTGTCAGCCAACTAGGCTCCATCGAGGCGGGCAACATTTTTCAAGCTAAAGGTAAATCTTTTTCGGTCGGCTCTTTGCTGGGTGAAAGTGATAGCGACAGTCAACGCTTCATGAACGGAAGTTTCATCACCACGTACTTGTCACCGAGTGATTACCATCGAGTCCACATGCCTGTGGACGGCGAATTACTTTACACTCGCTATATTCCCGGGAAACTGTTTTCAGTCAATGACACAACAACACAATACATTGATGGGCTCTTTGCCAAAAATGAACGATTGGTCTGCCTGTTTGATACGCCGGTTGGCCGATGTGCTGTTATTTTGGTCGGCGCGATGATGGTTGCAGGAATAGAGTCAGTATGGCACGGACACTACCAGCCTGGAGAGGTCACAACAAACCAGTTCAACTCAGGTCAGGTTCTGTTGGAGAAGGGTGAGGAACTGGGGCAATTCAAGTTCGGGTCAACCGTCGTCCTATTGTTTGAACCAGAATCTATGATTTGGGACCCTCAATACCAACCGGGCACAATCACTCAGATGGGAGCGGTTCTGGGGAAATATAAAGCAGTCGGTTAATGGCGGAAATGTTCACGCAAACCGGCAAAAAAGCCCTTGCCCTTTTTCGAGGAAAGCAACGCTTGCTCCTCCTCGCCAGACATACTGCTCTCTAGAACTTTACTTGCATTTTTCATGAACACGCTGGTAACAGACGACAGGTCTACATCATAACCGGAAGGTTCCAGATCTCGGGCAATAGCCAGTTTCTCCACGGACCTAGCCTTAGCTCGACCACCCTTTAGCAGCGCCTTTCTGGAAGCCTCTTCATCTTTTAAATCCAGAAGAATATATTCACCCGAGGCCAGAGCCTTTTCCTGATCCAAAACGGCAACCTTGGGTGTTAAACGAGAATCGTGGTGTTGTTCAATCACAATACCCACATCACCGGTAGTCAGCTCCACGAGTGTGCCCGTGGGGTAAAGACCAATGGATTGAATAAATTGTACAACGAGATCTTCCTGAAACTTCTTATCTCGCATATTGTAAAGTAGGCTTACCGCTCTGGACGCCGCTACCGGGTCCGCAGACTCACGAGGGTTAGAGATAGCATCATAGGTCGATGCTATACCTGCAATACGCGCCAACAATGGAATCTTTCCACCTGACCAGCCCTCTGGAAACCCGCTACCATCGTGACGCTCACAATGATAACGAACCACAGAGATAATACGTGGTTCAACGTTACTTGCTCGCAACATCTCTACGCCGTAGGTGACGAATTGCTGGTATTCCGCCACCTCCTCTGCATTTCGAACTTTCTTCCGCAACAAGCTATTGGACAGTTTAACCTTGCCTACATCTTTCAATAATGTCCCTAAACAGAGAATAGCCATTTCATCTTTGGGCATTCCTATGTAGCGAGCAAATTGTACTGCCCAAAGAGCGGAGCGCAGACTATGGTCATGTGTTTGCTGATCTTTGAGGCGTAACCTCAATAACCAAGTAAACGCATCTGGACACCTGACAACACTGTTCACCATATCGGCCACACAGTCTTTCAAGCCTTGATAGTCAAAATCTCTACCCTTGGCTATCTGTTTCGCAGCCAAAGTAAATTGCCCACGGAGATGTAACAGGGCCTTTTCCGCAAGCTCAACCTCTTTGACAAGGGGAACAACCTGCCGATAAACCTCTCTTCGCACTTCGATGGGAGTTACTTGGTGATACCCATCCACTCCCGCTTTATTTCGCGCCGAAATGGGGGATTTTTTCTTACCAGAAATATCCGGTGATACCGTTACAGCAATTGGGCTACGCCCCTTGGTTATATCAATATATACATAATCACAGTAGGCTCTCAGCGCACTGATTTCCTTTGGTCCCTGGACCAGTAGACCCTGTATAGGAAATGGGGTTTGATTCCACGGACGATCAAGACAGGAGACGAACATCCCAATGGTGATGTCATCTGCATTTATTTTAACCTGCTTGATGCTCATGACTATTCGCTACCTGCCTACCGTTTAGTTATTTATCCTGTCTATCCATTCTTGAGAGTGGAAGTTAGACAACCCTAAGAATAAGCTGATTATCCGCAATAGCAATAGTTGTAGATTAATTGGTCAGATCTGACGATAACTGGTTAGATTAACTAGGTTTTTGGTGATACTTCACTGACAGTTCGTGAACTGCATCAACAAATACGCCGGCGTGCTCTGGATCAATATCAGGGGTAATTCCATGACCCAAATTGAAAATATGCCCATTCCCAGATCCAAACTGTGACAGGATAGCCGACACTTCCTCGCGAATTCGCTGCGGAGAAGCACGAAGAATAGCCGGATCCATATTGCCCTGTAGAGCTACACGGTCACCCACCTGACTACGCGCATCGCCGATATGTGTAGTCCAATCGAGACCGACAGCATGGCACCCAGAATTAGCGATGTCTGACAACCACTGCCCGCCACCTTTGGTAAACAAAATAACTGGAACAGGCCGCCCTTCGTGTTGCTTCAGCAAACCATCAACGATTTGATTCATATACTGAAGCGACAATTCCCGGTAAGCGGAATGGGACAACGCGCCTCCCCAGGTATCAAAAATCTGTACGGCTTGCGCCCCAGCCTCAATTTGTGCATTGAGATAGACTATAACTGACTTTGCCAACGTGTCTAATAACTGATGCATCAGCTCTGGCTGGTTATAGGCCATGGTTTTACAACGAGCAAAATCTTTACTTGAGCCACCCTCTACCATGTAGGTAGCTAACGTCCAAGGGCTACCAGAAAACCCGATTAGAGGTACCCGACCATTGAGTTCACGCCTAATGGTGGACACTGCATTAATCACGTAAGGTAAGTCTTGCTGGGGATTAATCACTGACAGCTGATTAATATCTTCTTCCGTTCGAACGGGTTTGCGGAAACGAGGGCCTTCACCCGCTTCAAAATACAAACCCAAGCCCATGGCATCTGGGATTGTGAGAATATCTGAAAAAAGAATGGCTGCATCCAATGGATAGCGATCTAAAGGCTGCAATGTAACTTCACAGGCTCGCTCTGGATTCGTGCAAAGCGCCATAAAGTCGCCGGCCTCAGCCCTCGAAGCTCTGTATTCTGGAAGATAACGGCCTGCCTGACGCATCATCCAAACCGGCGTCATATCTACGGGCTGACGCATTAACGCACGAAGAAAACGGTCATTTTTAAGTGGAGTCATCAGGTAACAGCCTTAAACTTCAAGATAATCGAGGATGCCTTCTCCGGCTTGCCGACCTTCCCAGATAGCCGTTACCACCAAATCTGAACCCCGTACCATATCTCCACCCGCAAACACTTTGGGGTTGCTTGTTTGGAACTTGAACTCCTGCTCTTCGGGTGCGATCACACCCTCCCAATCGTTCAGCTCAACACCCAAATCTGCCAGCCACGGTGCCGGGCTTGGCTGAAAACCGAAGGCTATTAAGACGACATCTGCCGGTAATATTTCTTCACTACCACTCACAGGAATAGGACGACGTCGACCATTTTCATCCGGCTCACCGAGCTCTGTCGTGACAACTTTAATTCCCTCAACCTTACCATTACCCACAATTTCTATGGGCTGACGATTGAACAAGAACTGAACACCTTCCTCCTTGGCATTTTGTACTTCCCTGCGAGAACCGGGCATATTCTCTTCATCTCTCCGGTAAGCACATGCCACGCTTTCTGCACCCTGCCGAATTGAAGTCCGGTTGCAGTCCATCGCTGTATCGCCACCACCTAGAACCACGACCCGCTGACCTGCAACACCAATAAATTCACTTTCGTCGTTTTCCCACCCCATATTGCGGTTTACATTGGCGATCAGAAATGGGAGTGCATCATAAACGCCAGGTAGATCCTCACCGGGAAAGCCACCCTTCATGTACTTATAGGTGCCCATACCAAGAAACACAGCGTCATATTCTTCGACAAGCTGATCCATTGTCACATCAGTGCCGACATCCGTATTGAGTCGGAACTCGACACCCATTTCTTCAAACACCTGGCGACGATGCTGCATGACTGATTTTTCAAGCTTGAATTCGGGGATACCAAAGGTTAAGAGTCCACCAATTTCAGGATACCGATCAAAAACCACGGGCTTGACGCCACTTCTAACGAGTACGTCAGCACAGCCAAGGCCTGCCGGGCCTGCGCCAATAATAGCAACTCGCTTATCCGTCCATGTCACCTTGGACATGTCAGGGCGCCAACCCATAGCGAATGCAGTATCAGTTATATACTTTTCGGCATTACCAATGGTCACCGCACCAAAGTCTTCATTTAAGGTACAAGCCCCTTCACAGAGTCTATCCTGAGGACAAACTCGACCACAGACTTCCGGCAACGTATTGGTGAGGTGACTTAACTCCGCCGCCTCCATAATATTTCCCTCAGAAAGCAATTTCAGCCAGTTAGGGATGTAGTTGTGAACGGGACATTTCCACTCACAATATGGATTGCCACAACTCAGGCAACGATGCGCCTGCCCCCCAGCCTGCTTTTCATCAAAAGGCTCATAAATTTCAACGAATTCCCGAGTACGACTGTACATACCCTTTTTATTGGGTTCCTGACGGTTTACCTGCACGAACTGGAAATCGTTGTTCAACCTTTGGGTCATAAGCTTAAACTCTTAAGTAACTGTGTCTGCCCATTATTGAGGCGCAGCGCGGGTATGTTCTAGCAAACCTTGCAAGCTAGCTGCTTTAGGTTTCACTAACCAGAACTTGCCTACAAAGTATTCAAAATTATCAAGAATTTTCTGGCCCCAGGCACTGCCTGTCTCGGCCACAAATTCCGTAATCATCCCTTCCAGATGATGGCGATAGGCTTCAGTCGCTTCACTGGTAATCCGCTGAATCTCCACCAGCTCCATGTTATATAGATCAACAAAACTACGCTGCTCATCCAGAACATAGGCAAAGCCACCGGTCATGCCAGCACCAAAGTTAGGACCAGTCGGGCCTAACACCGCGACCACACCGCCCGTCATATATTCACAACAGTGGTGGCCCGCGCCTTCGACAACGGTATGTGCGCCAGAATTTCGTACAGCAAAACGTTCTCCCGTCCTGCCTGCCGCATATAGCTTGCCTCCGGTCGCACCATACAAACAGGTATTACCGATAATCGGTGCATCGTTAGAGGAAAATTTACTGTCTTCAGGTGGGGCAATCACGATCTTGCCTCCGGCCATGCCCTTACCCACATAATCGTTGGCATCACCAGAAAGATAAATATCAAGACCACCGGCGTTCCAAACACCCAAAGATTGACCAGCAACACCGGTAAGCTTGAGTTTTATTGGTGCATCAGCCATTCCCTGATTGCCATGTAACATAGCGATTTCGCCAGATAAACGAGCGCCGATGGAGCGGTCACAATTACTCACCTCATAACTGAATTCGCCGCCCTGCTTAGCTTTAATGGCAGGCAAGATATCTGCCACCATTTGTTCAGCTAATAGCGCCTCGTCAAAAGGTGTGTTCTGGGCAACCTGGCAAGTTTGAGGCTTGCTTTCCAGTAGTTCATCCGTGTAGATGATCGGGGAGATATCCAACTTTTGTTGCTTATCTGTATTCCCAGACAAAATTTCAAGGAGGTCAACCCGGCCCACCAACTCTCCTAGAGTCTGGACGCCCAACCGAGACATCCACTCACGGGTTTCCTCGGCCATGAAGCGGAAGAAGTTTTTGGCCGTCTCCACGGTACCTTTGTAGTACTCATCACGGAGATGCTGATCTTGAGTTGCAACACCTGTTGCACAGTTATTCAAGTGGCAAATACGTAGATATTTACAGCCTAATGCCACCATAGGCGCCGTGCCAAACCCAAAGCTCTCGGCACCAAGAATGGCCGCTTTTACTACGTCAAGACCCGTTTTTAATCCACCATCAGTTTGAACTCTCACCTTGTCGCGCAAATCATTGGCACGCAGCATTTGATGAGTTTCTGACAAGCCTAGCTCCCATGGGGAGCCAGCATAACGAATGGAGGTTAACGGACTAGCAGCTGTACCGCCATCGTAGCCAGAAATCGTGATCAGATCTGCATAGGCTTTAGCAACACCTGTGGCAATAGTGCCAACACCTGGGCGAGACACCAGCTTGACTGAAATAAGCGCTCTGGGATTCACCTGCTTTAGATCAAAAATTAGCTGAGCTAAATCTTCAATCGAATAGATATCATGATGAGGTGGCGGCGATATAAGGGTAACGCCAGGCACCGAATAACGAAGACGTGCAATCAGATCATTAACTTTGCCGCCAGGTAGCTGACCACCCTCACCAGGCTTTGCACCCTGCGCTACTTTAATTTGGATAACTTCAGCACTAGACAGGTAGTGGGGCGTCACACCAAAGCGACCTGAGGCAACCTGCTTGATCTTAGAAACCTTAACCGTACCGTAACGAACCGGGTCTTCTCCACCTTCACCTGAGTTGGAGCGGCCGCCAAGACTATTCATTGCCTCGGCCAAGGCTTCATGGGCCTCCGGTGATAGAGCACCCAGAGACATACCAGCCGAATCAAAGCGCTTCAGGATATTCTCGACAGGCTCAATCTCTGACAAAGGCATGGGCTTGATATCATCGCGGATCTTGAGCAAATCTCTTAGCGTGGTCACAGGGCGCTCGTTGACCAATGCGGCGTAGTCATGCCAAGCAGCATAGTCACCATGCTGAACTGAGCGATGCAGCGCTTGTATTACATCTGGATTAAATGCGTGGTATTCCTGGCCGTGAACATATTTCAGCAAGCCACCCGGGCTTACTGGCTTGCGCTCGCTCCAGGTTTCTTTAGCTAACTGCTGCTGATCTTTTTCCAGATCGCTAAATTCTGCACCCTTGATACGACTTGGAGTATCGGCAAAACACAAATCAACGACTTCTGAAGCAAGGCCAATAATTTCATAGAGCTGAGCACCGCGATATGAAGCAATCGTGGAGATACCCATTTTCGAAAGAATTTTAAGCAGCCCTTTATTGATACCTTTGCGATAATTTTTAAAGGCTGTGTCCAGATCGCTCAGTAATTCGCCCGAATTAATCAAGTCGGAAATAATATGATAGCTAAGGAAGGGATACACAGCTGAGGCACCGCAGCCAATCAGTGTGGCTATCTGGTGTGAGTCACGGGCTGATGCCGTACTCGCGATGATGTTCGCATCACAGCGCAACCCCACAGAAATCAAATGGTGGTGAACTGCACCCACAGCCATCAGCATTGGTATTGGAAGCTTACCTATCTGAAGATCAGAATCAGACAAAATACAGCATACAATGCCGGCATTAACCTCAGTTTCTACCTCCTGACAGAGAGTCTTAATTGCCTGCTTTAAGCTGATTTTTTCTGGGTCATAATTAACACTGAATTTTTTAACTTGGTAATCTTGCAACCCATTATTTTTTAACGCGTAGTACTTACGTGGGGACAGTACCGGGCTGTTAAGGTTTATTCGACAACCATGCTCATCTGACTCGTTAAAGATACAGCGCTCGCGCCCTAGCTGGACTTGCAAAGACATGACCAATGTCTCGCGCAACGGGTCGATTGGCGGATTGGTAACCTGGGCAAATTGCTGCCTAAAGTAATCATAGAGTGATCGGTGCTTACTAGAGAGCACCGCCATTGGAGTATCGTCACCCATAGAGCCTACGGCTTCCTGACCACCTTCAGCAAGCGGCCTGATGACTTGGTCTCGCTCTTCTTGAGAGGCTAAATACATTTTCATGTATTTATGTATCTGGTCTCGGGTTGTGGCACCTTCTACCTCAAAGCTCTCATCACCCATGGTAGACATGATTTTTACTGCACCATCACGCAACCATTCCTGGTATGGGTTCTCGGATGCCAGCTGCTTATCTACATCCTCGGCATTGAGAATAGATCCTGTCTGAGTATCGATAGACAGCATATCACCAGGGCCAAGCCGACCTTTGGCAACTACGCTGCTCGGCTGGTAGCTATAAACACCAACCTCAGAGGCCACAGTAATAATATCGTCATCGGTTAGAACCCAGCGGGAGGGCCTCAAACCATTTCTATCTAGAGTGCAAACTGCATAGCGACCATCGGTGATAACCAAACCTGCCGGGCCATCCCAAGGCTCCATATGCATGGACATATATTCAAAGAAGGCCTTCTCATCAGGGCCAAAATCCGGAATATTATTCCAAGCGGG